>PWTE01000167.1 GCA_003563915.1 Nitriliruptoraceae bacterium
GCCGCCGATCACCGGGCCGAAGCGCAGCGCCGCCACGACGATCGGGACGTAGAAGAGGTGACGGCCCACGGAGACCTCGGACTGCGACGCCCCCGCCACCGCCCAAGCCCCGAGCAACGTCAGCACGACGACGACCGCCATCGCCCGGTCGGGGATCCGGTCGATGGCCGTCAAGCGGTCGGGGTGCCCCCGACCGTGCTCACCCTCCATCGGTGCTCCGTCCAGCGGGCCCGCAGAGATCGCGGGACCTGACCTGGCGAGGACGGGGCCTGCGTCACGGCTGGTCGGAGATCCTGGGCAGCCTCGAACCTCGCTCCATCGTTCGCCCTCACCGCGTCGACACGACACGGACGGTCCCCCCGTGGCAGCGCTGGGCTGCGGCAACCGTCCGCGAGCGCGTCGCGCGGCCGAGCGTCACCAACCGACGTTGACGATCCCGGCCATCGCAGGCTGCGCAGCCAGGGCGAGGAGAGCGGCGGTCAGGGAGAGGACGGTCAGGCGACGCTTCACGGGGGGACCTCCGGGTCTGGGGGCGGGTCGCGAGCGGCTCGATGAGCCGAACGCCACGCACCCAACCCCGGCGGTGTCTCGCGACTGTCTCGGTGTCAGCGCCCCTCGCGGCCGACCTTGCGCTCATCCCCCACGCCCCCAGCCCACGAGTTGTCGGCGATATCGCCGACAACTCGGCAGGTCCACCACTCGAACCCGGCCAGCCGCGTCAGGAACCGGCGATATCGCCGACAACTCGGCAGGTCCACCGCTCGAACCCGGGCCGCCGCCCGCGGTCCGTCCCGGTCGACCTCAGCCGGCGCGGGCACCCCGGGTCGCGACGTGGGTGCCCTCAGAGCGCAGGGCCGCCAGGTCCCGGCGGATCGTGGCCTCGCTGGCCGCGAGGATCCCGGCGAGATCGGTGACGGTGACCGCGCCACCCTGGTCGATGACCTGCGCGACCGCGGAACGCAGGTCGTGACGTCGACGGGCCACCGGGTCGCTGGGTGCCGCCGACGGATCCAGCACGACCTCGACCTCCACGAGGTCCTCCGGCCCCAGCGGACGACCGAGGGGGGCGCCGCTGGCCGCGACCTCGACACGGATCCTCCGCGGCGTGACCTGTGCGGCCAGGGCAGCCAGGCGCGCATGCTCAGGGACCGCCAGGGCGACGACGCGGTCACCTTCGTCCAGGCCGGCCAGCATCGCCTCAAGGGCTGCGACGGCGGCGGCGAGGGCCGTCCGGGCCTCGCGATCACGCCCCGCTGCCGCCAGGGCGTCGTGGTGAACCAGGTGGATGAGGTACGGACGCTCGGCGCCCTCCGCCAGGGCACCGACGGCGTCGTCGGCCAACCGTGCGGCGCGCTCGGCGTCATCGACCGCGAGGTGGCTGCGTGCCAGCAACGCCAGCGCCCCCGGGAGCAGATCGCGGAGACGGTGCTCCTCGGCCGCCTGCAGCGCCTCGGTCGCGGCGGTGAGCGCAGCCTCGAGCTCATCCCGCGCGAGTGCCAGCTCGGCCCGACGCAGCAGCAGCGGCACGCCGGACCAGGCGTCGTCGTTGCCGGTGATCGCCGCTTCACCGGCCTGGATGTGCTCCTGCGCGCGGTCCAGCTCACCGGCGCGCAGCGCCACCCCGGCCAGCGACTCGTGACACGCCGCCACGAAGCGTGCGGCCCCGACCGGCTCGAAGTGGGTCAACGCCGCCTCGAGGTCGCGTCGCGCGAGCTCGTCCTGGCCCAGCACGGTGTGCCGCACGACCCCCAGGTTGATGCGTGCCGCCGCCAGTCCGGAGGCGTCCCCGATGGCCTGGGCGATGCTCGCCGCGCGCTGGTAGGCGTCGAGTGCGGCCAGCAGTTCACCACGGCCGTACAGGACGTTGCCCAGGTTGGTGAGGTTGATGCGCTCGCCACGGCGGAACCCGATCCGTTCGCAGCGCTCCAGGCTGCGCCGGTACAGCTCCACGGCGGCCCCGCTGTCACCCAGCTCCATCCGGATGGCACCCAGCACGCCCAACGCCCGGGCCTCCTCACGCAGCTCGCCGCCCTGCTCGGCGACGGCGAGGGCCGTTTCCAGTTCCGTGACCGCGTCGTCGTAGCGGTGCAGCTCACGCAGGACCGATGCCCGCATCGTGCGCGCCTCGGCGAGCGAGACCGGCGTGGACGCGAGCTCGATCGCCCGGTCCCACAGCGGCAGCGCCGCGTCGGGCCGTCCCGCCCAGGCCCGCACGCTGGCCGCCGCCCGGACCGCGCGGGACAGCACCGCCGGGTCGCCGAGGTCCTGCGCGATCGCGATGGCGCGGTCGGCGTCGTCGACGGCATCACCGGGCGCTCCCAGGGCCGCACGGAGCAGGGCGCTCCGACGTGCTACCTCGGCGACCATGGCGGCCTCGCCACCGGCGAGTTCGGCGAGTTCGGCGAGCACGCGGTGCTGCTCGTCGCGCTCGCCGAGCACGTCCAGGACATCCTCCAGGTCCTGGAGCAGCGCGACGCGATCCTCGACCCTGAAGGGCCCCTGGCGCTGGAGCTGTGCAGCCCGGCTGAACGCGTCGCGCGCCGCCGCGTAGGCATGCAGCGACACGGCCCGGCGACCTGCGCTGACGAGGTAGCCGACGGCGCGCCGACCGAGGCCCGCGGCCTCGAAGTGACCAGCCAACCGCTCGACGGCGTCGGGGTGGTGCTGCTCCAGAGCCTCCCCCAACCGTCGGTGCAGCGCCCGTCGTGCCTCGCGGTCGAGGGCATCGAGGCAGGCCCGTCGGATCTGGTCGTGGTGCGCCGTGAAGCCCTCACCGAGCTCCCGGAGCAGCGACCAGCGGACCAACAGGTCGACCCCGTCGACCACGGTCGCCCGGGGCAGCTCCGAGGCTGCCTCGAGCGTGTCCAGGTCGATCCGGTCGCCGGCCACCGCGGACAGGTCGAGCACGGTGCGCGCCACAGCAGAGAGCCGCTCGGTGCGAGCCAGGACGAGCTCACGGATGCTGCCGGGCAGAGGCAGTTGGGCCGCGTCCTCCTCCAGGGCACCGAGCTGCCCCTGGTCCGCCAGCTCCCGCAGGGTCTCGACGACGAACAGGGGGTTGCCGCCGGTCTCGTCGCGCAACCGCGCGGCCGCGGACGGGTCGATGCGCTGCCCCTGGGCGACCACGCGGGTGACCTCCCCGATCGAGAAGACGTCCAGCGGACCGAGCACCAGCCGGGCCGGACGCAGTTCGCGATCGAGCTCCTGGATCACCTGCCAGACCTCGGGGCGGTGGCGGGCCTCCTCCCCCCGGTAGCCGAGCAAGAGCACGCCCGGGTGGTCCGGGAGGGACGTCGCCAACCCTGCGAGCACGGACAGGGAGTCGCTGTCCGCGTCCTGGACGTCGTCGAGCACGATCAGCAGCGGGTCGACGTCGGTCAACGCGAGGAGCACCCGCACCACCGCGTCACGCATCCGCTGTGCGCCCTCGTCACCCCGCAGACGCGGGGTCGCAACCGACCCGGGCGGCACGGCCCGCGCGACACTGGGCACCAGCCGTGCCACCTCGGCCAGCCAGACGGGCTCGACCCGGTGGCGCAGGTGTTCCAGGCGCAGCGGTGTGAGTGTCTCGGCGAGCAACCCGCGCACCAGCGCGAAGGGTTCGGTGCCACCACTGCCGCTGCCACGTGCCGAGGAGAGGGCGAACCCACGCCACCCGGCGTCGTCGACGAGCTCCTCCAGCAGGCGGGTCTTGCCCTGCCCGGGCTGGCCTTCGACCAGCACCCCGCCACCGCGGCCGCCCAGCGCGGCATCGATGACCTCCAGCGCAGCGGCCCGTTCCCGGTCACGCCCGACCAGCGGGATGCGGTCCGGGAACGGGACCGGCTCGGCCCTGGCGACGGCGTCGCCGCGCCCTTGACGCAGGATCCGCGCGTGCAGCTCGATCGTGGACGGCGAGGGGTCGGCGCCCAGCTCCTCCGCCAGCACCTCGCGGCAGCGCTCGAACTGGCGCAGAGCCTCGCTGGGACGGCCGAGCAACATCGACAGGCGCATCACCTCGCGGTGGCCGTCCTCACGCAGGGGATCCTGGTGGGTGATCCGGCGGGCGTAGACCAGCGCGTCGTCGTAGGCGCCCAGACGCTTGGCCATGGTCACCAGGGTCGCCAGGGCCTCGAGGTAGCGCTGCGCCAACCGTTCCTGCTCATCACGGACCCAGGGCTCGTAGTGACCGTCCAACAGGTCCCCGCGGTACAGCTCCACGACCTGCTCGAGGCGCGGCAGGTCCCGGGAGCGGACCGTCGTGGAGGTCCGCAGGTGCCGGAGCTCGTCGAGGCCGCGCTCGAACTCCTGCACGTCCACGGTGACCGGCGCCGACATACCCAGCGCCAGCGTGTCGGTGCCGACATCGAGGTAGCTTGCCTCACCCGGCAGTTCGCTCAACGCGTCCTGGAGCTGCCAGAGCGTGTGACTGAGCCGGCGTCGCCCTCGGGACTCCGACAGCTCCGGCCAGAACTCGTTGACCAGCCGCTCCCGGGGCAGTGCCACCCCGGCCTGCACCGCCAGGTAGGCGAACAGTGACCGGCCGACCCGTGACGCGATCGGTGGGACGACCTCGCCACCTCGCCGCAGAGTGAAGCCGCCGAAGAGCGTCACCTCGAGCGGCTGCATCACACCCCTGCCGGTCGGTCGTCCGACAGGCTACTCCGGGACGGCGCAGCGCAACCGTGGGATCAGTCGCCCGCACCGCCGACGATGCTGGCGTCGAGTCCGTCGAACCCGGAGAGGTAGGCCGCCCGCTCCTCCTTCAGCGAGGCCACGAGCGCGTCGTACTCGTCGAGACGTCCCTGCCGCTCGTAGAGCTTGCGTGGCTGGAGCAGTTCGTCGTCGTCGAAGCCCGGTATCGCGGTCGCGACCTCGTAGCCGAAGTCGGGGTCGATCTGCCAGCTGATCGTGCCGTCCACGATGCCGTGCTGGACAGCTGCCGAGTGGGCGATACGCACCTTCTTCGAACGCTCGTCGGCGTCGGTTCCCCCGACCCGGCCGGTGTTGAGCAGGTAGACCTCCAACGGCGAGCTCTCGAGCAGTTCCAGCAGACGGTTGCCCTGCGACGCGTCCCCCTCGAACCAGAAGGGGTTGGTGCCAGGGACCCGGAGGTTCTTGCCGGCCTCGGCCGCACCACCCGCAGACGTGCCCTTGGTCTCCCCCAGCATGAAGTAGTACGCGGCCTGGTCCGGCTTGAGCCGCGCGACCGCGGGGATCAGGCCCTCGTTGCGGTTGAGGATGAACAGGTAGCGCGCCATCGGCAGATCGCGGGGATCGCGGTGACGGATGTGCTCCAGCCCGAAGGTGCAGCGGCCGTTCGCGGTGTAGTCGGTATCGAAGAAGTCGACGTTGCCGTCCGCGTCGACGGAGACGCTCTCGAGCCAGGCGTCCGGGCGGGTCGCGCCGGCGTAGATCGTCGGCTCGTCGTCAGGATCCAACCCGAAGGTCTTCGCGAAACAGCCGTTCTCGGTCGTGTAAACCTTGCCGCCCGGCATCAACGCGATGAAGTCGTCCTGGACCGGCAGCGAGCCCTTGACCTCGCGGAAGGTCGTGGTGGTCTTGCCCGTCCCGGACAGACCGATGATCAGGGCCAGCTCCTCCTCGCCGCTGGCGGTGTGGTCCGCAGGGAAGGTCTTGGCGCCCGAGTGCATGGCCAGACCACCGCGGTCGTACACCAGGCGGTTCCACATCCGCAGGCCACCCATCTTGGATTCACCGAAGTAGTCCGACCCGAACACCCGCGTCGTCCAGGTGTCCAGATCGACGGTGATCAGGCAATCGTCCGGCTTTCCGGGGGCCGGCAGGTTCGGGGTGTAGATGACCGTGAACTCCGGTTCGAACCCCTCATCCGGCTCGAAGTACAGCTGGTCCTGCATGCCGGGGATGTTCGAGTTCGCGCGCTCGATGTACAGCTGCGCCGCGGTCCGGAACCCCGGATCGGGCCCGATGTAGCCCCGCATCAGGACCATGTCCTGCTCGGCGATGTAGGCGTCCTGTTTCGCGGCCCACTCCGCGGCTTCGGAGCGGCTGATCGTCGGCTTCCCCGTCGGCTCATCCGACACGAAGAAGGTCGACCCGGCGAGGCGGGATTTGATGCGCGCCTGATAGTTGAGGTTGCCGAACTCGGTGAGGGTCACGTTCGGCATGAGTTCTTGGACCCACCCCCGGAGCTCCTCCTGGGTCGGGTCGACCGTGACGGACCGGGCAGTTGGGAGCTGGATGGACACGGGAGCTTCTCCTCGCGCCGCTGGCGCGTGAACCGTCCGGCGCCGTTGCCGGACACGGTCGAACCTAGTGAGACCGGTGGGCTCAACCCAAGCCGAGGTCCGGGCCGGGTCGGCCTGCTGGCCCACCGCCGTCGGCCCCGGGCCTCGGGCCAGCGACCGACCCGCTAATGACGTATAGTGGTCATGCCGACACTTAAAGTTATATCCGCGTCCTGTGGATGCTGTGAGTCGAGCGAAGGAGCGACAAGATGACGGATGCACGCACCCTCAAGCTGCGCATCGCCGCCCTGACCGCGCTGGGGGCCTCATTGCTGGCCGCGGCGCTACCGACGATCGCGGGCTCGCCGCTGGTCGCTGGCTGGGTCTGGATCCGCTGAGACAACGCCGGGCGCTCCCGCCACGGCCGCTGAGGCGTAGAGTCGCGCGCAGTCGACCGTGAGGGAGCGTGACGTGGAACGCGCCCCTGGGCGCTTCCTGGCGCTGTGGACGGCCGCGGCCCTGGCCGCGGTCGCCATCCTCCTGCTGTCGTCGGACCTCACACGGTTCGACGTCACCGTGCTGCTCGCCTTGGTGGCGATCGTCACCCTGGCCGAGTTCATCGTCGTCTACATCGACGTCGGTCGCGCAGGTGCCGCCTTCACCCTGAGTGAGGCGGCCATCACCGCAGGGTTCCTGGTGGTGGCCCCGATCCACGTCGTCTTGGCGAGCGCCGTGGCGATGCTCGCAGGTCACCTCCCACGGCGTCTCTCTGCCGACAAGGTCCTGTTCAACGTCTCCCAGGTCACGGTGGCCACCTCGGCCGCCGCGATCGTCCTGGACGCCACACCGGACCTCGGGCCGCTGGTGGGGGAGCGGTCGATCACCGCGATCGTCCTCGGCATGGGGGTCTACGCGGCGGTCAACACCCTGGCCTTCCGGGGGTTGGTGAGCCGCATCGGTGGACCGGGCGGCCTGGCGGACTTCGACCAGCAGGTCCCCCTGACGTTGACCTCGATGCTGGGCACCGTCGCGGTGGGCATCGTGGCCGCCAGCCTGTGGGTCACCCAGCCCTTCCTCATCCCGCTGCTCCTCGTCCCGGTGCTGGCCATCCAGGTGGCGGCACGCTCGTCGCTGGCGGCCGCCGAGTTGGTGGCCTCGGTCCGTGCGGAACGCGATCGGCTGGACCAGGTGGTCCGCGGCGCCTCCGACGGGATCCTCCTCCTGGACGAGGAGGGGGTCCTCCGGCTGTGGAACCCTGCACTCGAGGACCTGACCGGCATCCCCGCCGAGACGGCGATCGGTACCCGGGCGGCGGACCTGCTCACGCCAGACCTACGTGAGGGACCCACCCCGGTCGTCGCTCGCTGGCTGCTCGACGACCCCGACGTGATCGCGACCGGTCAGACGCGCCTCGAGGCGCGGTGGCGTGGGACCGCCGGGGAACCCCACGACGTCCAGGAGAACCACGCCCTGCTCTTCGACGGTCGCGGCAACGTGGTAGGCGACGTGGTCCTGGTGCGCGACGTCAGCCGGGAAGCCGAACTCGAGCGGCTGCGGGCCGACTTCGTGTCCCGTGTCTCGCACGAGCTGCGCACACCGCTCACACCGATCCGTGGCTACGTCCAACTGTTGCTGCGACGGGGCGATCGGCTCGGCCGCGAACAACAACGCGAGGCGTTGTCCAGTGTGCTCGAGCGCACCGACCACCTGGCGGAGATCATCGAGGACCTGCTGCTGGTCACGGAGCTCGAACGCGGACAACTCGACGGCATCATCACGACGCGTGAGACCGAGGTCCGCCAGATCGTCGCGCGGCTCGCCACGGAGGCTGCCGAACGGTCCCCGGACCGACGGATCGAGCTCCAACTCCCCGACGGCGAGGTGACCGCTCAGGGCGATCCGTTACGGCTCCGTCAGGCCGTGAACGCCCTGCTCGACAACGCCCTGCGCTACAGCCCTACCGAGGAACCGGTGACCGTGTCACTGGACGACGATGGCGCAGAGGTCACGATCCGCGTCATCGATCGCGGGCCGGGGGTCCCGTCCACGCAACAGGAGCGCATCTTCGAGCGGTTCCAGCGGTTGGAAGACCCCCTCACCATGAGGACCGGCGGGGTCGGCCTCGGGCTGTCCATCGCTCGCCAACTCGCGGAGGGGATGGGAGGGCGCCTGGAGTTGATCGACTCCCATCCGGGGCACAGCGAGTTCGTCCTGTCACTCCCGACCGTGAACCGTGGTGAAAGCCTCATGGAGACCGGCGAGATCTAGACAAAAGACCGGCCCTCCAGAGCGAGGATGGGAGCAAAAGGTCGACCGCAGGAACCGCAAGAAGAGCAACCGACCTGCTCCCATATCAGCAGGAGCAGTACAGCTTGTATCGGTGATACGGTAGGTCTCCTCGAATGATCATCCGGACGATGAAGGGCATGATCGTGGCCAAGAAGATGAGCGAGGACCACAAAGCCGCCCTTGCGAAAGGGCGGGCGCAGGGCAAGGCGGTGCGCGAGTACCTGGCCGCCTTGGAGCAGGATCGCAAGCCGGGACGCAAGCTCGATCGCGAGACGATCGAGTCCAAGATCGATGAGGTCCAGGCCACGGTCGACCAGGAACCGGACCCCGCGAAGCGGGTCGAGTTGATCCAGAAACGACTCGACCTGGAAGAGCGGCTGGTCGAGATGCAGGATGAGCCGGACCTTGAGGCGCTGGAGGCTGGATTCATCGACGTCGCTGCGGAATACTCCGAGCGCAAGGGCATCAGCTACACCGCATGGCGTGAAGCAGGCGTCCCTGCTGCTGCGCTCAAGGCCGCCGGGATCAAGCGCACGCGCCGGACCACCTGAGACGCGGTCCAGGCGCGCCCCGGCAACGGCGGTCAGGCGCTGATGCTCACCTGGGAGGTCGTTGTGACCGCACGGCGGGCACGATCAGCACACTTCTCGAACGCGTCCTCGAAACGGACCGCCTCGAGGCGGTAGGTCTCGAGCGATTCCGGGTTGTCGCTGATCGCCTGCACGAGTTCGAACTGCTGGTAGAGATCGTGGGCGAACGCGCGGCGGCGGCGCTCGACGGCCGCGCGCACGGTCTCGACCGCGGCGGCGACCTGCGCGTCGACGTCCTTCAGCAGCACCTCAGCGATCTCGTCCAGCCGGCTGAGGATGGTCGCACGGACCTGCTTCAAGCTGCGGGTCGTCGCGAGGAGGCTGGTCATCTTCCAGCCCACCAGGGCACCTCCCAACAGACCGATCGGACCGAGGAGGGTCCCAGCCGCGAGGAACGCGGCGCCCCCGCCGGCCAGACCGGTCGCCACCGCGACACTGGCACTGGACGACTTGGAACGCTGGTGGTGGCGCTTGACGGACTGCATCTGGTCGGGGGTCACGAGCAGCGCCGAAGCGGACAACTGGACCTGCGGAAGGTTCGGTGCGAGATCGGTCATGACCGACTCGAACTGCTCCGAGAGCTTCGACTGCAAGGTCGCCACGGTTCGCCCGAAGCCTTCACTGAACTGTCGGGAGGCCAACTCACCCGCGACCTCCACCTGCCGTCGGAAACGGCCCGCGAACGCCTCGACCTCCTCGAGACTCTCGAGTTCGTCGAGTTCCTTCTTCGCCTTCGCGAAGGGTTGGAGCACGAGTCCACGGATCCGCATACGTAGGGGAGCGACCTCGGTCATAGCCATCGAGACGGCATCGTCGAACCGCCGTTCCAAGGTCGCGACGTTGCGGTCCAACTGGCGGCGGAAGACGTCCAGCTCCTCCGGATCGTCCAGCAGATGCTGACGGACCTTCACCTCCGAGATCGCCATGTCTGCGACCTTCGCGATGCGGTCAGCCGCCTCCTCCAGCACCTGTTGTCCAGCGGACCCGGACAGGTACGTCTCGACGTCCCGGAGCAGCCGATCGGCTCCCGACCGCTTCCACAGATCGATGTCATCGTTCTGTCGGGCCTGCCATGCTTCCAGGGCGCACACTGGATAGATGCGCACCTCACCGCTACGACCAGCATCCCTGGAGGCCTGCACGATGCGTCCGCCCACGTAGTCGAGGACCGCGGTACGGGTCTCCTTGTCGTGGAAGTGCTGGGGATACATGTTGCAGACGAGGAAGGTCTTCTTGAGATCGCGCCCCACGATCTGTTCGAGGAAATCCATCTCGGTCGCCCCGACCGTCGGCGGCGACAGGAACAACACGATGCCAGCGTCGACGATGTCGAGTTCCTGCAGTGTTCGTTCCGTATAGACCTCGTCTGCCTCAGCGTCATCCAGACCGGGCGTGTCGATCAGGCGGGTGCCATTGCGGAGGAAACCGACCGGGACCTGCTGCTCGACGTGCGTGACTCCGAGATGGTTCTGACCGTTGTGCTTCTGCGAGGTGTACCGCTCCACATCCTCGACCGCGACGTGGCGGGTCTCCCCGTCAGCGAGGTGGACGGTGGCTTCCGCGTGCTTGCCATACGAGACGTACACCGGGACCGCGGTCTCCGGGGTGACGTGCATCGACGACACCTCGCGACCGATGAGTCCATTGAGCAGCGTCGACTTGCCGCGCTTGATGAGCCCGAAGATCCCCACGGTGAACTGGGTCGCCTGGAGGTCACGGCGGACGAGGGCGAGTTCCCCCGCGATCAGTGAGTCGGAGAGATCCGTGCCTTCCACCTCGATCCCGCGGCGCTCCTGGAAACGCCCCCAGACGTCCTCGACCTGGGCTAGCGCGGTGAGCAGGCTCTCGCGCTCGACGGCGAAGGCGTCGAGGAACTCGGCCACGGGCCACCTCCAAGGTCGGTGCGGTGTGGTGCGCGCATCGGACGCGCGGACCTGATCATCACAGGTCTGTCGCTGGTATCGACCTGACCGAACCGGGACTTGAATCCCGGTTCGTCCCCGCCGACGTCGAGGCAGTATGGACCATCAGTCGCCGCGGGGGAGCTCCGCGTACCCGTCATCGCGCAGCCAGACGCGGTCCCGGTCGGCGAGGGACGCCAGCGCAGCGCGAGTAGACGCCTCGGCAGCGGGCCACACCCGCCGATCGACCTCGGCGTAGATACGGGCGACCAGCTGGGCCGGGGTGGCCGGACCCACCGCCAGGATCGCGAGGATCTGCTGCTCACGGAAGCGCCGGTGATCGCGGTAGAAACGGAGTACCGCCTGCGGATCCTCCGTCAGCTCGGGGCCGTGCCCCGGCAACAGTCGGGCCGGGCCCAGATCCAGCACCCGGCGCAGGCTCTCGAGGTAGGCGGTCAGATCGCCATCCGGATAGGCCACGACCGAGGTCCCGCGCCCGAGCACGTGGTCCCCGGTCAGTAGCGTGCCGTCGTCCATCCGCACCGCGATGTGGTCGCGCGTATGTCCAGGGGTCGCGACGACCTGGAGCCGCAAGCCTCCCGCGTCCACCGCATCGGCATCGGCGACCACGCGCCCATCGCGTCCGGCGATCTGTTCGGTCGACGCGACGACACGGCATCCGTAGCGTGCGGCCCACGCCACGGCCGCCTCGGCGTGATCGACGTGGTGATGGGTCACGACGATGCCTGCGACCTCGGCGTCACGCTCCGCGACGACCTGCTCGACACGTTCGCGATGCCCCGGGTCGTCGGGCCCAGGATCGAGCACGATCACGGCTCCCGAGCCCGGTTCGCCCAGGACGTAGGTGTTCGTCCCGTCGAGGGTCATCGGTGAGGCATTCGGGGCCAGGACCCGCGCGACCCGGGCATCCAGCACGGAGGTGATCGGCATCTCGCCGAACCCGGGCAACGACCACCCTTCCCTCGGATCGGAAGGTGGGATCGGTGCGGTGGGCTCGTCCGGTACCGGCGACATGGACCGGAGGGTAGTGACCCGAGCATCCCCGCAGCACGAGGGAGGTGTACCGGGCTCCGACTCGGTGCGGTGAGTCGGAGCCCGGTAGGTGCCGCGAAGCGGCACCGGCGGCGGCATGCCGGCGGAGGTCGCATCGGCGGTCCGGGTGGGCCGGATCCGACGACGCGCGACACACCGCCGCCTGCCGGTCGCGAGCTCACGCCCGCTTACCCGGCCTTCGCCCCAGCGACGACCGAGGATGGGTCGCGGCCCGGACCCGTTCAGTCTCCGCGCGCGCCCGTCCACGTGCGGCGCAGCCGTGCCTGCGGCGAGCACCCCCGGGAACAGGGACGGCACACAGGTGAGCGGCGGCCCTTAGGGCCGCCGCTCACCTCTCCCGCCCGGTTGGCTCCCGCTCCGCCTCCCGCGTTGGCGCCTCGCCGTGTCCTGTCGAGGCGGCGCCAGCATAGCGTGGACACTGTCCGTTCGTACGGTGGATCGTCACACGGGGCTGGGCTCGTCCTCGTCGGGGTGCTGCACCAGGATCTTCCCGTCCACACGCACCATGGTGGGCACGATCCGGCGCTGATCGACCGCGCCGGCGTTGGCGGCCTGCACCGCCGCCTCCGCGGTCGGGAACCGCGCCAGGGTCTCGAGGTTGCGCCGGGTGGGGAAGATGATGGTCACCTCGCCCCGAACCTGCGCAGCGAGCGCGTCCTGAGGAGTGGCCCAGAGCACCTCCGTCGCTTCGACCCGATCGTGCTCGGCGATCTGGTCCGGTGGCGCCGCCGCGATGAAGAACCGGGTGTCGAACCGCTTGTGTTGACCCTCGGGAGTGACCCACCAGGACCACAACGCGAGCGTGTCCAGATCGAGGACGACCCGCTCCTCCTCCAACCAGGTGCGCCAATCCCACCGGCCCTCCCGGCTCGCCAGGCGTTCCCGTGCCGACCGGAAGGACGGTGTCATGAGGTCCTGCGCGACGATCGGTTCCCCGCCCTCCCGGTGGGCGAGCAGGACACCCACCTCTTCGAAGGTCTCCCGCACCGCTGCGACCAGGAGCCCGAGGACCTCCTCGTCGCTGCCGACGCCGAGCCGGTCGTGCCAGGCGGAGAGCGACGATGCCTGCCAGCGCGCGGGGTCGAGGGCGCGGTCCTCGGCGCCCACCTTGCCTCCGGGGAAGACGTAGGCGCCACCGGCGAAATCCGAGTCGAGGTGGCGCTCGAGGAGCAGGACCTCGACGCCGCCAGCGCCCTCCACGGCATCGCGAACGAGCAGGACCGTGGCCGAGTCCACGGGCTGCACGATCTCGTCGGTGAGTCGACCGGCAGCGCTGCGCTCCTCGGTCACCGTGTCACCTCCGCGGGTCGTGGGCGGTCAGGCGCCGAGGACCTCGATCACCGCCTCGACCTCGACGGGGGCATCCATCGGCAGGCTGGCGACCCCCACCGCCGAGCGTGCGTGGATGCCGTGGTCCCCGAGCACGTCACCGATCAACTGCGAGGCACCGTTGGCCACCAGGTGCTGTTCGGTGAAGTCCGGCGCCGACGACACGAAGACGGTGACCTTGACGACGCGCACCCGATGCAGGCCGCCAGCGGCAGCGGCGGCGGCGGCGAGGACGTTGAGCCCCGCCGTACGTGCCAGTTCGGCACCGTCCTCGGTCGTCAACCCCGCACCGAGCTTGCCGGTGCGCACAAGGGAACCGTCGACGACCGGGAGTTGCCCGGCGGTGAACACCTGCGGTCCGCTCTGCGCGTAGGGCTGGTAGGCCGCAGCAGGTGCCGCGACTGGCGGCAGCTCCAGACCCAACTCCGTCAGGCGTGCGGCGGGATCCGTGCTCATGATGCGAGCGGCCGCTTGAAGTAGGCCACGTCGTTGACGACACAGACCAGCTCCCAGCCGTCCTCGCCCCACTGGTTGAGGATCTGCTGCAGCGCGTGGCTGATGAGCGGGGCGGTCGCGTACTCCCACTTGGTCACGAGGAGCTCCTCCTGGCGCACGATGGTGGCGCGACCCTACCCGGATGGCCGCGGGTCGTTCGCCCTCAGACCGCGGTCGCGACGGAGCGACGTCCCGCCAGGAGGTCGCGGCGATCGGCCTCGCCAAGGCCGCCCCACACGCCGTAGAGCTCACCACTGGTCACCGCGTACTCCCGGCAGGCCCGCAGGCACGGGCAGGTCGCACAGACCGCTTTGGCCTCGGCTTCCCGGGCCAGGCGCTCACGCTTGGGCTCGAAGCGGTTCGGGCCGAAGAACAGCATCGGGTCGTGGGATCGGCAGCGGGCGTGCTGGTCCCAGTCGAGGTCCGGGTCCACGGCACCGGCCAACCCGCGACCGAGGTGCCCGAGCGCGGCCCCTCCCGGTGAAGCGCCGGGGTGAGGAGGGTGGTGGGCTGTCTGTCCTGATGTCGGTGAGGGGTCCGTGCTGTGGAGCGAACCGGTGCGAGGATCCCGGCTGGTCAACGCGTCTCCCCTTCGTGCAGGCGGCGGTCATCGGCGGTGAGCGCACCCTACGCCGGCACTCGTGACCTGACTAGACCCGGAGCGCTTGCGGGAGCGTCGCAGGCGCTAACGGAGGCAAGCGTCAGCGGTCGCGGGCCTGGTCCGCGTCCCCGTGCGGATGGCCGACATCGTCGGACGGGGGAGGTGATCCGGTCGACCCGTCCGGTCGAGCGCCCGACATCGCGTCGGCGTCGAAGGGCTCCACCAGGACGACGGCCCCTTCGACCCCGTGCACCCGGACGGGCGTTCCGACCTTCGCGCGCTTGGTCTCCCCGGTCCACTTGGCCCGCCACAGGGCCCCGTCGATATAGACGTGCCCCTCCGGGTTCAGCACGGAACGGACGATGCCGGGCTTGCCGACGAGGTCATCGAGCTGCACACCCTCGGGGCCGGCCTGAGCCCGCAGCAGTGATGTCATGATGAACACGAAGAAGACCGCGACCACGATCGTCGTCGCCGCGACGAGCCAGCCGTTGAGGGCCAGTTCCTCCGCGGCGTAGAACCGCAGCGATCCCCACACGAAGGCGACACTGGCCGCCAGCGTCAGGGGACCGAAACCGGCGACCGCCGTGTCGAGCGCGTAGAGGAGCAACCCCAACACCACCAGCGCGACCGCCCACCACGTCACGGGCAGCACCGTCAGGCCGAACGCACCGATCGCGGCGGTGACGAGCCCGGCGAGGCCGGCCACACCGAAACCCGGTTGGAAGACCTCGAAGAGCAGCGCTCCCAGCCCGGTCACCAGTAGCAGGTAGATGAACGGGCCCGTGGTGGCGGCGTGGAGGACCCGCCGCAACAGCCCGAGGCTGTGGAACCGCACCTCCAACTCGCAGGCGCGGATGCGCAGCGTGTGTTCGCTCCCGCCGGTGTCGACCGTGACCCCGTCGAGTTCGACGAGGAGCGGCTCGAGGTCCTGCGCGGTCACGGTGACCACGCCCGCCTCGGTCAGCGTCTCCGCATCCAAGGGTGCGGTCAGCAGGCGGTCAGCCACCTCCGCATCAGCACCGGCACGTTCCAGGAGTTCCCGGGTCCGCTCGGCCGTCGGGAAGTCGCCGGCCAGGTCCGCGAGATCCACCGGTGACAGCGGCCCGACGGTCGCGTCCAGGGAGATGGCGCGGACATCCGCTGCGGCCCAGATCAGCCCACCAGCACCGCGCGCTTCCGCGCCGGTCCCGAGAGGACCGATCAGCACCGCGATGGGCACCTCCGATGCCTCCATACGAACCAAGAGCTCATCGAGGTCGAGCGAGACGCCCCCTCGCGCCGAGTACTGCAGCACCACCAGCTCGGATTCCTCGCGTCCTGCGAGATCGATGACGTCCTGGATCTGCGCCGAGACGGGCGGATCGACGAAGCCACCGCGCAACGGGAGGACCTCGACGATCCGGGTCTCGCCGACGTCGTCGGGGCAGGGGCCGTCCCCCACCCCTGCGGGGTCGTCCTGAGCAGCCGCGGACGCGGCGACCAGCCCGAGCGCGACCAGCGCGAGCACGGCGGAGCAGAACAGGCGGCGCACGGCCACGAAGGGAAGGAGCGACATGGGGCGCGAGGGTAGCGATAGCCCGGACCCGCTCCCTCACCGCACGCGACCCTAGGATCGAGGCATCGTTCCCGATGACCGCCCCCACGAGGACCGCTAGCACCCGATGACCCTGTCCACCCCGACCGGCCTGGCCGGCTTCGACGACCTCCTCAGCAGTCACGTCGTGATGGTGACCGGCAAGGGGGGCGTGGGCAAGACGACGACCGCGGCCGCCCTGGCTCTCGCGGGCGTCGCGTCCGGTCGCCGCACGATCCTGGTCGAGGTGGAGGGTCGGCAGAGCTTCAGCCGCACGTTCGGCACCGCCCGCTGGGACTACGAGCAGCGCGAGTTCCGTCCCGGCCTGTGGGGGATGGCGATCGATCCCGCCGACTCGGTGTACGAGTACCTCGACCGCTTCTACGGGCTCAAGCGGGTCCAGTGGGTCATGGAACGTTCCCACGCCCTGGACTTCGTCACCACCGCTGCGCCCGGGCTCAAGGACCTCCTGCTCCTCGGCAAGGTCTACGACCTCGAGATCCAACGTCGCTCCGACGGACGCCGCCGCTACGACCTGATCGTCGTGGACGCACCGCCGACGGGTCGCATCGTCCCGTTCCTTCAGTCCCCGGAGGGTGTCACCGAGATCGTGCGCGTCGGACCGATCCAGCGACAGGCGGGATCGATGTGGGAGATGCTGCAGAACCCCCAACGGCTCCGCACGGTCGTCGTCTCCCTGCTGGAGGAGATGCCGGTGCAGGAGACGATCGAGGCGGTCCACGCTCTGCGGGAGCTGGGTGTCGACGTCGGACCGTTGGTCGCCAACCAGGTCACCGTGCCGCGGGTCAGTGAGCCACAGCGCGACCAGCTACGTGATCTGGGGGCATCGGGACTCCGCGAGCAGGTCACGAAGGACGGGGCCCGGATGTCGGGTCGGACCTCGCAGCTGCTCCTCGACCTGGTCCGTACGCATCGAGACCAGGTCGAACTCCAGGAGCGACTCCGTGACGAACTCGTCGGATCCTGCGCGCTGCCGCTCCTCGCCCTTCCCCTCATGACGAGCCCGACCTTCGAGGTCCCCGATCTCGAGGTCCTGGCCGACGTGCTCGCGTTGCAGCTCGGTGAGGATGGTCCTCACGCCCAGGCGCGTTTCGACGACACCGAGCTGGAGGCGGCCATCGCCGCGGCCCGGCCCTCGCCGGTCTCCGGGGGCACGTCGTGACCCCGCCCGCGACCGCCCCGACCGCGCGTGGCGACCTCGGCGACGACGTCGCCACGGCCCACATCCTCGTGACCACGGGCGCCGGTGGCGTGGGCAAGACGACCACGGCGGCAGCTCTGGCGCTGGCCGCTGCGCGGGCTGGCCGTCGGACGCTGGTGCTGACCATCGATCCCGCCCGTCGGTTGGCCCAGGCGATGGGGCTCGAGGAACTGGATGACGACCCCCGTCAGGTGGAACTGGAGGACCTCCCCGACGGCGGGGAACTCTGGGCCATGATGCTCGACATGCAGACGACCTTCGACCGGTTGATCGATCGACACGCGACATCCCCAGAGCGGGCTCGAGCCATCAAGGAGAACCGCATCTACCGCACGCTGTCCAGCAGCCTCGCCGGGACGCAGGAGTACATGGCGATGGAGCGGCTACACGAGCTCCACGAGGCGGACGGATGGGATCTGCTGGTCATCGACACGCCACCGACGCGCTCCGCACTGGACTTCCTCGACGCACCGAAACGGATGTCCTCCTTCCTCGAGGGTCGCCTGTTGCAGCTGCTGTTGCGGCCAGGTCTGGCTGCCGGACGTGGCATCGGTCGGATGGTGGGGGCCAGTGCCTCGGCCTTCATGCGCGTCGCCGGCAAGGTGACCGGGATGGGTCTGATGGAGGATCTGGCCGAGTTCTTCCGCAACTTCGAGGGTATGTACGCCGGGTTCAAGGAACGTGCCGAACAGGTGCTGGAACTGCTGCGCGATCCGGATTCACGGTTCGTCGTCATCGCGTCACCGGAGCCACCCCCGCTACGCGAAGCGCGGTTCTTCCTCGAGCGCCTCGAGCAGGAGGGCCTCCACGCGGCCGGGCTCGTCGTCAACCGGATCCGTCCGGAGGTCCCGCGGGACCCCAGCGACAGCGCGATCGAGCGCGTCGCAGAGGCCCAGCCGGACGATCGACAGGGCCGGTCGGTCGCCGGTGCCCTGTGGCTGCTCCGCGACGTGCGCAACCTGGCGGGACGCCAACGGCGCGACGTGGCCGCTGCCCTCTACGGTGTCACCGTCCCGGCGCGGGTCGACGTGCCGCTCCTCGGCGGCGACGTCCACGACCTGGCGGGACTGGACACCATCGCAACGGTCCTGACGACGGGGAAGACCCGATGAGCGACGACGAGCGTGCAGCCTCTCACCCTCAGGGCGACGATCCATCGCCCTCGCGGCCACCGGCGGAGGAGGACGAGGTGTCGAGTGACGGTGCCGGCCCCGGCGAGCGGACCTCGGACCGAGGTGGCGCGGGCGCCCGCAAGGAGGACGATCGCTCGGACGAGGAGGAGGGCGCGGAGCACGTCGGGGCGCTGTCACCCGCCGTCCCGGCTGCCCCGCCCCCGAAGCCACCTCGTCGGACCGGGGTCTTCCTCGATCCCGAGGACCTCCGGGAGCACGTCGGAGGTCTGCTCCGCACGATCCTGGGTGGCTACGAGGTCGATGCGTTCGGCAACTTCACCTTCACCCACGAGGGTGCACGCGCCTTCGTCACGGTCGGACCGAGCCCGATCGGACCACAGGTCGGGGTCTTCTCCGTCACCAACCTCGACCTCGACCTGTCACCGCCCCTCGCATCGTTCCTGCTGACCACCAACCACAAGCTCGGGTTCGGGGCCTTCAGCTACGACCCCGACAACCGGGCGGTGTGGCTGCGACACACCCTGCTCGGATCGACCTTGGACCTCCCCGAACTGCAGTCCGCGGTCGCCGCGGTCGCGACGACCGCGGCTGCGCTCGACGAGCAGATCCGCGACCGGTTCGGCGGCCGAACGTTCCAGGAGGCTCCCGACGAGGTCCAACGGCGCGTCGAACCACCCGACACGATGAGCGACGCCCGGCCACCGAACGCGAGCGGCTACCTCTAGACGGACGGGGTCGCACCCACCGGTGGGGAGGCCGTGAGCCGGTACCCTCGCGCCGGTCCAGCGCCCCGTCCGGCGCTACCGGCGGGACCCGTAGCTCCGACCCCGGCACCCGAACCCGTCGCCCCGGCCCAGGGGTCCCGGACGTCAACGTGACCGTCCTGCATCGTCGGCCCCGTCGCCACCCGTCTCCGGAGGTACCCGATGAGCCCGAGTCCGGGCGAGCGTCCTGTCGCCGTCCGCGCGGCGGGACGGTTGGTCGCCATCGTGACCCGGGTCGTGATGATCGTGGTCATCGCGGGGCTGACCGGCATGCTCCTGGGCGCGCTGTTCCTCCCCGCCGGGCTCGCGACGAACGACGTCCTGGCTGCCGTACGTAACGACGTCCTGGACGTGCCGCCGCTGGGTGAAGCCGACACGCCGCCCGAGAACTCCTTCATCTACGACGCCGACGGCCGGGTCCTCGCCGAGTTGACGTTCGAGGAGAACCGCAACCCGATCCCCCTCGACCAGGTCCCTCAGGTCGTGATCGACGCGGTACTCGCGACCGAGGACGCCGGCTTCTACGAGCACGAGGGGGTCGACCACCTCGCGATCGTCCGCGCCGCCCTCACCAACTTCACTGCCGGAGGGATCGAGTCCGGGGCGTCCACCATCACGCAGCAGTACGTGAAGATGGCGTTCCTCTCGCCTGAGCAGACCCTGCAGCGCAAGATCGAGGAAGCCCTCTACGCGATGCAGCTCGAGGATCAGCTCACCAAGGACGAGATCCTCGAGCTGTACCTCAACCGCGCCTACTTCGGCGCGGGGACCTACGGCATCGGCACTGCCGCCGACCGCTACTTCTCGAAGGACATCCGGGACGTGTCCCTCGGCGAAGCCGCGACGCTCGCCGGGCTGCTCCGCGCTCCGGAGGCGAACAACCCGATCAACAGCCTGGAGAACGCCCAGGCCCGACGTGACATCGTCCTCCGCCAGATGTCCTCACAGGGCTTCATCTCCAGCGACCAGGCCTTCGCGGCGATCGGCCAGCCCCTCGAACCTCGCATCTCCGAACCGCCGCCGCCGGAGTACCCGTTCTGGACCCGCTGGATCTCCCAGCTGCTCACCAACGAAGGTGTCGCTGCCGATCTGGGCAGCCAGCTCGACGCCATGGAGGCGATGGGTCCGACCCGCGAGGAACGGATCCGTCGCGTGTTCCAGAGCGGGTTGCGGATCCACACGACCATCGACCCGGAACTGCAGGACCTCGCCCAGGCAGCGATCCTCGAGCACCTGACCTACGAGGACGAGCCGCCGGAGGAGATCGCCCGCGAACCCTTCGGCGCGATCGTCAGCGTCGAGCCTGGCACCGGCGCGATCCGCGCCATGGCCGTCGGTCCCCACACGTTCGGCTCCTGCGAGGAGGACGGCAGCTGGGTCGACGAAGACGAGGACACCGGGCGCCTGTGGTGCGACCGCACCACCGTGAACCCCGCCGTCTGGGGCATGGGCGGCAGCGGCCGGCAGCCGGGCTCCGCCTTCAAGCCGTTCGTGACGGCGGCTGCCCTCGAGGACGGGATCTCGCCGGGTCTGACCCTGGATGCGCGCGGACCTCAGGAGATCGAGGGCTGCCGTGACGGACAGGGCGTCTGGGAGGTCCGTAACGCGGGTGGTAACGACATCGTCGACATGTACTCGGGGATGGCACGTTCGAGCAACGTCTACCACGCCTTGCTCGTGGCACAGACCGGCCCGGCCAAGCTGGTCGATGTCGCCCAGCGATTGGGCATCAACCGCGCCGACCTCCCGGAGGAGTGCAGTCTCGCGCTGGGCGCCGGCGACGTCAGTCCGCTCGAGATGGCGACGGCCTACGCGACGCTGTTCAACCGGGGCGAGTACTGCGCCGCCTTCCCGATCACCCGGATCGAGGACAACCGGGGCAACGTGCTCTGGGAGCACCAGCCCGACTGCCGCCAGGTGATCGACGACGAGGTCGCCGACCGGGCCGTCGACACGATGGCCGGCGTCGTGCAGCCGGGCGGGACCGCGACGGTCGCGAACCTCGGAGAGTGGCCGACGCGGGGCAAGACCGGGACGACCGACAACAACGTCGATGCCTGGTTCGTCGGCGGTATCCGGCAGATGGCGACGGCCGCCTGGATCGGCTACCCGAACGGCACGCGCCACTACCGCACCGAGGCCCAGGCGGCCGAGGTCTGCGGTGAGCAGCGGCTGGGGTCCACCTGCGGACCTGAACGCACACTCATGCGTAACGTCACCATCGGCGGGCGGTCCTACAGCCAGGTGTTCGGTGGCACCATCCCTGCACCGATGTGGGCCACCTACATGTCCCAGGCCGCGCAGCGGTTCGAGCCGGAAGCCTTCCCCGACCCGGGTCCGATCCCGGTCGGTCGCGTACCGAACCTGCTGGCAGCCGAGTCGGTCGCCGAGGCCGAGGACATCGCCGAGGATGCCGGCTTCACGGTGCAGTTCGAGGAGGTCGAGGACTACCGCCCCGCCGGGACGTTCTTCGAGCAGAACCCTGAGGCCGGCACCCAGTTGCCGCTCGGCAACATGGTCACGGTGCTCGTCTCGGACGGTGAAGGTTCGCCGCCCGAGGTGCCCAACGTCGTGGGTCTCACGCTGGACGAGGCGGCTGACATGCTGTTCGAGGCTGGCTACCGCGTGGGGCGGCGCACGGTCACGACCGAGAACGAGGACGAGGACGGCATCGTCCTGGCGCAGAACCCCGAGGCCGGGACCGAGCTCGCGCCGGAAGACGACGAGATGATCGTCCTCGACGTCGGTCGCTACCGACCTCCGCCACCGCCCGAGGACGACGATGACGGCGAGGAAGGCGAGGGCTCCGAGGAAGGCGGGGGCGGCCCCGGCCCACCTGAAGGCGTGGGACCACCCAACAACGAGGAGTCGTAGGTGGTACGGCTCACCCGGGCCCTCGGCGCGGTGGCGACCGCAGGTGCCGCGTGCGTCGCCTACGGCACGTTGATCGAGCGTCGGTGGTACCGACGGCACCGCATCGTGCTGCCGAAGAGCCTGCCCGACGCTGGGCGCCTGTCGGTCCTACACGTCAGCGACGTCCACCTCGTTCCCGGCCAACAGCACCGGATCGACTTCCTCGCCTCGCTCGGGGACCTCGACCACGACCTGGTCATCGCGACCGGGGACCTCGTGGGTGCACCCGGTGCCGAGGTCCTGGCTGCCGACGCGCTGGCGCCACTGACCTCTGGAGGGCGACCTGGCGTCGTCGTGCTCGGCAGCAACGACCTGTTCGGTCCGGTACCGAAGTCGCCCTTCGCCTACTTCACCCGTCCCGAACGCCGCGTGCACGGCGTCCCGCTGGCTACCTCGCTGCTGCTGGAGCGGTTGTCCGAGCATGGGTACACGACCCTGCGCAACGAGGCCACGGTCGTAGAGACCGCTGCGGGGCCCATCGGCGTCGGAGGTATCGACGACCCGCACCTCGACGAGACCGTCATCCCACCCGCCAGCGCCGTGACACCGCCGTCCGACGGCGACACCGTGGCGAACCTGGGGCTGGTGCACGCGCCCTACACGGCCGCGCTGGACGTGCTGATCGACGCGGGCCACGACGTGCTCTTCGCGGGCCACACCCATGGTGGGCAGGTGCGCTTCCCCCCGATCGGCGCACTGGTCGGCAACTGCGATCTGCCGCTGGATCAGATCCGCGGACCCTCGCGGTACCGCGACCACTGGCTGCACGTCTCGCCGGGTCTGGGGCACTCGCGGTACGCCCCGTTCCGGTTCGCCTGCCGCCCTGAAGCGACCCTGTTGCACCTGATCGGCTGAGTTCGCCACGACCAGCGCCCCGCCCGGAGCGCCCGCTCGACGACGGTTCGCGCCGGGTCCGGGGCACGTGTACGCTCCGCCTCGCTCCCGTGCGGGGCACAAGCCGGGATGTAGCGCAGCTTGGTTAGCGCGCCTCGTTCGGGACGAGGAGGCCGGCGGTTCGAATCCGCCCATCCCGACCACCACGACGCGCGGTCACCTTCACGGGGCCGCGCGTCCTGCTGTCCCTCCCTGCTACCCCACGGGAGCACGCCATGGACCTGGCCGAGTTCCAGCGCACGATCCGCGACACCTACGGCGTGCAGGACGCCGCACGTGGCGTCGACGGAACCTTCGGCTGGTTCATCGAGGAGGTCGGTGAGCTGTCCCGCGCGATCCGCCGCGAGGGTCCTGACGAGCAGTTCGTCGAGTTCTCCGACGTGCTGGCGTGGCTGGTCACGCTGGCGGACATGTGCGGCATCGACATGGCGCAGGCGGCCGCGCGGTACGCCGACGGCTGCCCGAAGTGCACCTCGCTGCCCTGCCGCTGCGGCGAGCTCCAGCCCGACCGGCCGTAGCGCGCACCTACTCGGCGGCGATCAGCTCCGCGATCTGAACGGCGTTGAGCGCGGCGCCCTTGAGCAGGTTGTCGCCCACGACGAACACGTTGAGGCTGTGGCCGTCGCCGAGGTCCTCGCGGATCCGGCCGACGAGCACCTCGTCGCGGCCGGCCGAGGCCAAGGGCGTCGGGTAGGCCAGCGGCTCACCGTCCTGGCCGGTGCCATCCTCGACGACCAGGCCGGGCGCGCCTTCCAGCGCGGCGAGGGCCGCCTCCCGGGTGACGGGCTCGGCGAAGGTCAACCGGCCCGCGATCGCGTGACCGACGACGACCGGGACCCGCACGCAGGTCGGGGAGACCCGGAGCGCAGGCAGCGACAGGATCTTGCGCGACTCGTTGAGCAGCTTCCACTCCTCGTCGGTGTAGCGCTCGTCGGCGAAGCTGCCGCAGTGGGCCAGCACGTTCAGCGCGATCGCCTTGGAGAACACCTCGGCATCGACGCTGCCTTCGGCGGCCGCCCCGTCGGTGCGCAGGGTCTCCTCGCCGGCGGCGAGCAGCTTGGCGGTCTGCTCCAGCAGCTCGGTGATACCGGACATCCCGGCACCCCCCGCCGCCTGGTACGACGTCGCCACCACCTCGGTCAGCCCGAAGGCGTCGTGGAGCGGCTTGGTGGCGACCATCAGCACCATCGTGGTGCAGTTCGGGTTCGCGACGATCCCCTTGGGCCGGTGGGCGGCCGCGTCGGGGTTGACCTCGCTGACGACCAGGGGCACGTCGGGGTCCATGCGGAACGCCGAGGAGTTGTCGACGACGACCGCGCCGGCGTCCGCCGCGACCGGGGCCCACTCCTTCGACCGGGAGCCGCCGGCGGAGAACAGCGCGATGTCGACCCCGCTGAAGGCGTCGGCGGAGATGGCCTGCACCTCTACCTCGCCGTCCTTCCAGGGCAGGGAGGTGCCGGCCGAGCGTTCCGACGCGAGGTAGAGCGGGTCACCCTCGACCGGGAAGTCCCGGAGGGCGAGCTGGCGGCGCATCTCGGTGCCGACGGCACCGGTCGCACCGACGATGGCGACGCGGGGCATCAGGCATCCTCCAGCAGCTGCGCGTCGTCGCCCAGCCCGAAGGCGGCGTGGACCGCCTGGACGGCGGTCTCGACCTGGTCCTTCGCCACCACGACCGACACGCGGATCGTCGAGGTCGAGATCATCTCGATGTTGACGCCGGCGGCGGACAGCGCACCGAACATCTTGGCGGCGACCCCCGGGTGGGTCTTCATGCCGGCGCCGACGAGCGAGACCTTGGCGATCTCCTCGTCGACCCTGACCCCCTCCGCGCCGAGCTCGCTGCACAGCGGCTCGAGCACGGCGCGGGCCTTGTCGGTCTCGCCGCGGGGCAGCGTGAAGGAGATGTCCGTGCGACCGTCGGCGGAGACGTTCTGCACGATCATGTCGATGTTGATGTTGTCCTCGGCCAGCGCCGAGAACAGCCGCGACGCGACCCCGGGGCGGTCGGGCACCTGCTGGATCGTCAGCTTGGCCTCGGAGGTGTCATGGGCGACACCCGAGATGATCGCGTCCTCCACGATGTCCTCCTGCGGGCCGACCCACGTGCCGTCGTTGAAGCTGAACGACGACCGTACGTGGATGCGGACCCCATGGTTACGTCCGAACTCGACCGAGCGGACCTGCAGCACCTTCGCGCCCTGCGCGGCCAGCTCGAGCATCTCCTCGTAGCTGACCCGGTCGAGCTTGTGTGCCGTGGGCACGATGCGCGGATCGGCGGTGTAGACGCCGTCCACGTCGGTGTAGATCTCGCAGACGTCGGCCTTGAGCGACGCGGCGAGCGCCACCGCGGTGGTGTCGGACCCGCCGCGGCCGAGGGTGGTGATGTCCTTGGTGTCCTGACTGACGCCCTGGAAGCCCGCGACGATGACGACGTTGCCGTCGTCGAGCGCCTCCTGCACCCGGCCGGGGGTGATGTCGACGATGCGGGCCTTGCCGTGGACCGCGTCGGTGATGATGCCGGCCTGTGACCCGGTGAAGGACTTGGCCGGCACGTCACGGTCGTGCAGCGCCATCGCGAGCAGCGACATCGAGATGCGTTCGCCCGAGGTCAGCAGGATGTCCAGCTCACGCTCCGGCGGGCGCTCGGAGATCCGCGAGGCCATCGACACGAGCTCGTCGGTGGTCGTCCCCATCGCGGACACCACGACGACGGTCTGGTTCCCGGCCCGGTGGGTGCGCGCGACGCGGTCGGCGACACGCTTCATCCGGTCGACATCGCCGACCGACGTGCCGCCGTACTTCTGGACCACGATCGCCACGGTGCAGCCTCGGGGTGCGGGGTCGGGCCGCACACGCACGTCGCGCGGCGGCGTCAGGGAGCGCGGCCGCGCCCGAGCGGTCACGGCCGCGCGCGATGGTACGCGCA
>PWTE01000197.1 GCA_003563915.1 Nitriliruptoraceae bacterium
CGTAGGCATCACGTCGCGACCGAAACGTCCCTTGTCGACCATCGTGGAGCTCGGCGAGCGTGACGCACCACTCACGGGCCGGGCGATAACCGACGAACTGGAGCTGATCCACAAGGCCGATCTCGAGGAGCGTCGCGGCCTACTCAGCCCAAGCACGATGGCCGCGATCGACAGCGCCCTCCGAGACGTACTCGCGCTGCACTGATCCCGGTCTGCGCTGTAGCGAGTCCTCGGACGGTGACGCCGCTGAAGGCCCAGGCGAACGGCCCACGAACACCCGGCCACCCGGACCACGTCCCGGGTGAGACCTGGCTGATGCGGGCGTCTTGCACCGGTTCGAGGACGCTCCGCAGTCCCCGATCTGCGCGGGTCGCCTGGCCAGTGTGATGGTCCCTAGGCGCGCGGAAACTGCTCGGCACGTGGTGCTCGCCGTGTGGAGACGAGGCTTCCTGCCGGACCGTCGGTGACGTAGCATCGAGGCATGGCCTTCACACGGATCAAGATCGACCACCGGATCATGGGTGGTCTGCCCTGCATCGATGGGACCCGTATCCCCGTGGCCATGCTGGTCCGCATGATCGCGGCCGGTACGCCCGTGGAACCCATCCTCGAGGAGTACCCGCAACTGGAGGTCGAGGACATCCGCGAAGCCTTGCGCTTCGCCGCCGCCAACGTCGACCAGCGGGTTGTGCCGCTCGATCAGAGCGCGTGAAGCTCCTGGTCGACGAGGCACTGCAGGACGCCGTGGGTCATCGCCTGGCGGAGGCCGGTCACGACGTCACCCACGTCCGGCTGCTCGGGCTGGCGGGGCACACCGACGACGAAGTGATGGCCCTTGCGTTGCAAGAGGACCGCGTTCTCGTGACAACCGACACGGACTTCGGCACGATCCTTGCCCTCACCGGCGCGGCAGGCCCCAACGTCCTGCTCCTGCGCGGCGTGGGCGACTCGGCTACTGAACGCGTCGGCGCGATCCTCGATGTGCTGCCGCGCATCGAGTATGAGCTGTCCGAGGGTGCGGTCGTAGTCATCGAGCAAGACCGCTACCGCATCCGCTACCTGCCGATCGACGACGCTTGATCTCAGCGTCCAGCAGCCATCGCAGACAGGGAGTCTGCGGGCTATGCGTGGACATCCGCTAGCGAAGCTGCGCTCATCGTCACGGTTCGCGGAGGTGGCGTCCATCTCCGGCTTGGTGTGGTGACGCGTGAAACTCGACCTATTGGCGGCCGACCTCGACTATGGGGCACTTCCACATCGCCTGACGAAGGGCCAGGATGGCTGGCGATCTCCAAGACCACAACGCCGATGACGTTGATGAGGCCGCCGGCCCCTTTCGATCTCTCGTCGACTACTTCGACGGACCCATCACCGCCTTCCCATCCCTGGACTACCTGGCCATCCTCGCCGGTCTGGCGGTCATGGTCATCGGTGCGGCCGCCTGGCTCTACGCGGTCTTCAGCTGACGACAGGCAAGGTGATGGACGCGATCAACGCGACCGTGTCCGACCCCATCTTCGCGGTGATCTTCCTGGGCGCCCCCGCCTTCGCGAGCTTCGCTGCAGTCATGCAACCCGCCCAACCAGCCCGGCTCGCGACCTGGACCTGCGTCACCGGCCCCACGGCCGATCATTGTTCTGCCGCCCGGACGTGGAAGTGATGTCGGGAGTGGCCACGTTAGGCCGTCTCGCTACAGCTCCATGACACCGGCCTGTGCCGGCGTGAAGCCGCAGCCGTCGATGTAGAACGGCGCCAGCTCGTGGTCGAAGTCGACGTGGAGATGCTCGCAGCGTGCCTGCCTCGCCCCCTTGGCGGCTTCGGCAACGACCCGTTGCCCGACGCGGCTGCGTCTTTGCTGCTTGGCGACCATGACGTCCTGCAGCCAGGCATGGACGAGACCGTCCCACAGGACGTTGGCGAACCCGACGAGTTCGTCACCGTGACGTGCCGTGACCCAGCCCAGCGAGTGTTGGGCGCACAGTGTCTGCCAGTCCCACTCCTCATCGGAGAAGACGCGGGTCTCGAACGCCTCCGCGTGGAGTTCGTTGACCTCACGGTTGGCGAACGGGCCACGCCATGCCAGGCGCAGCGGAACGGGTCCTTGCTCGGGCATGTGAAGGTCCTTGAGAGCCGTCCGACTTGAGTCGACGCAGGACGACCGCTCCCGTCGCACGGCGGTGAGCGTGATCTGCAGGACCATGTTGGCCTCCTTCCCCGATAAGGCCAACCTCAACCGGCGACGTGATGTCTAGGTGCGGCTTCGCCGCAAAGTCCTCGTGCACATCATCACGGGCTTGTGCGGCCGGTCTGGCGGCGAGAACGCGATCGGTCGCCGGGACGCTTCGACTGCAGGGTGGCGGGGCGCAGCGTTCAGGCGAGGTAGGCCCGCAGGGCCTCACGGACGATCTCGGATTTGTGGACACCTTCGCGGTCGGCGCGCTGCTGGAGCCGATCAGCGAGCTCGTCGTCGAGCCGGGCGTTGACGGTGGGCGATGGCCCCTCACCTTTCGCCAACCGCGGGCGGCCCCGACCGGTCGGACGCACGTGGATGTTGCGGGGCGGATACCCCGCTTCGGCGTCATCGGCGAGCCGTTCTGCAAGTTCGTCGGTGACTTGGACGCTGGTGCGTCGCTTCTTGGCGTCGTTCATGATCGGTCCTCCCTCGGGAGGTAGCGTTCGTAGGCTCTGCGCAGCTTCATTGCATGGACGACGACTTCGCCGTCATCGATGTCGTCAACCGTGATGACTTCCAGCATGCGGCCTGCGCGGTCAGGTCCGATGTACAGCACGCCAACGATCTGATCGACGTTCGTCTCAACGAGACCGGCTGCCACCGCGTTGTCGATGGCGTGGTGGATGTCCGGGTCAGCGATCCCATGGCGGCGAGCGCTGGTCCGAATCTCCAATACCAAAATGTATCACAGTAATGCTGTCCGACTCCGAACCCACGGAGAGCGTCAGCGAACTCCGGACAACGTGCGTTGGTCGGTGCCCTTCCCCTGGATTCACGGGGTCCAGCAGTTTCGGGCGCCAGGCTGCTCAACAGTCGGCCCTCGAAGTCACGGTTCTCGAGCGCTCGCTGTGCCCCTCAGCGGGTCCATGTCCGGGAGGTTCTTGGGCCCCGACCTGGATGGCATCGGCTTGGTGTCGTGCCCCAGAACCGTCGCGGAGGTGCTCGACGGCCGCAGCCGGTCCATCGGCGTGCGGACGGTGGTGGTCTCACGGCAGCCGTTGCGAGTCCTCCTTGGAGCGGCGGACGGTGGACCCATCCGACGCCGTACCCTCGGGGGATGCTGCTGCGGACGCTGCTTCTGCGCCTCTACCGCTTGCCAGTGCGGTCGGTCCACCGGACGCCGGCGGACCTCGACCTGGAGGCCCACGACGTCGAGTTCAGGGCCGTCGACGGGGCGCGGCTGCGTGGCTGGCTCGTACCGGCCGGCGGGGCGGATGACGGTGTGGCACGCCCAGTGGTGGTGGTCATGCACGGCTGGGCAAGCGCTGCCGAGGACCTGTTGCCTGCGGCACCTGCTGTTGTCGGGGCGGGCTTGTCGATGCTGTTCGTCGACGCCCGTAGCCACGGCCGCAGCGACGCGGTGGAGTTCATGTCGATGCCTCGCTTCGCCGAGGACCTCCAGGCAGCGGTCGCGTGGGTGCGCGAGCGGCCGGACGTGGATGCGGCCCGCGTCGCGCTGGTGGGGCACTCGGTCGGGGCGGGAGCCGCATTGCTGGTCGCCTCTCGGGACCCCTGCATCGCGGCGGTCGTGAGCATCGCGTCGATGGCTCATCCCCGTGAGATGATCGACCGTTCCTTCCGCAGCTACCGCGCCCCTCCGCCGCTCGTCCGCGCGGCGTTGCGGACGATCGAGCGAACCATCAGATACCGCTTCGACGACTTCGCGCCGCTGCACACCATCGCGCGGATCGATGCGCCGGTTCTCGTCCTGCACGGCCTCGATGACCGCACGGTCCCGACCGATGACGCGCAGCGGCTGGCCGAGAGCGGCCCGTCGGCGACACTTCGGCTCGTCCCGGGCGCCGACCACCGCAGCCTCGACGGGTTCCTCCCGGCCCTGCCTGAGATCGTCGCACACCTGCGCGAGGCCCTGACGCGGACTCCGACCGACCCGGACGCGTGACCGCGTCGCTCGTCTCCGGCGTCGACGAGCCAGCCATGTGAGGTGTGCGGCTCATCGACGACGGCGCATCATCAGGCGATGTGCGGGGCTCTTCAGCTTGCGTGAACGGCGACCTTGCGGTCGAGTCGGTCACCGAGACGGTCGGTCTCGACGTCGAGGTCGTACTGGGCCTGGAGGTTGAGCCAGAAGCGTGGCGTGGTCCCGAGATAGCGGCCCAGCCGTAGCGCCGTGTCCGCGGTGACCGCTCGCTTGCCGTGCACGATCTCGTTGATGCGTCGCGGCGGGACGCTGATGTCCTTCGCGAGCCGGTACTGAGACAACCCCGTGGGCTTGAGGAACTCCTCGAGCAGCACCTCGCCCGGGTGGACGGGTGGAAGCCTCGCAGCCATCATCATCGCCTCGTGGTAGTCCACGATCTCCAGGTCGTAGGCGTTGCCGCCATCCCACCGGAAGCGGATCCGCCACTGGTCGTTGATGCGGATGGAGTACTGGCCTTCGCGGTCAGCGACGGGTACTCGGTCAGATGGTCAAGGACCAGCCGGGTTCCGGAGCGCAGCCCGAAGCGCCTGCAGCGTGCTCCTTCGCCGCGAGGAACGCAGTCCCACGCAGTCAGGATCGTGACGCTCTTGGAGCCCCGGGCGGCAGCGATTCAGCGGTCCAGACGGTCGAAGGCATCGTGCACAGGCGGCGGTTGTACCTATGTCGGTCGGGTAACCGGGACTGGGCGTGGCGAAGGTTGCCCGAACGTCAGTCGATGCTGCCGCGTGGCACGACCCACTCGATGGGTTGACTGGTGACGGCAGCGATCAGGTCGAAGTCGGCGTCGTAGTGCAGGATGGTGAGCTCCTCGATGTCGGCGATGGCGGCCACCACGAGGTCGGGGACGCGCACTGCCCGATGCTGGCCCCGGCTCACCAGGTCACGCTGCAGTTCACGGGCTCGTTCCTCGGCGCGTACCGGCATCGTCACCGGGATGAGCAGGTCGAGCAGATCCCGGCGCGTCGCGGCGTAATCCTGGTCCGAGCGGGCCGAGTAGCCGACCTCGAGCTCGGTCACCAGGGTCACGCCGACCTGCCCTGCTCGGATGCGCGGCAGAACGGCATCGGCAACCGCCGCCACGTCAACGCGGGCGAGCACCGACTTGTCGATGATCCAGGAGGCGGGCGTCACCGCCAGGCGTCTGCCATCACATCGTCGTCCAGCAGGTCACGCGATGCGTCAGCGAATCGCTTCAGTGCCTCTGCGTCCAGGCGTTGCCGTCGCTCGGCGGCCTGCACGCTGGCGCGCAGCGCAGAGTTCACGGTGTCCTTGATGGTGTCCGTGCCCAGGACTTGTTTCGCAGCTTCGAGGACGTCGTCGTCCACATCGATGAGCCGCTTCGTCACGACCCCCCAGATATACGACTTGGATGCAGTGTATCCAGGCGTCTTGCGGGGCGCCCGGCTGCAAGCTGATGTGTGGACAAGGCCCGTTGCGGGCTACTCGTCGAGACGGAGCCGCTCGAGCTGCTGGCCGGTCACGTCAGCGATGCTGTCGAAGTCCTTGTCGTGGTGGAGAACCACGAGGCCCGCCAGCTCGGCGGTCGCTGCGATCAGCAGGTCGGGAACAGCCGGAGCCCGGTGGTGTCCACGGTCGGCGAGCAACTGCTGGACCTCGACGGCACGGTCCTCGATGGTGGGCGTCAGGTGCTCCACGGGCATGGAAGCCAGGGGTGGTCGCCGCAGCGCTGCGCGCAGCTCATCTCCGGTACGGGCGCTGTACCCGATCTCCAGCCGTGTGACGGTGCTCACACGCACCAGCCTGCGTTCGATCCGCTCGGCCCAGGTCTAGCCATCGACGGCGTCGGCGAGACGGACCAGGGCGGACCTGTCGATCAGCCAGTCGGTCACTCCCACGCCCCGCGCATGACCTCGGGGTCAGCGAGGTCGGCGAAGGTCTCGGCGAACTGGCGGAGTGACTCGACGCTGACGGGCTCATCCGAGGTCGCGGCGACACGCAGCATCTGCCGGCGGAGGTACTCGGTCTGAGACAGCCCGAGACGCTTGGCCTTCGCCTCGATGGCAGAGACGACGTCGTCGGGAACGTCGCGGATCAGCACGTCGGTGATGCGTGACTCCTCCGTCGGGCGCTATCAAAAGATATCCGCACGTCTCGACCGCAGTCGGAACGTGTTGAACTTGCACCCGTTGCAGCTACCCGGCGAACAGCGCCATCGCCGTGACTCTGCGCGGAGCGGCTCGCACAGTGATGCGCCCATAGTTCGCCGTCAGAGGAGGCACCATCGAGGGAGGCATGTCCGGCGAGTCGCTCGCTGTGGATTCCTAGACGACTCGTCCAGGTCGAGGGGTACGATCTCCCCATGACCGATCACGCGCAGACACTGCTTCGCGAGGCACTCGCGCTCTCCGAGGAGGAACGCGCCGACCTGATCGCCAAGCTCCTGGTCAGCCTCGAGGGACCTGCAGATGACGACGAACCAGCCGTCGAGCAGGCATGGGCTGAGGTGGTTGAGCGGCGGGCACGACGGGTCCTGGCCGGCGAGACCGCGGGTGAGGAATGGTCCTTGGCCCGTGACCGTGTCCGACGCGCGCTGACGGACGAGTGAGCCGACGAGTCCTCTTCGAACCGGAGGCGTCGACCGAGCTCGAGGAGGCCGCACGCTGGTACGAGGCTCAGCGGTCCGGTCTCGGGCTGACGCTCCTCGCCGCGGTCGACGTAGCCGTCGAGCACCTAGCGGCGTGGCCCGAGTCCGGAAGCGCTGTGCCGGGCGTGCCGGCCAGCCTGTCAGTCCGCCAACTCACGGTCTCCCGCTTCCCCTACCGGCTCGTCTACATGATCGCCTCCGAGGAGTTACGGGTCCTCGCCGTTGCGCACACCCGTCGGCGCCCTGGCTACTGGCGATCCCGCACGCAGCCGTGAATGTGGGCGGTGGCTCCGCCGGGCCACACCGCCTATAACGAGCGGCCGGCGTGGCTACTGCGCCAGCGCAGTCCCTCGGGCTCTTGATCACTCGCGCGCGGCTTGGCGGCGAGGTGTGCGGGTGGCTGCAGGGATCGTGTATCGGCTGCGATGGATGCACTTGGGGCGGACGACTGGTGATCGTCTCGTCCGTCGATGGCTCAGGTCGCTGCTGGCCCGCGGTCTTCCCGAGCGCGACCTGTGACCGCCGGGATCGAGGCCGTCGTCTTCTGCGCCGGGTCGCCGAGGTTCGGCCGGGGTCCTGGCCGCTACCTGAGCCACGTCGATCCGAACGTGCTGGCGGTGCCAACGGCCGGAACGTGTGAGCGGCGTATGGGCTGAGGCCAGCGCGGGACGCTGGCGGCGTAGCGTTCGTAGGCCGCCCCGAAGCGCTCGTGCAACCGGGGCTCCTCATACACCCGTATCCAGGCGTGGAACGCTACGGCGAGGTAGCCGGCGTAAGCGAGCACCGGGCGGCTGTTCCACCGCAGTCCCTGGCCCGCGACCGTCGCGATCACGCCGACGTACTGGGGGTTGCGCATCCACCGGTAGGGCCCGCTGGTCACCAGCACCTCGGTCTCGGCGACTGGCGCCGGGGTTCCCCGCGCGCGGACGAACCGGACAAAGGCATCGGCGATCAGGGGTAGTCCAGCGGCGCACAGGGCGGAGCCGAGGTGGCGTTGGGCGGGACGCGCCGGTGGTGGTTCGCGTCCCTGCGCCAACCACCGGGGGAGCGCCCCGATGACGGTCGCGGGGACGGTGACGGCGAAGGCCACGGTGCCGATGGCTGCGACGCTGGAGCGCATGGTGGAGCCCTCCGTGCTGAGCGGTGGTTCGGAGGGGCTCCATGGTCGGTGCCGTGGCGTGCAGCGTCCAGGACCAACGTTGTGCCCCGTGACGGAGGTCGATGACGCCGCCCGACGTGCCCAGCAACTGAAGCGCCCACCGTCATCCTCGCAGTGACGATGTCCGGTCGGGCCGACGGCCGGCAGCGCCCACAACCCC
>PWTE01000180.1 GCA_003563915.1 Nitriliruptoraceae bacterium
CGGCCCTGGTGGCCCACCCACGACCACCAGACCCCTGGCGACACCGACATCGGCAACCTCGCGCCGTTATGCGCCGCCCACAACCGGGCCAAAGAGACCGGCGGCTGGCACGCCACCCAACGGCCCGACGGCACCCGCCACTGGACCCACCCCGCCACCGGCCTGGCCACCACCACCCGCCCCACCACCTGGCTCCCCCCACCCGGGCATCCCGGCAACCACGAGGATCTCGCCCGCGAGACCCCCGCCACCTACCACCCTCGCGGCAGCCCGAACCCACGTGGTAGCCCCGACGTGCACCCGAACCCCGATGCGCGGGGCAGCCCGAACCCACGTGGCAACCCGAACCCACGTGGCAGCCCCGACGTGCACCCGAACCCCGATGCGCGGGGCAGCCCGCACCGGCATCCCGGTCAGCAGCACGTGGCCGGAGCTCCCGATCTCACCGACGAGTCCACCCCGACCGACGAGTCACCCTCCATCGGAGGGCGACGCCCCCTGCAGGGCAACGAGCCCCGCCAAAGGTTCAACCGCTCCGGTTGGCAGTGGGCCCGGGCCGACCGGTCACGGCCATGCTGGGGTGCTGCCGAGCCAGGCAACGGCGTGGACGCCTCCGCTCCGGGACGGATCATGCTCGGGCAACGCTCGATCGCTGCCTGACCCGGAGGCTCGCTCCCAGCTCCGAGGCGTGACGGTAGGCGGCGAGAGTCAGCCGCGACGCCAGCCCGCGCCATCGGTCTCACGCGCATCCACGAAGACGCGGTCCCCACCCTCGTCGTCGATCGCGTCCGGGCCGAAGGTCGACTTCAGCTCGCCGAACAACCCGGCTCGACGTTCGACCCGGAGGTCGTCGCCCAGCTTGTAGATGCTCTCGCTGCCATCGGCGCCCACCACCCGGAGGTGGACCGGCACCGGCCCTGGGTGGTTCCGGAGCACCTGACGCAGGCCGGTGACGGCCTCGGACGTGCACTGCTGGCTCGCGAAGGTCACCACGACGGGAGCTCCGAGCGCCTCCGACAGGTCGGGAGCCGCGACCTTGTTGGCGGTGAGCTTGACCGCGCCGTCACGCACCTCCAGCCGGCCGGTGATGACCAGGACCGCGTCCTCCTCCAGCACTTCGTGCGCAGCCCGGTACACCGCCGGCCAGAACACCACCTCGACGTTCCCGACCAGGTCCTCGACCGTCGCGACCAGGTAGGTGTCCCCCTTGCGGGTGAACTTCTTCGTGAGCGAGGTCAGCCCCCCGCCGATCGTGACGGTGTCGTTGTCCTCCTTCTCCCGGAGTTCAGCGCAGTCGGTGTCGACGAAACGCTCGAGCACCCGCTCGGTCCCGAACAGCGGATGGTCAGAGACGTACAGCCCGAGCATCTCGCGTTCCAGCTTGAGCCGCTGCGACTTGTCGAACTCCTCGGCGCTGATCGGCGCCTCCTCCTCCATCTCGACGGCGTCCGAGGCGCCATCACCGCCCCCCATCCCGTCGAACAGCGAGAACTGTCCGGCGGCCTCGGCCTTCTTCCGTGCGAGCGCGGCGTTGACGATGTCCTCGTAGGCCGCCAACAGACCCTTGCGCGTGTGGCCGAGCGGGGTGAAGGCCCCCGCCAGGATGAGGTTCTCCAGTGTCCGCTTGTTCAGCACCGACCCATCGACCTTCGCACAGAAGTCGCGGAAGTCCTCGAAGCGACCCTGCTCACGCCGGGCGGTGACGATCTGCTCGACGATCCCCTCGCCGACACCACGCACCGCCGACAGGCCGAACAGGATCTCATCGTCGCGCGGCGTGAAGTCGGCGCCGGATTCGTTGATATCCGGCGGCAGGACCGGGATCCCCATCCGGCGGCACTCGTTGAGGTAGAGCGGCTTGTTGTCCTTGTGGTTCTTCACCGAGGTCAACAGGGCCGCCATGTACTCGACCGGGTAGTGCGCCTTGAGCCACGCGGTCTGGTAGCTCACGACGCCGTAGGCGACGGTGTGCGACTTGTTGAAGCCGTACTCGGCGAACTTCTCGATCAGGTCCCACAGTTCGGTGACGGAACGCCGGTCGTAGCCGTTGTCGACGCCACCGGTGACGAACCTCTCCTTCTGGGCCTCCATCAGGTCGCGGATCTTCTTGCCGACCGCCTTACGTAGCGCATCTGCCTCGGCCATGGTGAAGCCACACAGGTCCGTGGCGATCTGCATGACCTGTTCCTGGTAGACGATCACCCCGTGCGTCTCGCCGAGGATCGGCTCCAGGTCAGGATGGTCGAAGCTGACGTCCTCGAGCCCGTTCTTGCGGTCGGCGAAGGCCAGGTGCATGTCCATACCCAACGGACCCGGCCGGTACAGGGCGAGCAGCGCCGAGATGTCCTCGAACCGGGTCGGCTTCAGGCGCCGGACCAGTTGCTGCATCCCCGAGGAATCCAGCTGGAAGACCCCAAGGGTGTAGCCCGTTCCGAGCATCTCGAAGGTCGCGTCATCGTCCATCTCGCCGAGCAGTTCGGCGTCGTCGAGGTCGACCTCGATACCGCGGTTGGCCTTGATGTGGCGTTCCGCGTCGGAGATGACCGTGAGGTTGCGTAAGCCGAGGAAGTCCATCTTCAGCAGGCCGATGGCCTCCGAGGCATTCATCTCGTACTGGGTGACGATCTCACCGTTCTCGGTGCGCATCAGCGGGATCGTCTCGGTCAGCGGCTTCGCCCCGATCAGCACGGCCGCGGCGTGGATGCCGTGGTGGCGCTTCAGGTTCTCGAGCTTCTCCGCGGTCTCCAGCACACGCTTGTACGTGGGGTCGGTACGTGCCTCACGTAGCTCCGCGGACTTGGTGTAGGCCTCGTTGAGGGTGGCCTCCTTGCCCTGCACCGGCGGCGGCATCATCTTGGCCAGGTCGTCGCCGACCTTGAACGGCTCGTCGAGGACCCGAGCGGCGTCCCGGATGGCCGACTTGGCCTTGATGGTCCCGAAGGTCACGATCTGGGCGACGTGGTCGTCGCCGTACCGCTTCGCCGCGTAGCGGATCATCTCCCCACGGCGGCGGTCGTCGAAGTCGATGTCGATGTCCGGCATCGACGCACGAGCCGGGTTCAGGAACCGCTCGAAGATCAGCTTGTGCTTGACCGGGTCGACCCGGGTGATGTCGGTGCAGTAGGCGACGACCGACCCCCCGGCCGACCCGCGGCCGGGCCCGACCCGGATGCCGACCGACCGGGCGTGCTCGCACAGGTCGGCGACAATGAGGAAGTAGGCGGGGAAGCCCATCTGGTCGATCACGTCGAGTTCGTACTCGACGCGCCGTGCGACCGCCTCGGGCACGGGGTCCCCGTAGCGGAGCTTGGCGCCCTCCCACACCTTCTGACGGAGGAACTCCGATTCGCTCATCCCAGGCGGGCACGGGAAGGCCGGGAGCAGATCGAGGTCGAACTCGATCTCGGCGCGACACATCTCTGCGATGTCCAGGGTCGCGTCCAGCGCGTGACGGTGGTCGGGATACTGGGCGCGCATCTGGGCCGCGGTCTTGACGTAGTAGTCGGGGCCCGAGAAGCGGAACCGGTCGGTGTCACTGATGCGCGAGCCGGTCTGGATGCACAGCAGCGCGTCGTGTGCCTCGGCATCGTCCGGCTCGGTGTAGTGGGAATCGTTGGTGATGACCGTGCGCAACCCCAGCTCCGCCGCGAGCTTCTCGAGCAGCGGGAAGGTCCGCTTCTGCTCGGGGATGCCGTGGTCCATCAGTTCGACGAAGAACCGGTCAGCGGTGTAGATGTCCTTGAAGTCGGACAGGGTCTGGCGGGCCCCCGCGACGTCGTCCGCGAGCAGGTGCTGGTTCACCTTGGATCCGAGGCAACCTGAGAGGACCACCATCCCGTCGGCGTGCTCCTCGAGCAGCTCCATGTCGACGCGCGGCTTGTACCAGTAGCCCTCGAGGTAGGCGCGGGTCGACAGGGCGATGAGGTTGCGGTAGCCGGTGTCATCGGCCGCCAGCGTCGTGAGGTGGTAGTAGCGCTGACGTCCGTCCGACCCGCCGAGCTGCTGGTCGTGGCGCGACCCGATGGCCTGGTAGACCTCGTTGCCCAGGATCGGGGTCAGGTCACGTTTCCGCGCGGCCTTGAAGAAGTCCACCAGCCCGAAGAGCACCCCGTGGTCGGTGATCGCCACGCCCGGCTGGCCATCCTGGGCGACCTTGTCCATCAGCTCGTCGATGCGCGACGCGCCGTCGAGCATCGAGTACTCGGTGTGGACGTGGAGGTGGACGAAGCTGTCGCGGTCGCCGGTTGGCACTGCCGTCACCTCTCCCCTACTGGATCGTCGCGCCCAGGTTCCCGGTCGCCGCCGTCCGGCCCACCGGTCGGGTGCATCACCGTCACCGCGTCACCGCCACCGACAGCTTCGCCGAGGCAACCCGGGAGCGGGTGGCGGGGAAGGGAACCACACCGCTGTCGTTCGCCGGCGGACCCTAGCAGTCGGCACCCACGCGACCGGGTTGGCGGTGCAGGGACCGCGCTCGGGGACACACGGCGTCCGCGGGCCGCACTCGCGGGGGCCGGCCGGCCGTGGCTCACGCGGTGAGTGCGTCGCCGAGCAGCGTGTCGACGCCGGCGATACCGGCGAGCTCACACGCGCGCACGAGGTCGGCCGGTGGCGGCTCCTCCACCTCGATGACCTCGTCCGAGATCGGATGGAGGAAGCGCAGCGAGGTGGCATGCAGCATCGGACGGTCGACGCCGAGCGCCTGGGCCACGGCCGGTCGGGGACGGTAGGTCGGATCGCCGACCACGGGATGTCCGAGGGCGGTCAGGTGGACGCGGATCTGGTGGGTACGTCCGGTCTCCAAGCGGCAGGCCACCAGGGACACCTCCACCGGCGGGTCACTCGGGGTCTGGCCGGTGGCCAACACGTGGTAGCGCGTCACGCCCGGCCGGCCGCCCGCGACCACACCGAACCGGGTTCGACTGCCCGGCTCCCGCCCGATCGGGGCCTCGATGCGCCCCCGCGGGTCCGTGGGTCGCCCCACCACCATGGCGAGGTAGCGGCGTACCACCGAGCGCTCTGCGAGCGCGCCGACCAGGCGTTCGTAGGCCAGATCGGTGGAGGCGACCATCAGCAGGCCCGAGGTGTCCCGGTCCAGACGGTGGACGATCCCCGGACGGTCCGCTCCCGCTGCCGGAGCCAGAGGGATGCCCGCCGTGGTCAGCGCATCCACCAGCGTGTCACCTGCATGTCCGGCACCGGGGTGGACGACCAGACCGGGGGGCTTGGCCACGACGAGCAGATGCTCGTCGCGGTACCGGATCGGAGGCACCGGTGGCGCAGGGGTCGGGACCGCAGGCGGTGCCGCCGCGATCTCGACCCGTTCACCGACACGGAGCCGGTAGGGCTTGCCCACGGCGACCCCGTCCACGGTCACGTCACCGGTCTGGATGCGAGCCGCGGCACGGCTGCGGGAGATGTCGAGTTCGGCGGCGATCACGACGTCCAGACGCTGGCCTGCCTGGTCCTCGTCCACGACGAAGGTGGTCACCGGTCGGACCCGGGGTCGTGATCCTCGTCGGAGGGACCGGGAGCTTCCAGAGCGTCGGCTCGACGGTGGACCCGTTCCTCGCGCCAGAGCGCGAGGACGAGCAGGAAGAACCCGACGGTGATCGCCGAGTCCGCGACGTTGAACCGCGGGAAGCTGCCCCAGGCGACGAAGTCGACGACCGCTCCACCCCCGAAGGACGGCGCATCGGGACCGCCGTCACGCACCAGCCGATCGATCACGTTGCCGAGGGCGCCCGACAGCAGCAGACCGTAGGCGACCGCGGTGAGGCGACTGGAGGTCCGAGGCAGGGCACGGGCGACCACGACCACCACGATGAGGGTGACGACGAGGAAGATCCAGTGCGGTGCCGGGACCCCGAAGGCCCCGCCCGGGTTGTAGACGAGCTGCCACCCGATGGCCTCGCCCAGGAGCGGCACGAACCGTCCGGGTTCGAGCAGCGCCTCCGCGACGACCTTGGTGACCTGATCCAACACCACGAAGACCGCCGCGACCAGGAGCCCGAGCACGACGGAACGCGGGTGCTGGGAGCGCGGCGTCTCGGACGCGAACGGATCGTCCGACACGTCAGGTCAGCGCCCGGTCTCGTCCCGGCGCTTGCACTCCAGACACAGCCGGGCGTAGGGCAGCGCCTCGAGTCGGTCGAGATCGATGCGGTCACCACAGCGTTCGCACACCCCGTACGACCCGTTGTCCATCCGGCGTAGGGCGTCGTCGATCTGCGTCAGTAGGTTACGGGCGTGGTTGGACAGCGACTGGGCCGTCTCACGCTCGAAGCTGGCAGACCCGCTGTCGGCGGGATCGTCGTCGAACCCTCCGTCTCGCCAGTTCTTGACATCAGCTTCTGCGTCCAGGCCCTTGACCTGGGCGAGGAGCTGATCGCGCTCTTCCTCGAGCCCAGCTCGGATCTTCTTGAGCTGGGTCTTCGTGGGAGCTTTGGACGTCTTCCTGGCCATCATGGGCGCGGACCGTATCACCCGCAGGGACCGCGGCAACCCACGGCGATGCGCCGTCGACGTCCGGCGCTTCGGCGTCAGGCAGCTGATCCGCCCACGGCCTGCAGCCGCGGGGTGCTACCGGAGGCGGGATGGGCGAGCTTGCCAGCGACGATCCGGGCCTGCTCATCGGTGGCAGCCGCGATCGCCTCGGCGGCGTCACGGACCCCGGCTTCGTACGCCGAGGGATCGTCGAACAGGTACGCCTGGGTGAGAAGGCGGTCGAGGATGCGCTCCACGGGTCCCTCCTGGAGGTGCTCGGTCGCAGCGGTCCTGATCACGTTCCGGACGCTACGCCGCCGACGTGACGGGCTCGTTACATGCCCGTGACGGTCCGATCGCGTCATGACGACGATCCGTTCCAGGTGTGAAGGGGAACGTGGCGTCACGTGTGCGACGCCCCGGCGACAGCGGCGTAGACTCCGCGGCACGAACGACGCGTCGACGAGGACACGGCGGCGGGGTCGCCCCATCGAAGAGCGAGCCGGGACGGTGTGAGCCGGCGGATGGGGTCCTGCGTCATCACCTCCGAGCGGCCAGCCTGAAGCCGACAGCTTGCCGGTGTGTAGGGCTGGACGACGCCCACACGTCACGTGGGCCGACCGGGGCGACCCGGCGGAAGCTCGAGAGCGGGCCGTGCGAGCGGCCAACGAGGGTGGTACCGCGGTACGCCAGTCAGGCGCGTCGTCCCTCGGGCAGCGGCACCGACACGCCGTCCCGTGGACGGCCCGACGAGCGAAGCAGCGATGACCGACACCTCCTCCCCCGTGCGCACGTGGCCAGCGGTCCCAACGCAACCGGACCTGCCGGCCATGGAGCTGGATGTCCTGACCCTGTGGGAACGTCACGACGTGTTCCACGAGAGCCTCCGGCGCCGTAGCGACGGTCCCGTGTGGACCTTCTTCGAAGGGCCACCCACGGCGAACGGTCGCCCGGGGACCCACCACGTGGAGGCCCGGGTCTTCAAGGACGTCTTCCCGCGCTACCGGACGATGAAGGGACGCTTCGTCCGGCGCAAGGCGGGATGGGACTGCCACGGGCTGCCCGTCGAGCTCGAGGTGGAGCGGGAGCTCGGCCTGGACTCGAAGGCGGACATCGAGGCGTACGGCATCGAGGCGTTCAACGCCCAGTGCCGGTCGTCGGTGCTGCGCTACGTCGGGGCCTTCGAGGAGCTGTCGGACCGCATCGGGTTCTGGATCGACAACGACGACGCCTACCGCACGATGGACGCCGACTACGTCGACAGTCTCTGGTGGGCGCTCAAGCAGCTGTGGGACGGGGACCTGATCTTCGAGGAGTTCCGGGTCACCCCCTACTGCGGACGGTGCGGTACGGGCCTGTCCGATGCCGAGGTCGCACTGGGCTACCAGCAGGTGGACGACCCGTCCGTCTTCGTGCGCTTCCCCCTGACGGAGGGGACGCTCGCCGAGCAGCACGCGAGCCTGGTCGTCTGGACCACCACCCCGTGGACGCTGCCGTCGAACGTGGCCTGCGCGGTCGGTCAGGACGTCGTCTACCAGCTGGTCAGGACCTCACGTTTCGGCGCCAGCGACGAGCTGCTCGTCATCGCTGCCGACCTGCGTGAGCGGGTCATCGGTGAGGACGCCGAGGTGGTCCGTACCGTGCCCGTCGACGAACTCGTCGGGAGGCACTACGAACCACCCTTCGCCTTCGTGACGTCCCCGGACGACGCGGACGCCCACCGCATCGTGCTGGGCGACTTCGTCACCACCTCCGACGGCTCCGGGATCGTCCATCTCGCGCCGGCCTTCGGCGCCGACGACATGGTCGTCGGCCGTCGCGAGGGCCTGCCGATCCTGAACCCGGTCGATGCCGAGGGTCGTTTCACCGAGGGCCCCTGGGACGGGGACTTCGTGAAGGACGCCGACCCTGGCATCACCCGGGACCTGCAGGAGCGGGGTCTGCTGCTGCGCTCCGAGACCTACACCCACACCTACCCCTTCTGCTGGCGGTGCAAGCGGCCACTGATCTACTGGGCCAAGCCGTCCTGGTACATCCGCACGACCGCCAGGCGTGACGAGCTCCTCGCCAACAACGCCACCATCGACTGGCATCCGGAGCACATCCGGGACGGGCGGTTCGGCAACTGGCTCGAGAACAACGTCGACTGGGCCCTGTCCCGGGACCGGTACTGGGGCACACCGCTGCCCTTCTGGCGCTGCGAGGACTGCGACCACGTCGAGGTGGTGGGCTCGCGGGCCGAGCTGTCGGAGCGCACCGGCAGGCAGCACACCGAACTCGACCCGCACCGGCCCTACGTCGACGAGATCACCTTCCCCTGCCCTGCCTGCGGCGGCGAGGCCCGACGCGTCCCCCACGTGGCCGATGCGTGGTTCGACTCCGGCGGGATGCCCTACGCACAGTGGGGCTACCCCCACCACGGTCAGGAGGAGTTCGCGCGGCACTACCCGGCCGACTACATCTGCGAGGCGATCGACCAGACCCGCGGCTGGTTCTACACCCTGCTGGCCGAATCGACCCTGCTGTTCGACGACAGCTCCTACCGCACCTGCCTCTGCCTCGGTCACATCGTGGACGAGGACGGACGCAAGATGTCCAAGTCCGCCGGCAACGTCCTGGACCCGTGGGAGCTGATCGAGCAGCACGGCGCGGATCCGCTGCGCTGGCTGATGTTCGCCGAGGGCAACCCGTGGGTGAACCGTCGGGTCAGTCACGACCTGCTGGCCGACGTCGTCCGCCGCTTCCTGCTGACCGTCTGGAACACCCACGTCTTCTTCACGACCTACGCCCGTATCGACGCCTTCGACCCCGGCGGGGCGATCCCCGAGGTGGCCGCACGACCGGCCTCGGACCGGTGGGTACTGGCGGAGCTGGCTGCGTTGGTCGACACGGTGGACCGCGCGCTCGACCGGTACGACATCACGACGGCGACCCGGCGGTTGGAACGCTTCGCCGACGACCTGTCGAACTGGTACGTGCGGCGCAACCGCCGGCGCTTCTGGAAGGCGGCCTCTGAGGATCCGGCGGACAAGCAGGCGGCGTACGCGACCCTGCACACCTGCCTGACGACGCTGGCGCAGCTGCTGGCTCCGTTCGTGCCGTTCCTCGCCGAGCGGCTGTGGCAGGACCTGCAGGTGTCCCAGGACCCGGACGCGGAGGTCTCGGTCCACCTCACGGACTTCCCCCAGGCCTCCGATGCGTGGCGGGACGACACGTTGCGCGAGGCGATGGCCACAGCGCGCCACGTCACCGAGCTGGGACGTCAGGCCCGCAACGACACCGCCGTGCGGACCCGGCAGCCGCTGGCGCGTGCGCTGGTCAGCGTGCCTCCGTCACGGCGTGAGGGACTCGCTGAGCTCCTCCCCGACATCGCCGAGGAACTCAACGTCAAGGCCATCGAGCTCTCCGACGGGACCGGCGACCTCGTGGAACGTCGGCTGAAGCCGAACTTCCGTGCGCTCGGTCCGGTGTTCCAGAAGCGGGCGCCGCAGGTGGCGGCGGCGATCTCGGAACTCGGCGCGGATGCGTCCGAGCGGGTAGCGGCTGCCCTCGCCGAGGGAGCGGTCTCCCTGCAGGTCGACGGCGACGAGGTGGAGGTGACGGCCGACATGGTCGAGGTGATCGAGACACCCCGTACCGGCTGGGCGGTCGCAAGCGACGGCAACACCTCGTTCGCGCTCGACACCGAACTGACGCGGGAACTCGAGGTGGAAGGCGCCGCTCGGGAGCTCGTCCGTGCGGTCAACGATCAACGTAAGGCGGCCGGGCTGGAGCTGACCGACCGGATCGAGCTCGTCGTCGCCGTGCACCCGGAGGAGCTCGACCAGGCCCTCGCCGAGGGCGGACACTACGAGACCCTGGCTCGTGAGGTCCTAGCGGTGTCGCTCCAACGCGCACCGGTCGCGGACGGCACGCCGGTCGACCTGGGGGACCTGGGCTCGGCGCAGGTCGCCATCCGCGCATGATCCGTCTCGTGCTGCGGGGCCTGTTCGTCGTGACCGTGGCGGCCGCCGTGATCTCGGCGGTCCGCCAACGGCAGGAGGCGCAGGCGATCCGGCGTGGTGAGCTCCCTCCGGCGTCAGCCTCCTCCGACATCCCGGTCCGCGTCACCTACGACAGGCTCGCGGCGCAGCTGGCGGAGTGGGTCCCGCCGACGCCTCGGACGCGGCGGGGTCGGCTCGCGGCCAGCGTCTGGGCCGGCCCGTTGACGACGGTCGGCTTCGCTCTCGCACTCGCGGCTGGACGGGTGCCGGTGTGGGACGAGGAACTCGCTTGCTTCGTGGCGACCGGGATGCGCGGCCCTTCCAGCCGGCTGCTGCGCCTGCTGGGTGCCGATGCCAACACGATCGGCCAGGTGGTCCTCGCGACCCCCGTCGAGCCGTCGCGGGTACTGCTGGCGCACGAGGCCGTCCACGCCCGGCAGGCCGAGCGCTTCGGGCTGTTGCTGCTCCCGGCCTACCTGTGGCTCGGTGCGCGGTACGGCTACCGGGACAACCCGTTCGAACGGGCCGCACGCCGCGGCGCGCGGGGCTTCCGTGACCGTCTCACGGCGGGGACGAGTGGCTGATGGCCACCGGGGGCGGTCGCCCCGATCACCCCGTCGACGCCGACGGTGACGGGCCCGACCCAGCGACCCCACCCAGCGGGGGGAGTTCGTCGGTGGGGTCACGGTCGTCGGCGATCGGTTCGGCCCCCTCCCGGGGAGGCTCTAGCTCGTCCGGCGCAGCCGTCGCGTCGTCCATCTCCCGGTCGGACAGGCTCACTTCCGGATCGAAGCTGTCCGCTGGCGCGCCCCCCGTCGGCGGGTCGTCGTGGACCCGGATCCTGAGGGTCGAGGGGATGTCCTCGCCCGGCTCGTCCGTCGACGCCGGGGGTTCGACGCGCCCCTCGAGGTCTGCGAGCGCGCGTCGCTGTGACTCGAGGTGCTCGCGCAACGCCTGGACGTGCTCGGCCACCTGTTGGCGCAGCGACTCCAGCCGACCCTCGAGTTCGGCCTGTTCCGCGCCGTAACGTCGTTGGAGCTCCTCGCGTGCCGCCGCAGAGCGCGCTTCCTGCTCCTCGCGTTCCTGCTGTGTCTCGGCGGCCAGGCGCTCGGCCTCCTCGCGTGCGTGGGCGAGCAACTCCTCCGCCCGCTGTTCCGCGTCGACGCGGAGCGCCTCAGCGTCGCGTTCCGCTTCCGCGCGCAGTTGCTCGACCTCCTCGTGCGCCGTGGCACGGAGTTGCTGGGCCTCGTGCTCCGTACGTTCGCGGAGCTCCCGGGTCTCCCGATCCGCCTGTTCGCGCAGGTCCGCCGCCTGTTCGCGCAGGTCCGCTGCCTGCTCCTCGGCCTCGGCGACCGTCCGGTCGGCCGTGGCCTGGGCGGTCATGAGCGTCCTCTGCAGGGTGCTCTCGTTCTCCATGGCGGCAGCCACCCGGGACTCGGCGTCCCGGAGACGAGCGCGCAGACTCGCGAGCTCTGCGTCCGTGTGCTCCACCTGGTCCGCGAGCTGGTCGAGCAGCTCGTCGACCTGCTCGGTGGCGTACCCACGCAAGGCGAGCTTGAGGTCGAACTCCGCGATCTGCTGCGGGGTGAGCGCCATCTCCCATGCTCCTCGACGATCGTGAGGTCGTTCGACGTTACCGTGGTCGGGGCCCGCAGGGAACTAGCAGACGATGCCTCGGAGGATGAACAGCCCGAAGAACAGCACGATGATGGACAGGTCGAGCCTGACCATCCCGATCTGCGGCTGCGGGAGGACCTTGCGGATCGGTGCCGCCATGGGCTCGACGAGGCGACGGATCCCGAGCACGAACGGCATGAGCGGTTCGGGTGGACGCGGAACCCAGGAGAAGACGACGTGGAGGATCAGGACGAACTGTGCGACGAGCAGGACGAAGCACAGGACCGCGCGGATGTCTGCGATCACGCGTCGCTCCCGGTCGGCACCCGGTAGCCGAGGTCGCCGAGTCGACGGCGATCGTCATCCGGCAGCTCCACGCCGTCGGGTACCAGCAGGAAGGCGCGACGTCCGACCTTGGTGAGCTGTCCGTGGGACACGTAGGTCAGGCCGGAGACGAAGTCCACGACGCGCCGGGCGACCTCGGGCGAGGCCGTCCCGAGATCGAAGACGACCGGTTGGCCGGTGCGGTAGCGCGACCCGACCGCCTCCACCTCGTCGAAGGTGGTGACGTCCACGATGGCCGCCCTGACCGACTGGCTGGAGGCGAGCGCCCGCACGTGGACATCGGGGTGCAGCGCGTGGACGTTGGCCGGCGCGGCGGCCGCGGGCGCAGCCTCGTGGAGGGGGGTCGGCCGCGCCGGAGCATGCTCGGCGTGCGGGTCGTCCTCGGGGACGAAGCGCTCGGGCAGCTCGTCGTAGCCCTCCTCGGGCTCCTCCTTGAGGCCGAGGTAGACCAAGGTGCCATGCCAGATACCGCGGCTCATCGTGCGTCCTCCTCCGGTCGCCACGGACCGGTCCGACGGGTCCCGAACAGGGCGGTCCCGACCCGTACCATCGTCGCCCCCTCCTCGACCGCAGCTTCGAGATCGGCGGACATCCCCATCGACAGGTGAGCGACCTCCGGGTACCGCTCCCGCGCCGCGTCACGCAACCGACGGAGCGTCGCGAAGTGCGGACGCGCCGCCTCTCCGGGGTCGACCCCGGAGGCAGGGAGCGGCGGGATGGTCATCAGCCCCTCGACAGCGAGGTTGGGCAGGTTGCGAGCGTAGGCGACGAGGTCCACGGCGCGGTCGACCTCGCACCCGCCCTTCGCCGGATCGTCCCCGACGTTGACCTGGATCAGCACCCGCTGGAGGATGCCGGCCTCCTCGGCTCGGCGCGACAGGGCCTGGGCGAGCTTCTCCCGGTCGACCGAGTGGACCAGCACCTGGTGGCCGACGACGTCCTTGACCTTGTTGCGTTGGAGCTGACCCACCAGGTGCCAGCGTGCTCCTGGGACGTGGTCCCGCTTCGCGAGCCACTCCTGGACCCGGTTCTCACCGAGATCGATCAGTCCCGCAGCGACCGCGAGCTGGCCGAGCTGTGGCGGGTGTGTCTTGGTCACCCCGATGAGGATGATGCTCTGCGGCGGTCGTCCGGCCCCGAGCGCGGCCCGTTCGATGCGCGCCCGCACCTCGTCCAGACGACACTGGAACTCCTCGGCCCGCATCATGCGGCGACACCGGTCGCGGAGCCCGTGCGCACCACGATCCCGACCTGACGGCCGCTGGTGGGGTCGCGGCGGTGGCTGAACCACCGGTGATCGCCGTGGGTGCACGCGGTCTGCCCGGTGTCGACGTCGGTGACCCCCGCGGCGGTGAGCTGCGCCACGACCGCTGCCGGCAGATCCAGTGACGGGGTCCCCCACGTGGTCGTGGCCCTGGCGACGGGAACGCGAGACGTCACCTGATCCTGCAGTTGGGCAGGCACCTCGTAGCAGCACCCCCCGATGGCCGGACCGATCACTGCACGGATGGTCTCCGGTGGATCTCCGAGTCGCGTGAGCGCATCGACGGTCGCCGACACCACGTCGAGGTACACCCCGGCGCGACCCGCGTGAGCGACCCCGATGGTCCGGGGACCGGCGAACAGGACCGGGACACAGTCGGCAACCTGGACGACCAACGGACGATCGACCTCGAGGGTGACCGCCGCGTCGACGTCGCGCAGCTCCGCGCCTACCGGAGTGCGGGCGTCCACGAGGGCCACCTCGGTGCCGTGGACCTGGCGCATCAGGTGCCACCGATCGGCAGGTTGGCCGATGTGGCGAGCCACCTCGCGCCGGGCGGCAGCCAGTTCGGCGGGGAGGTGAGGACGGCGGTGCGCCAGGTTGCCCGCCTGGCCGACGGCCGGGTCCCGACCCGACAGGTCACGACCGGTGAACCAGGCACCGACAGCAGGGTGCAGCTCGATCGCGGCGATCGACAGGGCCACCGTGCCCTCAGCGGAGGAAGGACGGTACGTCGAGCTCGTCCTCGTCGTCCGCGTCGGTGATCGGCTCCGGCCGGAAGACGTCATCCTCGTCGTCATCCTCGATCAGGGCGGTACTGACCACCTCGTCAGGGACGCTGGTCACGATGCCGCCGTCCTGTTCGAGGGGGCCGTCGATCGCATCGAAACCTGCCGCGATCACGGTGACCTTGACCTCGTCACCCAACGAATCGTCGATGACGGCGCCGAAGATGATGTTCGCCTCGGGATGCGCGGCCTGGGTGATGACGTCGGCGGCCTCGTTGACCTCGAACAGCCCGAGGTCGCTCCCGCCGGCCAGCATCAGAAGCACGCCTCGCGCCCCATCGATGGAAGCTTCGAGCAGGGGTGAGCTCACGGCGAGCTTGGCGGCTTCGAGGGATCGGGACTCGCCGCGCGCGCGGCCGATGCCCATCAGAGCGCTCCCGGCCTCGCGCATGACGGTGCGTACGTCCGCGAAGTCGAGGTTGATGAGGCCGGGCGTGGTGATCAGGTCGGTGATGCCCTGGACCCCCTGCAGCAGCACGTCGTCCGCCAGCTTGAACGCCTGGACGACCGACGTCTCCCCGTCCGCGATCTGGAGCAGACGGTCGTTGGGGATCACGATGAGGGTGTCGACCTCGTCCTTCAGTTCGGCGATGCCGGTCTCGGCCTGCGTGGACCGCCGCCGTCCCTCGAAGGTGAACGGGCGGGTGACGACCCCGATCGTCAGGGCGCCGAGTTCCTTGGCGACCTGGGCTACGACGGGCGCCGCCCCGGTCCCGGTACCGCCGCCCTCCCCGGCCGTGACGAAGACCATGTCCGCGCCCTTCAGCACGTCGATGATCTCATCGCGGTGATCGTCGGCTGCCTGACGACCGACGACGGGATCGGCTCCCGCCCCGAGCCCCCGGGTGAGGTCACGGCCGATGTCGAGCTTGACATCGGCGTCGGACATCAACAACGCCTGGGCATCGGTGTTGATGGCGATGAACTCGACCCCGCGCAGCCCCGCATCGATCATGCGGTTCGCGGCGTTGACACCTCCACCGCCGATACCTACGACCTTGATGACGGCCAGGTAGTTGGTCGGATTGGCCGCCACGGCGGACCTCCTGTCGCGTTCTCGGGTGGGGTAGCACGTCTGTTCTCGTCGCCACCCGTGCGGGCATGACCTGGGCCATCCCTGCACGGTGCCTACACGGTGTCGCCGTCGCTGGTGAGGCTGGCGTGGCACCGGTCCACGTCGTTTCGGACCCGATCCACCATCAGTGGGGCTGATCACCCCGCTCCGAACGCCAGACCACACCGCCACGCGCGACCACCACGCGCGACTTTGAACCTCAACTTGAGGGTTATACTTATGTCAACCTCGGCTTCGGGGTGAAGGTAGACGTCGCGGTGAGCGAGGGTCAAGCAGGAGCCCCCGGTGAACCGGACAGGGGCCCCCGACGTGCGCCCAGCGCGTCACGGGAGCGGGATGACCACCGGGGCCCGTGGCGCGCGCACGTCCACCGCCTCGATCGGTGTCGTCCCGACGTCCTCCAGTACCCGACCGAGCGCGCGGACCTTCTCGTCGACCCGTTCCGCCCGCCCGAAACGCACGTCGATACCACGCCGCAGTTCCAGCGTCAGATCGTCCGACCCGCGCGCGACGTACCGGGTCACCTCGGCCCGAAGGGGACCCGACAGCCCTCGCCAGACCGCGAAGGCGTTGGCGAGGTCAGCCTGGTCGGTGACCTGTGCTCCGGGTGACGGCGGACGCTCGGCCAGCGCGATCTCGGGGAGGTCTCCCCCAGCCTCCTCGATCAACACGACCCCCTCCCGGTCGATCAACACCGAGCGTCCACCCCCCGTCGCCGCGAGCACCGGTTGCCGCTCCTCCACCGCGATCTCCACGGTCAGGGGGTCGAGCCGTGACGCGGAGACCTCGCCGACCAACGGCAGGGTCTCCACGCGCTGCTCGACGCGGCGCAGCCCGAGACGCAGGGTCGAGGTCCCCAGCTCGAGCGCGGCAGCGTCACGGACCTCGTCCTCGGTGAGCCGCTCGACGCCACGGACGCGGACCTCGTCCAGGGCGACGAGTGGACTGCGCTCGATCACGGCCAGCAGGGCGAGGACGACCAGCACCAGGACGACGGTGAGCGTCCTACGTCGACGCCGCCGCTGCCGCTCCTGACGGACCGCCTGACGTCGTTCGGCGATGCGACCGTCGATCACGGCGCGACCGGAGACGGAGCCAACCGCACCACCTCCGTGGTCAGCTGGATACCCGTCGTGGCCTCGACCCGGGCGGTCACCTCGGCGATCAGGGCCAGGACGTCGGCTGCCCGCGCCCCGGGTCTGGTCACGATGAAGTTGGCGTGGCGATCGGAGATCGCCGCGCCGCCGATCGCCAGCCCCTTGCACCCGGCGGCGTCGATCAGCCTCCCGGCGGACTCCCCGGGGGGGTTGGTGAACACCGATCCGCAGTTCGGTTGGTTCAGCGGCTGGTGTGCCCGCCGCCAGGCGCGGATCTCGGCGATCTCGGACCGCACGACGTCAGGATCGCCTTGCGGGAGTTCCAGCGTCGCCGAGACGACGACCGCGTCGCTCGGAAGCTCGCTGTGTCGGTACGCGAGCCCGAGCGTCGCGAGCGGCCAGGTCTCCCTCACCCCCGTCGACAACCGTACGAGATCGACCTCGATGAGGTGGGTCGCCATGTCGGCCCCGTGCGCTCCGGCGTTCATCCGCACGGCACCGCCCAAGGTCCCGGGCACGGCGCACGCCCAGGCGAAGCCTGCGTACCCGGCATCGGCGACCCTGACCGCGAGGCTCGGGAGGGGCTCTGCCGCACCAGCCCGCAGCCGCCCCCGACCGTCCACGGGTTCCTCGAACGTCACCCCTCGGTATCCCCGGCCGAGGACGATCGCGATCCCCGGCCACCCTTCGTCGGCGACCAGGAGGTTCGATCCTCGTCCCACGACCACCCAGGGCAGACCGTGGCGCGATGCAAGTTCACCGACCGCCGCGAGCTCCCCGTCCCGTTCGACCGTCACCAGCAGGCGAGCTGGGCCTCCGACACGGAGGGTCGTGAGCTCCGCGAGCGACGCGCCGGAGCGGACGTCGGCGACCCCCGCCGCCCGCAACGCCTCGACGACCGGATCGCTCACCCCACACCTCCGAGCCGCGAGAGCAGTGCCGGACCCACCTGGGTCACGTCTCCCGCCCCCGTCGTCAGCACCAGGTCGCCCGGGTCGGTCAGCTCGACCAGATCGTCCACGACCTCGGACAGGTGAGCGTGATGGCGGACGTTCGCACCTGCCCGGCGGGCAGCGTCGGCCACCAGTCGCCCGCTGATGCCGGGGACCGGAGCTTCACCCGCCGCGTAGACGTCGGTCACGATCACGAGGTCCGCCGCGGCAGCCGCACGGCCGAGCTCCTCACCGAAGGCGTGGGTTCGCGAGTAGCGGTGAGGTTGGACGACCAGGACGATCCGACCGTCGTGATGATCCCGCGCTGCCGCCAACGTGGCGCGCAGCTCGGTCGGATGGTGGGCGTAGTCGTCGACGACGGTGACCTCGGCGGCGGTACCGAGGATCTGGAACCGCCGAGCCGCACCGGTGAACCTGCGCAACCCGGCCGCGGCCGCGGCCGGGTCCACATCGAGCAGGACGCAGGTCGCCAGGGCCGCGGTCGCGTTCTGGACGTTGTGATGACCAGGCACGGCGAGGCGGTACCGAGCCAGCTCCTCACCGTCGTGGCGGAAACTGAGGTCCCCGTCGTCCGCGACGACGGTACGCAGCGCAGCGCGGGGATCGGTCCCGTACAGGGCAACCGGCGGCTCCAGCCGGGTCGCGAGCTCGCGGGCACCGAGGTCGTCCACACAGAGGAGCGCCGGTGCCCCAACGGCGCGACGGTCGGCGAAGTCACGGAACGCCTGGGTCACCGCGGCAAGGTCGCTGAACTCGTCCGGGTGGTCGTGCTCGACGTTCGTGACGACCGCGAGGTCCGGGCGGTACACGAGGAAGGATCGGTCGGACTCGTCCGCTTCAGCGACGAAGAGCCCATCGCTGCCGGCGTGGGCGTTGGTCCCGCTCTCGTTGAGCGACCCCCCGATCGCGAAGCTCGGGTCGCACCCGGCCGCCTGGAGAGCCACGACGGTCATGGACGTGGTGGTGGTCTTCCCGTGGGTGCCCGCCACCAGCACGCTGCGCTGCCCCTCCATCAGCCGGGCCAGGAGTTCGGCGCGCCGCAGGACGAGGATGCCGCTATCGCGTGCCGCCAGGATCTCCGGGTTGTCCGGGGGGACCGCCGTAGAGATCACGACGACATCGGCGCCGTGTACGTGATCGGCGTGGTGTCCGATCGCGATCCGTGCACCGAGGACACGGAGTTCCTCGAGCGTCCGCCCCTCGCTCAGGTCGGTTCCGGACACCGAGCCTCCGCGCTGCAGCAGGATCCGGGCGATCCCGGACATCCCGGCACCACCGATGCCGACGAAGTGGACGTGGAGATCGTTCACCGCGGGCTCCCACGTTCGAGCAGGGCAGGTACGAGGCGCGCGACGTTCGCCGCGGCGTCGGGACGTCCGAAGGCCTTGCTCGCGGAGGACATCCGCGACAACCGGTCCGGGTCCGCGAGGATCGGCCGACACGTCTCGACGAGGGTCCGGCCGTCGAGGTCCCCGTCTGCGACGACCACCGCACCCCCGGCCCGAGCCAGGGCCTGCGCGTTCTCGGTCTGGTGGTCGGCGGTCGCGTGCGGGTAGGGCACGAGCACCGAGGGGATCCCCAAGGCACTGAGCTCGGCCAGCGACGTCGCGCCGGCACGACAGATCACGAGATCAGCTGCCGCGTAGGCATCGCCCATCTGCTCGATGAACTCGACCACCGTGACCTTCGGGCCAGGACCGCTCTCGCGCACCTTCGCCCACGCGGTCGCCGTCACCTCGTGGGTCGCGCGACCGGTGGCATGCAGGATCTGCAGGTCCATGTCGCCCCACAGGCCGTAGGAGTCCACGATCGCGCGGTTGATGGAACGTGCGCCCTGACTGCCGCCGAAGACGAGGAGGGTCGGACGATCGGGTCGCAACCCGAAGCGCTCACGGGCCCCGGTGCGGAGCGCGTCACGATCGAGCCCGGCGATCTCCTCCCGGACCGGGTTGCCCGTCACCGCGCAGCGCTCCGAGCGGCGGAACCGCACGACCGATCCCGGCACGCTGACCGCGATCCGATCGGCCCACCGGGCAGCGAGCCGGTTCGCGAGACCTGGCACCGCGTTCTGTTCGTGGATCACCAGCGGGAGCTCCAGCTTCGCGGCCCCGCGTGCGACGGGGAACGACACGTACCCGCCGAAGGTCACGGCGGCGACCGCACCCTCGGCCCGTAGGAGTCCGGTCACCTCGGCCACGGAACGACGCAGCGCACCCGGGAGCGTCAGGAGCCGGGGCGACGGGCGACGCGGGACAGAGGGCGTCGCGACCGCGTGGAAGCGGAACCCGGCCGCAGGCACCAGACGCCCCTCCAACCGATCGGCGACACCGACGAAGACGGGTTCGAGGTCTGGTTCCAACTGCTGCAGTGCGCGAGCGGTGGCGATGGCTGGGAACACGTGTCCAGCCGTGCCGCCGCCCGCGAACATCACGACCCGGGTCATGCGGTTCCTCCTCGCGAGGTCGAGGCCGGCGCGTGGCGCGCGATCCCTACCAGGATGCCCAACGCCACGAGGGTCGAGACCAACGAGGACCCACCTACGGACACCAACGGCAGGGTCACCCCGGTGATCGGAAGCAGGCCGATCACGGCGCCGATGTTCACCAGCGCCTGCCCGACCAGCCAGGCCGTGATCGCGAAGGCCACCGTCCGACCGAAACCCTGCGGTGCGGCGTAGGCGATGCGCAGTCCCAGGTACAGCAGGGCACCGAACAGCGCCAGCACCCCCGCCGCTCCCAGGAGCCCGAGCTCCTCGCCGATGATCGCGAAGATGAAATCCGTGTCCGGGTTCGGGATGAAGTTCCACTTCCCACGGGACGATCCCAGGCCGACCCCGAAGACCCCGCCCGAGCCGAGCGCGAACCGCGACTGGAGCAACTGGAACCCCCCGTCGAGGGGGTCCGCTTCCGGGTCGAGCCACCCCGTGACTCGCGCGAGCCGGTACGGAGCGACCACCGCGAGGACCGCGACCGCGGCGACCGCGATCGCGCCGAGCATCGCCACGAACCGGGCCGGCAGACCTTCCACCCACAGCACCGCCCCGACGATCAGCCCCAGCAGGATCGTGGTACCGAGATCGGGCTGGAGCAGGACGAGCGTGGCCAGTCCGAGCAGGACGGGGAGCGCCGGGACGAGCAGGTGATCCGTCGCGTGCAGGCTGCCGTCCCGAGGCCGCTTGCGCTCCAGGATGTCCGCGAGCCACAGCAGCGTGGCGAGCTTCGCGAGCTCCGAGGGTTGGAACACGAACGGGCCGATCCCGAGCCAGCGGGTGGATCCGAACCTGCTGATGCCGACCCCGTCGACCAGGACCAGGACGAGCCCCACCACCGCCATGCCCATCAACGGCCAGGCGAGCCGTCGCCAGACCCGCGGGTCGAGGTTGGCCGCGACGACGAAGCCCGCCAACCCGATCGTGGCCCAGACGCCCTGGCGCAGGAACACCCCGAAGGGGTTCCCGGCCTCCGCGGCGTCGACGAAGGAGGCGGAGAAACTCATCAAGAGGCCGAGCAGGACCAGGAGGAGCGTCACCACCGTCACCCCGCTGGCGTCCGCGTTCCAGGGGCCCGTGGACAGGGCCGGAGGAAGGCGCCACCGGCCAACACCGGCGGAGGCAGCATCCGGGCTCACATCACGCGACATGGGTCTCCCCCGCTTGGTCGGTGGACGTCTCGTCCGCCCGGTCGGGATCCGCCGGCCTGTTGGCGTTCGCAACCTCGCCTCGCGGGTCCTCGCCGCCGACCAGCGCCCGGGCGGACGCGGCGAAACGGTCGCCCCGCTCCGCGTAGTCACGGAACTGGTCGAACGACGCGCACGCCGGCGACAACAGCACCGTGTCCCCTGACCGTGCCACCGTCGCGGCCTGCGCAACCGCCGCCTCGATCGAGGGGCAGGTGCTCGCCGGGATGCCGGCGTCCTCGCACAGCGCCGCCAGCTCCGGAGCCGCCTGACCGATCAGTACCGCGGCACGGACCGAGGTCAGGTGAGCAAGCAGGACCCCGAGATCGACCCCCTTGGCGAGCCCTCCCGCGATCCAGACGACGGATGGGAAGGCACGCAGCGCCGCCGCTGTGGCATGCGGGTTGGTCGCCTTCGAGTCGTCGACGAAGTCGACCCCACCCCCGGAGGCCACGACCTCCAACCGGTGACGACCCGGGGTGAAGTCCGCCGCGACGGCACGGACCGCGGCGTGCGAGACCCCCCACAGCGAAGCGGCCGTGGCCGCGGCAGCCACGTTCGCGACGTGGTGCGGGGCGCTGGAGCGCAGGTCAGCCACCGCGATCACGAGGTCCCGCCGGCCATCCGCGGCGGTTCCCACCAGGTCTTCGCCCTCACGGCCGACCCCGAGCCCCACGGGTTGCAGGCCAGAGAAGCTGGCCCGTCGACCCGGGGCGTCTGCTTGGAGCGCCAACGTCTGCGGGTCGTCCGCGTTGGCGACCGCCCAGTCATCCGCGGTCTGCGCCGACCACAGTCGGGCTTTGGCAGCACCGTACGAGGACAGGTCTCCGTGCCAGTCCAGGTGGTCCTCCGCGAGGTTGAGCAGGACGCCCACCTCGGGGCGCAACCGCCGGACGAAGCGCAACTGGAAGCTCGAGAGCTCCGCGACGAGCACGGTGTCACGAGGCTCCGCCATCGCCGCTTCGCTGACCGGCCGTCCGATGTTCCCGCACGCGACCACGGAGACGCCGTCGGCGGCCAGCATGGCCGCAACGAGCTCGGTCGTCGAGGTCTTGCCGTTGGTGCCGGTGATACCCACCAGTCGGTGTGGATACAGCCGCAGCCCCAGCTCGGGCTCGGACCAGACGGACAGCTGGGCCGCCGCGGCAGCCTGGAGGACCGGGGCGGACTGCGGGACACCGGGGGACGGCACGATGAGGTCGGCACCCTGTCGGGACAGCACGTCCGCGGGGGCCTCCCCGAGCACGACCTGGAAGCCATCGGCGACCAGCCGGTCGGCGACCGGATGATCGGCGACGTCGTCGACGAGGGTCACCTGGACACCGGCCGATCGCAACGCCGCAGCTGCGGCTCGACCGGACGCACCGAGACCGATGACCAGGGCACGTCGGACACCGGGCAACGGGACGGGGGTGGGTGAGGCGGACACGTCAGTTCACCGGTCCCACACGGCCGAGCCACTCGGCATAGAAGAGCAACAGGCCGAGGGAGATCCCGATGCCAGCGAGGATCCAGAAGCGGACGATGATCGTGGTCTCCTGCCAGCCCCTGAGCTCGAAGTGGTGGTGGATGGGAGCCATCCGGAACACCCGCTTGCCCGTCACCTTGAAGACCGCGACCTGGATGATCACGGACACCGTCTCGACGACGAACAACCCGCCGATCAGGACCAGCAGCAGCTGGGTGTTCGTCGCCACGGCAACGGCCGCGAGCAGACCCCCGAGCGCCAACGACCCCGTGTCTCCCATGAAGATCCGGGCCGGTGGAGCGTTGTGCCACAGGAACCCCGCACAGGCCGCGAGCACCGCAGCCGAGATGATGGCGAGGTCGAGGGCCTGTGCACCATCGAGGAGGTAGACCTCGAAGTTACGGAACTGCCAGAAAGCGATCAGCGTGTAGCCCCCGAAGGCGAGCGCCGAAGCGCCGGCGGCCAGCCCGTCCAGGCCGTCGGTGAGGTTCACCGCGTTCGACGCCCCCGTCAGCAACAGGAAGATCCACAGGAAGAAGACGCCCGCGCTGACGTCGATCGCGATCTCACCGACGATCGAGATGTTGCGCGGGAGCCCGTACGCCGGACCGACGAAGGCGAACAGGGCCGCGATGACCGCCTGCCCGAGGAACTTCGTCGTCTTGTTGAGGCCCAGGTTGCGGCGCATGCGCAGCTTGATGAGATCGTCGGCGAACCCGACGACGGCCATCAGAGCGAAGGTGCCGAGGATCACGATCCCCAGTGGGGTGACGCGGGTCGCGGTGAGGTGCGCCACCGCGTAGGCCAGCACGGTCGCCAACACGATGGCGGTGCCACCCATCGTCGGTGTGCCCGCCTTCGATCGATGGCTCTCCGGGCCTTCCTCACGGATCGGCTGACCGAACCCCCGCTCGCGGAAGTAGCTCATGACCAGTGGCGTTCCCACGAGCGCGGCGATGAGGGCGACCGCCCCAGCGATGAGGATCGCGATCACGAGCCGATCCTCCCGGCGGCGATACCGGCGGCCACCGCTTCCAGACCAGCCACGCGTGAGCCCTTCACGAGCACCACGTCACCGGCCGAGAGCGTGGCGGCGAGGGTCGCCTCGGCCGCGGAGGCATCGGGGACCGTCGTCGCGTCGGTAGCTCCCGCTCGGCGCGCCCCCTCCGCGATGGCCGCGGCGTCGGGGCCGACGGCGATCACGCGATCCACCCCGAGCTGCACGCAGGCCTCACCGACGTGGAGGTGTTCCTCCACGGAGGTGGGACCGATCTCCGCCATGACCCCCAGGACGGCGATGGCCTGTCCCGACCGTTCGACGGCGACCAGCGTCTCGAGCGCGGCCCGCGTCGCCAGAGGGTTGGCGTTGTAGGCGTCGTTCAGGACCGTGATCCCCCGTGTGACGAACACCTCTCCCCGCCAGGGCGACACCCGGGCCTGTTCGATCGCTGCCGCCGCGGCCACCACGTCGATCCCCAGGTGCCCCGCGACCGCCAGGGCCAGCAGTGCGTTGGTGACGTGGTGACGACCAGCGACCGGGAGGCGGACCTCCGTGTGCCCCCACGGGGTCACCGCCACCGCCCGGGCGCGCGCGTAGCCATCCAACCGGATGTCGCGGGCATGGACGTCCGCCGCAGGGTCGTCCGCGGCCACCCGCAACACCGCCGGCGCCGCCTCAGCCATCGCGGCCACCCGCGGGTCGGCGACGTTCAGCACGGCGAGGCCGCCCGGGCCGAGCGCCTCGACCAGTTCACGCTTGCCACGCGCGACGTCGTCGATCGTGCCGAAGACCTCGAGGTGCACCGCGGCGACCGCGGTGACGATGGCAACGTCCGGGGCGAGGTGGGGTGCGAGCGACGCGATGTCCCCGACGTGTCGCGCACCGATCTCCGCGACCAGGACCTGGGTGTCCTCACGCAGCCCGAGCAGGGTGAGCGGCACCCCGAGTTCGTTGTTGAAGGAGCCCGCAGCCGCGTGCACCCGACGCTGCGACCCGACCGCCGCGGCCGTGAGATCCTTGACGGTGGTCTTGCCCACGGAACCGGTGACCGCGACCGAGGTCGGCTGGACGTAGGCCCGCACCGCAGCGGCGAGCTGCGTGATCGCCTGCCACGGATCGTCGACCAGGACCACCGGAACCTCCACCCCGCTCAGTGGGCGTCGCGCGAGCACCGCGACCGCTCCCGCGGCGACCGCCTCGGCGGCGTGGTCGTGGCCGTCGGCATGCTGGCCGGGAAGCGCGACGAACATCGGGGCACCGGCCGGGACCTGCCGTGAGTCCGTGGTGACCCCGTCGATCCGACGGTCCGCCTGCCCCTGGACGCGGCCGCCGACCGCATGCGCGACCTCCGAGACGGACAACTCGATCACGACGTCACCTCCGCCCCGCGGAGGACCTCACGGGCGACCTCCCGGTCATCGAACGCCAGGACCTCACCGGCGAACTCCTGGGTGGTCTCGTGTCCCTTGCCGGCCAGCAGGACGACGTCCCCGGGCTTGGCGTGCTCCAACGCGAGAACGATCGCCCGGCGTCGATCGACCTCCTGCAACACCCGAGCATCTGCGCCGGCGTCGAGGGCCGCCTGCGCTCCCTCCATCACCGACGCCAGGATGGCCTGGGGATCCTCGCTGCGCGGGTTGTCCGACGTGAGGACCGCGATGTCCGCATCGGTGGCTGCGGCTCCCATCGGCGCTCGCTTGCTCCGGTCACGGTCACCGCCAGCGCCGATCACCACGATCACGCGTTGCCCCGGCGCCAGCAACCCTCGGAGCGTGGCGATCACCGACCGCAACGCATCCGGGGTGTGCGCGTAGTCCACCAACACGCGGACATCGTGATCCGGCGCCACCCGTTCGAGCCGCCCCGGTGCTCCGGGACATGCCGCGATCCCGGTGAGCGCCGCGTCGAGCGGTAGTCCGGCGGTCACCGCGGCGATGACCGCGGTGACCGCGTTGACGAGGTTGAAATCCCCAGCCAGCCGGGTGGTGACCTCGAAGGTGTCGTC
>PWTE01000247.1 GCA_003563915.1 Nitriliruptoraceae bacterium
CAAGGTGAAACCCTTCTGCTCGGCTATGTGGTCCTTGAACACCCACATTCTGCCGTTTCAGAAGGGTTTCTCCTTGTATCTGCCGCCAACGCCCAGACCCCCGACGAAACATCGAGGCTAGCGGTCCGGTTCCGATCGAGCGCGCCGGATGCGGGGTCAGCTCACCGACGGGGTGCGGACGTCCGTCAGCCCGAGGTCGCGCAGGGTCCGGGCCACCCGCTCCACCGTCTCCGGTGACGTCTCCGGCCACACGCGCCCCTTGGCGCGCACGCCGTGGTGGCGGAAGCCCATCGTCCGCAGCGGGATCGTCGGGTCGATCCCGGCGAGGAACCCCGCGTAGCGCGCCAGTTCGTCGGGCGTGTCGGTCAGCCCTTCGATGACCAGCAGCCGGACCTCGTGGAGCCGATCGAGGTCGTACAGGGTGCGCACCGATCGCAGCACGGCGGCGTTGCCGGACCCGGTGATGCGGCGGTGGATCTGCGGGTCGACCGCCTTCACGTCGATCATGGCCCCGTCCATCACCGGCGCCAGGTGCTGCCAGCCGGCCGTGTCCAGCGTGCCGTTGGAGTCGACCAGCGTGGTCAGCCGCGCGAGCTCGGGATCGGTCTTGATCGCGGTGAACAGCGCGATGACGCCCTCCAACTGCAGGGTCGCCTCGCCGCCGCTGACGGTGACACCTCGCAGGAACGGTGCCTCGTGCCGCAGCCGCTCGATCAACTCGTCGATGGTGCGCCAGGAGGCCGCGTTGCTCATCCCGATGAGGCTCGGGTTGTGGCAGTTGACACAGTCGAGGTTGCAGCCCTGCAGGAACAGCGTCAGCCGCGACCCCGGCCCGTCCACCAGGCTGGCCGGGATGGCCCGCGCCAGCAGCAGCGCTGGTTCCGGTGGTGGCACGACGGCCTCGGGCAACGCGGACGCGCCGGAGGTGCTCGGCATCGCGCTGCAGAGGCCTCCCGACACCGAGGTCATGGGCGTGGCTCCCGCGCTCCGATCCGGAAGGGGCTCGTCTCGGCACTGACCACCCGTGGGGTGCGTTCCAGCACCTGGTGGTGGTCGATCGCCTCGGCGCCCAGCAGCGTGCTGGCGTGACGGACCGCGCCACGACGGGACCGTTCGACGTCGGACAGGCGCACCATGTAGCCGGTGATGCGCACCAGGTCGCACCCATCGACGTTGAAGGTGATCTCGCGCAGGCCCGCCGCGAACCCGCCTCGTGTGAGGTCGGCCAGTGCGTCCGGGTTGTCCTTCGCGGTCGGCTCGACCGCGAAGATGTCGCTGACCCCGGAGGCGAACAGCTGGTGGTGCGGGGCGACCGCCAGGATGTGGCGGATCGTGTCGGGCTCCCGGCCCGTCGGGATCCGCGCGCCCGCGGTCACGTCGAGATCCTCGCTGATCCCGGACTGCGCGTGCAGCATCGCGCGGTCGTCGACGCAGTAGGGCATCGGTGCGGCGGCGACCGCCGCCGCGGCCACGGCGACCAGGTGGTGACCCAGCTCGTTCGCGGCCTGGTCGACGCCGTACAGCGGGTCGCCCCCGAGCAGCAGGTCGACCGCCTCGGCGATGCCGTAGAGGCCGGCCATGGCCGTGAACCGACCCGGGTCGATCAGCCCCTCCTCGACCAGGAAGCCCTGGCGGTAGAAGCCGGCCTCCTCGACCAGGAAGGTGCTGCGCGCCGCGAGCACCTCGAACAGCAGCTCCAGGTGTGCAGGCAGGGTGACGGCGAGGTAGTCGTCGATGTCACCGTCGTGACGGGCCACGCTCTCGGCGAGGTTCAGACGCACCAGCGTGTGTGCCCCACCCCCGATCGGCAGGGTGTTGTAGCAGCTGACGACGCCGTAGCCGGCGGGGAAGGTCTCCGGTGGAAAGTCGCGCGCGATCATCGGGTGGTTGGCGATGTGGGGCTTGTTGACCGCGACGATCGACCGGACGGCCTCGTCGAGCAGCGCGTCCCCGGAGGTCTTCGGGTCCCACCGCAGGGTCAGGTTCGGGACCACCTGTGCGAGCTCGCGGTCGATGCGTAGCAGCATCCGTCCGACACGGCTGTCCTGGGGGCCCAGGTTGGCGTGGGTGAAGGCGTCCGGGATCGTGCGGTCGAGCTCACGCCAGAACCGCGTCAGGCTGCGGTGCAGCTCCTCGTCGGAGATCCCGTCGACGAAGGGTTCCAGCAACGTGTCGAGGTCCCCGAGGAACACCGGGAAGGTCGTGATCGACGGGACCTGCTGGTAGAGGATGCGCAGGAAGGACAACGCCTCCTCCAGGTCCTGCGGTGGATCGAGCTCCAGGTAGGCCGAGCCCTGCCGCAGGGCGCGGACGTAGTCGGGCAGGACGTACCGCGGGCGGTAGGGGGCGGGCCCCTCGTGCAGGTCGCAGAGCAGGCCGGTCGCGAGCGCGTCCTCGGCCTCCGGGCTGAGCTTCGGGGGGTCGAGCAGGTTCTCGCCGACCTGGGCGAGCCGTTGTAGCCGCTGTCGGTAGGTCAGCATCGGGGAGCTGATCGTGTCGTACGCGGCATCGCGGAGCACATCGGGGTCCACAGCAGGCACCTTCGGTCTCGCCCGACCTTCCGCCGGTCGGTGACCGAGTCTCTCCCGCGCCCGCGGTGGCCTACTAGGGGCGGTGGTCCCGTGTTGCCGGGTCCACCGTGCGCTGAGCGGCTTCCTTGCGCCGCTGCGGCGCAGGGATGTTGAGCCGGGACGTGGGAACGCGCATGACCCACAGAGCCGGTCCCCTTACCTTGTGCGTTGACGGGCGCGCGGTGAGGGGGCGCCGGGTGAGACGTCGACGTCGGAGGTAGACACGTGGAGATGAACCAGCTGACCCACAAGTCCCAGGAGGCGCTACAGCGTGCCGCCGGGATCGCGCGTGAACGCAACCACCCCGAGGTCGGCACCGCGCACCTGCTCACCGCCCTGCTGGAGCAGTCCGAGGGCATCGTCCTGCCGCTGGTCCAGAAGCTCGGGGTGACCCCGACGACGCTGCGGAACCGTGCGATCGAACTGCTCGAAGCGACGCCCGCGGCCTACGGCGCGTCGGGCGAGGTCACGATCGGTGGTGCGCTGCGCCGGGTGCTCGAGGCCGCGGAGACCGAGGCGCAGACCCTGGGCGACGACTACATCTCGACCGAGCACCTGTTGCTGGCGCTCGCCGATGCTGGTGACCGCACCGCCGGCGTGCTCACCGGCCAAGGCGTCACCCGCGATGCGATCCTCGACGGCCTGCGCCAGGTCCGCGGCTCACAGAAGGTCACCTCGCAGGACCCGGAGGCCACCTACGAGGCGTTGGAGAAGTACGCCCGCGACCTGACCAAGCTGGCGAAGGACGGCAAGCTCGATCCCGTGATCGGCCGGGACGAGGAGATCCGCCGGGTCATCCAGGTCCTGGTGCGCCGCACCAAGAACAACCCGGTGCTGATCGGTGAGCCGGGGGTCGGCAAGACCGCCATCGTCGAGGGCATCGCACGGCGGATCATCGAGGGTGACGTCCCGAAGCTCCTCGAGGACAAGACGCTGGTCGAGCTCGACCTGTCCGCGATGGTCGCTGGTGCGAAGTACCGCGGCGAGTTCGAGGAGCGCCTGAAGGCGGTCCTCAAGGAGATCGAGTCCTCCGACGGCCAGATCATCACCTTCATCGACGAGCTGCACATGGTGGTCGGCGCCGGTGCCGCCGAGGGCGCGATGGACGCGGCCAACATGATCAAGCCGCTGCTCGCTCGGGGGCAGCTGCGGATGATCGGTGCCACGACGCTGGCCGAGTACCGCAACATCGAGAAGGATGCGGCGCTCGAGCGGCGGTTCCAACCGGTCCACGTCGCCGAGCCGTCGGTTGGCGACACGGTCGGGATCCTGCGGGGTCTGAAGGAGCGCTACGAGGTCCACCACGGGGTGCGCATCACCGACGACGCGATCGTCGCCGCCGCCACCCTGTCGGACCGCTACCTCACCGACCGGTTCCTTCCGGACAAGGCGATCGATCTGCTGGACGAGTCGATGGCGCGGTTGCGCATCGCGATCGACTCGTTGCCCCCCGAGATCGACGAGGTGGATCGACGCATCCGCCAGCTCGAGATCGAGCGGGTCAGCCTCGCCAAGGAGGAGACCGAGTCCGCCAAGGCTCGGCTGGCCGACCTGGACGCGGAGCTCGCGGACCTGCGCGAGCAGGACACCTCGCTGCGGGCCCGCTGGGAGCGCGAGAAGGGCGAGCTCGAGCAGGTCAACGCTGCGAAGGAGGAGCTCGAGCGTCTGCGCGAGGAAGCGGCCGCCGCCGAGCGCGACGGCGACTATGAGCGCGCCTCCGAGCTGCGCTACTCCCGTATCCCCGAACTCGACAAGCAGGTCGCCGAGGCGCAAGCCCGCATCGACACGATGCGGGCCGAGGGTGACAGCCTCCTGGAGGAGGAGGTCACCGAGGTCGAGATCGCCGAGGTGGTCGGCCGCTGGACCGGGATCCCGGTCGCGAAGCTGATCGAGTCCGAGGTCGAGAAGCTCGTCCACCTCGAGGACCAGCTGCACGCCCGCGTCGTCGGGCAGGACCAGGCGGTCGAGGCCGTCGCCAACGCGGTGCGCCGCTCGCGGTCGGGCATCGCCGACCCGGATCGGCCGCTCGGGTCGTTCCTCTTCCTCGGTCCCACCGGGGTCGGCAAGACCGAGCTGGCCCGCGCGCTGGCCGAGTTCCTGTTCGACGACGAGCGGGCGATGATCCGCATCGACATGGGTGAGTACCAGGAGAAGCACACGGTCGCCCGCCTGATCGGCGCGCCCCCGGGGTACGTCGGCTACGAGGACGCCGGCCAGCTGACCGAGGCGGTCCGCCGCCGGCCCTACCGGGTCGTGCTCCTCGACGAGGTCGAGAAGGCCCACCCGGACGTGTTCAACGTGCTCCTGCAGGTACTCGACGACGGCCGCCTCACCGACGGGCAGGGCCGCACGGTCGACTTCCGCAACGTCGTCGTGATCATGACGTCGAACCTCGGCTCGACCCACATCCTGGACGCGGACCTGTCCCGCGAGCAGCTCCAGGAGCGGGTCATGACCGACGTGCGCGGCCACTTCCGTCCGGAGTTCCTCAACCGCATCGACGAGGTGGTGATCTTCGACCGGCTGGCGCCCGAGCAGCTCCGCGAGATCGTGGACATCCAGCTCGAGCGGCTGCGGCGCCGACTGGCGGAGCGGGACCTGACCCTGGAGGTCACGGGCGCAGCGATGGACCACCTGGCCGAGCTCGGCTACGACCCGCTCTACGGCGCGCGCCCGCTCAAGCGGGTGATCCGCAAGCACCTCGAGGACCAGCTCGCCAAGGCGATGCTGACCGGCGAGGTCGCCGACGGCCAGACCGTCAAGGTCGACACCGGCGACGACGGGCTGGCCATCACTGCCGGCTGAGCGAAGCTTCGAGCGGTCGTGGGGCCGCGTCCCGGCGGACGCGGCCCCACGACCGGTGCTCTTCCGATCAGATCCGCTGCTTGGACCGACGCAGGGTCAGGCCACCGACACCTGCGGACAGCAACCCGAGGAGCAGCAGCTCGAGCGCACCGATACCGGTGGCCGGCAGCTCCTCCTCGTCCTCGTCCTCGACGACCTCGACGATCTCGGGCTCATCGGCCGGCTCGACCGGGTCGGCCACGACGATCTCGACGGACTGCGCGAACCAGTCGTCGCCGCTGTCGCCTGCGACGGTCAGCGTGTCACCGGGAGCATCGTTCGGGATGGTGAAGCTGACGGTGCCGACCCCGTCGCCGTCCAGACCGATCGTGGTGTCCACCAGGGTCGGGTTGAGGTCGACGGTGACCGACAGACTGCGTCCCGCAAGGCCGGTGTCGAACGTGCAGGTCAGTTCCTCACCGCGAGGTAGGGGGCCCTCGGGACAGACGATCCCGGCGGTGTGCTCGACCGCTCCGACGGCGCAGTCGGTCCCCGGACGCGGCTTGCCACGCTGGTCGGTGGCGGTGCAGTCGTCGCCGGCACCGACCAGCGGGCTACCTGCCGCCGGCACGAGGTACCACGGCGAGAACGCGTCCGACACCTCGAGGTCCGGGACCTCCGTGCCGGTGCAGTCGGTCGACGGCGTCACGATGTTCCCGGCTGCGGTGTCGAGCGTGCCGCAGTTGGTCACACCGTCCAGTGCGCTGTAGGCCAGGTTGATCGTGTCAACGTCGAACGGGGCGTCGTGGTCGACGATGGTCAGGTAGCGCAGGTCTGCGGTGACGTCGCCGGCGACCAACGCACCCCCGACGTTCGAGAGGAACGTTGAATCCGTGACCTCCAGGTCCTCCTCGCCGCTCGCAGAGACCACGGTGGACCCACCGTCGTTACCGAGGAAGGCAGATCGCGAGACCGTGATCGAGACCGAACCATCAGCCTCATCACCGGTGTTGTAGAAGGCCAGCGCAGAGCCGTCTGCACCTGCGGTGTTCCCCACGAACACGTTGTTCACCAACGTGGCGGTCACGGCAGCTTCCGCGTACCGCCCCAGTTGCTCCGAGTACAGGGCGCCGCCGTCGCCGGTTGCGGTGTTGTCCTCGAACAGGTTGCCGCTCACGACCAGGGTCACGTCTCCTGTCGCGTACTCCCCGATCTCGTCGAGGTAGACGGCGCCACCGTCCTCTCCGGCATCCAGGGTCTGGTTCCCGATGAATCCATTGCCGGTCAGGTACACGTCGACGTTGCCCATCGCCTCCTCTCCGGTGTCCTCGAGGTGGATGGCGCCGCCGTCGTCGTCGGAGCGGTTGTCCAGGAAGACGTTGTCCTCGATGACGAGCAGCACGTCGCCGTCGGCGTAGGCGCCGAAGTCCTCGCTGTAGAACCCGCCGCCTTCGTCACTCGAGTAGTTGTCCTCGAACCAGTTGCCGCGCACGATCATCGTCGCGTTGCCGGTGGCGGACCTCTGGCCATCGTCGATGTGGACGCCGCCACCGTCGTCGTTGCTGCCGGTCGTCTCATTGGAGATGAACGTGTTGTCGATCAGTTCGATCAGCAGGTCTCCGACACCGTCATCGTTGGCATCCTCGATGTAGACCGCGCCGCCCTCGTCGTCGGAGGTGTTGCGTAGGAACTCGTTGCCGACGAGCCGGATCGTCACGTCGCCGGTGCCGTCCTCGCCAACGTCGGCGAGGTGCAGGGCGCCACCATCATCGCCGGCGACGTTGTCGAGGAAGGCGTTGCCGATCACCTCCACGTCGACCTGGCCGTCTCCGTACTCCCCGAGATCCTCGACGTAGACCGCGCCTCCCTCGTCGCTCGCGCTGTTCTGCGAGAACAGGTTGTCGACCATGATGAGGCTGACCGGTCCGGTCTGCTCGTAACCGGCGTCATCGAGGTAGATGGCGCCTCCGTCTGACGATGAGGAGTCATCCGGGTCGGCGTGGTTGCGCAGGAACTCGTTGCCGGAGATGGTGATGTCGAGTGATCCGGTGACGTCGTAGGTGAGGTCGTCAGAGCCGATCGCCCCACCGTCGCCGCCAGCCACGTTGTCGTAGAACCCGTTCCCGGTGATGGTCACGCTGACGTCGGCGGTCGTTCCGTCGGCGAACCAGTAGAGGTAGACCGCGCCACCGTCACCGGTGGCTTCGTTGTCGCTGAAGGTGCTCCCGGTGATCGTCAGTTCCTCGGTGTCGGTCTCGATGTAGACGGCGCCTCCGTCGGCCGCGATGTTCTCCGTGAAGGTGCTCTCGGAGATCGTGATCCGGGCGGTTCCGTAGGCGTAGAGGCCGCCACCGAGGGTGTCGGTGCGGTTGTCATGGAAGCTGACGCGAAGCAGCGTGAGCTCGCCGACGCCGCTCGACATGAGTCCGGCTCCCTCATCCGCGGTATCCGCGCCGGTCAACCGCAGGTCGACCAGCGACAGGGCCTTGCCGTCCAGTTCCGTATCGTTGGCTTGGAGCAGACCGCTGGTCATCCCGGCTGCCGGAGCGATGATCGTGGCCGACGTGGGATCGTCCCCGGACCCGGCTCCCTGGATCGTTATGGCGACGTCGATGTCGA
>PWTE01000257.1 GCA_003563915.1 Nitriliruptoraceae bacterium
CGACACCGCTGGGACAGTCGCCGTTCACCCTGGCGACCTCCGACGCCGTCGAGGTCCGTGCCCCGAAGATCGGCATCAGCAACCCGTCGGCGCGCGTGTATGTCGGTCCCTGTATCGCCGGCCACGTCGGTGCCGACACCGCGGCAGCCATCCTGGCGGAGGGACCTCACCGCCACGACCACTCGATGCTGTTGGTCGACGTCGGCACGAACGCCGAGATCGTCCTGGGTGACCGCATCCACGGGCTGTGGTCCGCGTCGAGCCCGACCGGGCCCGCTTTCGAGGGGGCGCAGCTCTCCGCCGGTCAGCGCGCCACCGCCGGCGCGATCGAGCGGGTCCGGATCGATCGCGACAGCCTGGAGCCCCGCGTCAAGGTCATCGGGGTCGAGCCGTGGTCCGACGAGCCCGGCTTCGCCGAGCTGGCGGCCCACACGGGGGTCACCGGCATCTGCGGGTCGGGGATCATCGAGGTCATCGCCGAGATGTTCCTCGCCGGGATCATCGACGACCGAGGGGTGATCCGCCCGGAACTCGCCGAGCGCACCCCGCGGGTGGTCGAGGAGGATCGCACCTACGCCTACGTGGTGCAGCCCGGGGGAGAGGATCAGCGCGAGCTGCGTATCGGCCAGAACGATGTCCGGGCCGTCCAGCTCGCGAAGGCCGCGCTGCGCGCCGGCATCGACCTGCTGATGGAGCACGCCGGCTACGACACCGTCGACGACATCCGGCTGGCCGGAGCCTTCGGCGCTCACATCGACCCGTTCCACGCGATGGTGCTCGGCCTGATCCCCGATGCCCCACTGGCTGCGGTGAAGGGTGTCGGCAACGCCGCCGGGGCCGGCGCGGTGCGGGCCCTGCTGTCGCGGGCCCAGCGCCGGGAGATGGAGGAGGTGGTCCGCTCGGTCACCAAGATCGAGACGGCCACCGAGCCACGGTTCCAGGACCTGTTCGTCGCGGCGCTCGCGATCCCGCACCGCACCGCGTCGGTCAGCCACCTGGCTGCGATGACCACCCTGCCGACCCCTGGCGAGGGCGAACCGGTCAGCCCGAAGGGCCGGCGCCGCCGGACCCGTCCCCCCCGTCCGGCCGACGGTCCGGCCGGATCAGACCAGGTAGTGGAGGAGACGTCATGAGCGAAGCACGCGGTCGCCGGTCGGGTGGACGGGCCGGGCGCCGGGCGGCGCGAGCCGCCGCAGCGCCGGTCCACGCGCCCTACATCACCCGGAGGATCCGGCCCTACGAGCTGGTCAGCGACGAGGGGCTGGAACTGCTGGAGCACAACGCCGACACGATCCTCGAGGAGGTCGGCGTCGTGTTCCGCGACCACCCGCGTTCGCTGGAACTACTGAGGGATGCGGGCGCCGATGTCGACGGCGAACGGGTGCGCTTCCCCCGTGGGATGTGTCGGCGGATCGTGCAGGACAACGCGCCGCGCCAGTACACGCAGCACGCCCGCAACCCGGAGAGGAGCGTGCAGATCGGCGGCGACGCGACCGTGTTCGCCCCGAACTACGGCTCGCCGTTCGTCACCGATCTGGACGACGGACGCCGCTACGCGACCTTGGCCGACTTCCAGAACATCGTGAAGCTGGCCTACCTCGCGCCGGCCGTGCATCACTCTGGGGGGACGGTCTGCGAGCCGGTCGACGTCCCGGTCAACAAGCGCCACCTCGACATGGTCTACAGCCACATCCGGTACAGCGACAAGCCGTTCATGGGGTCGGTGACGGAGGGGGAGCGGGCCCAGGATTCGGTCGAGCTCGCCCGGATCGCCTTCGGCGGCGACCTGCAGGACCGCACGGTGATGACGTCGCTGATCAACGCATCGTCACCGCTGGTGTGGGATGCGACCATGCTGGACGCGGCCGAGGTCTACGCCACCCACAACCAGGCCAGCATCATCACGCCCTTCATCCTGGCAGGTGCTATGGCTCCGGTGACCGCCGCCGGGGTGGCCGCTCAGTCGCTGGCTGAAGCGCTGGCGGGGATGACCTTCGTGCAGCTCGTGCGACCTGGCGCGCCGGTCCTGCTGGGCTCGTTCGCGTCGTCGATGTCGATGCAGACCGGTGCGCCGACGTTCGGGACCCCGGAGCCTGCCCTGGTGCTCTACACGATGGCCGCGCTGGCCCGACGGCTGGGGGTGCCGTTCCGTTCCGGGGGGTCGATGACGGCCTCGAAGGCCCCGGACGCCCAGGCGGCCTACGAGAGCACCAGCACGCTGATCCCGACGATGATGGCCGGGGTCAACTTCGTGCTCCACGCGGCCGGCTGGCTCGAGGGTGGGCTGTCCTTCAGCTTCGAGAAGTTCGTGATGGACGCCGATCAGCTGGGGATGATGGAGGTGTTGGCGGGTGGGGTCGACCTGTCCGAGAACGGCCAGGCGCTGGACGCGATCCGCGAGGTCGGCTCGGGTGGCCACCACCTCGGCAGCGCACACACGCTGGCCAACTTCGAGTCGGCCTTCTACCTCTCCGAGGTGGCGGACAACACCAGCTTCGAGCAGTGGGACGAGGAGGGTGCCCTGTCCGCGGCGGAACGTGCCAACGCCCTGTGGAAGGAGAAGCTCGCCGGCTACGAGGCCCCGCCGCTGGACGACGCGATCGATGAGGAACTGCAGGAGTACATCGGCCGCCGCAAGGCCGAGATGCCCGACGAGATCGGCTGACCGCGGACGCCAGCGGGGTGCGACGCTGGGTGTTCCGAGGTTGGTGTGATCCTGAACCTCGCTACCGTCGCGACCACAGCTGCGTAGGAGCGCCCCCGTGACCACGCTCGTCCTCGTCCGTCATGCCACCACCGCGGCGACGGGCAAACGGCTCGGCGGGTGGACCCCCGGGGTCCACCTGGACGAGGCCGGCCGTGAGCAGGCTCAGGCCACGGCCGAGCGCTTGGCGGCACTGCCGGTGACGGCGGTCTACGCCTCGCCCTTGGAACGGACCCAGGAGACGGCGAAGGCGATCGCGAAGCCCCACGGCTTGCGGGTGCGCACCCGCAAGGCGATCGGGGAGGTCGACTACGGCGAGTGGACCGACAAGCCCCTCGGTCAGCTCCGTCGACGCAAGGCCTGGGCGACGATCCAGGCGACGCCCTCGCGGGTCACCTTCCCCGGTGGTGAGTCGATCCGCGGCGCCCAGGCCCGAGCGGTGGACGCGACGGAGGGGTTGGCGGCCGCGCATCCCGAGGAGACGATCGTCGTGGTCAGTCACGCCGACGTGATCAAGGCGGTGGTCGCCCACCACCTCGGCATGCCACTGGACACCTTCCAGCGACTGGTGATCGCACCTGCGTCGGTCACCGTGCTGGGACTGCCGCAGGGAGGGCCGCCGTCCCTGCTGCGCTGTAACGACACGGGAGCCCTGGCGTGAGCGAGATCCTCTTCCCGGAGCCCCACCACATCACCGTCGGCTACACGGGCGTGCCGGGGGAGCGGACCTTCTTCCTCCAGGTCGAGGACGATCACGAGCGGCTCACGCTGCTGCTGGAGAAGGCCCAGGTCGCAGGCATCGGGGACCTGCTCGGCCAGGTGCTCAGCCGCGTGGACGACACGCCTGCCACCGACTGGGATCGTGACGCCATGGCGCTGCGTGAGCCGGTCGCGGCAGCGTGGCGTATCGGTGAGATCGGTATCGGCGTCGACCCGGACACCGAACGCGTGCTCCTCGAACTCACCTCGGTCGGTGTGGAGGACGACGAGGACGCCGAGGTGGCACGTATCGCGATCGACCGCGACCAGGCCCGGCGGCTGGCGGCCCACGCCGCGGCGGTCGTCGAGCAGGGTCGGCCCGAGTGCGAGCTGTGTGGTCGACCGACGGAACTGGACGGTTCGCACGTCTGTCCCGCCACCAACGGCCACGGCGCCCTGACCCGTTGACCGATCCCGTGGAGGCGGCCGCCAGCGACCGGGTCTTCGAGGCCGATCGCCTCCGTACGGTCGACCTCGAACCGGTGGGTCGCTTCGCCGACGCGTCGAACGCGACCTTGCTGGTCCGGCTGATGGACGCGGCGTCGCCATCCCTGGAGGCGGTGGCCGAGGAGCTCGGGTACGCGCCGACCGTCGGCGACCTGGACCCGGAGGACCTCGCGGTCTACAAGCCGCTCCGGGGGGAAGCGCCGCTCTGGGACTTCCCACTCGGCACCCTGCACCGTCGGGAGGTCGCGGCCTACGCGGTCTCGGAGGCGCTCGGTTGGGGGCTCGTGCCGACGACGGTGCTCCGGGACGACGGCCCGTTCGGGCCCGGCAGTCTGCAGCGGTTCGTGGCCCACGACCCCTCGCTGCACTACTTCCGGCTGCTCGAGGTCGGCGGTCCCACGGTGCTCGACACGTTGCGTCGCATGGTGGTGTTCGACCTGGTGATCGACAACGCCGATCGCAAGGGTGGGCACGTCCTGCTCGCCGACGCGGCAGGGGATCCTAAGGACGGGCCGGTCGAAGGGTGGGTCCAACTCGTCGATCACGGCGTCAGTTTCAACGTGGACCGCAAGTTGCGCACCGTGGCCTGGGAGTTCGCGGGCGAGCCCATCCCCGAGGAGGTCCACGACGATCTTGAGCGGCTCACCACCGCCCTCGACGGCGACCTGGCGCAGTACCTGGCCGACCTCCTCTCACCGGAGGAGATCGCGGTGCTGATCGACCGCGTCACGCAGCTCCGCGGGTCCACGGTGCTCCCCGAGCCATGGGGGCCGCGGGCCTACCCCTGGCCGCCTCTGTAGCGCGGAGCCACGGGACCGCCCCAGGGCCGCTGGGACCGCCTCGGGGCCGTCCCAGCGCACGCGGGAGCGTGTCACGTTGCCTCTGGACGGTGCAGCTGCCAGGCTTGGCCGCCATGCGTGTCCTGCTGCTGTCCTGGGAGTACCCACCCCACGTCGTCGGGGGGCTCGGCCGTCACGTCGCGGCACTTGCTCGCAACCTGACCGCGCAGGGCCACCAGGTCCACGTCGTCACCCGAGATCATTCCGGCGGCGCGGACCCGACGGAGGAGTGGCTCGACGGTGTCCACGTCGTGCGGGTCCCGGAAGCCCCGCCCGTCATCTCCTTCGACGACCTGGTGCCCTGGGTGCTGTCCTTCAACAACCGGGTGATCGCGGCGGCAGGGCGGCTGCTCCGGACCTACGACGTGGACGTGATCCACGCGCACGACTGGCTGGTGACCTACGCGGCCGCGGCCCTGAAGGAGATCTTCTCGCTCCCGGTGGTCGCCACGGTCCACGCGACCGAGTACGGCCGTCACCAGGGCTGGCTGCCCGGTCCCATGAACAAGCTGATCCACCAGGTGGAGTGGTGGCTGACCTACGAGGCTCGCCGGGTCATCACCTGTTCGAGCTACATGCGCCAGCAGGTCGAGGACCTCTTCGTGCTCCCACCGGAGAAGGTCGATGTCGTACCGAACGGCATCGACCTCCGCGACTTCGAGGTGGACCCGGAGGAGGCGGCTGCCTTCCGTCGCAGCGTGACCGGACCTCGGACACGGATGGTGCTGTTCGCGGGTCGGTTGGAGTACGAGAAGGGGGTGCAGACGGTCCTGCGGGCGTTGCAACGGGTCCGGTCCCAGGTCGGCCCGACGCGGTTCTTCGTCGCCGGCGTCGGGACGTACTCGGGGGAGCTGCGTCGTCAGGTCCGCGATCTCGGGCTGCGACACCACGTCCGCTTCACCGGCTTCCTCGAGGATCATGAGCTCCGGTTGCACTACGCCGCGGCAGATGTCGCCGTCGCTCCCTCGATCTACGAACCGTTCGGCCTGGTCGCCGTGGAGGCCATGGCCTGTGGGACCCCGGTCGTCGTCGGTGACACCGGCGGACTGCGTGAGATCGTCTCGGGCGGGACGGGGCTCGCGGTCACCCCGCAGGACGAGGACGCCCTCGCGCAGGCGCTTGTCCGGGTGCTCAGCGACGACGAGCTCGCGGCCGGGCTGGTCGCCCGCGGCCGCGCCCGGATCGCCGGCCACTTCGACTGGGCCGCCGTCGCACGGCGCACCGTCGCGGTCTACGCCCAGGCGATCGAGGAGGAAGCGGACCTGCAGGGCAGCCTCACCGACGAGCGGCCGCCGTTGCGCGTGCTCCTCACCGAGGCTCCGATCCTGGAGCTCGGCGACGCCAGTTGATCCGGGCAGGACCCGTACCCTGCGTGCGCCGACGAGCAACCGACGGGCATCTCCCGTCGTCTCACCCGTGACCACCCGATCCGGGGGAATGGAGGTCAGGTGCCGCGCCGTGACCGTGTGCTCGCCTGGACCCTGCCGGTGGTCCTGATCGCGGTGGCCGTGACCCAGCTCGGGCTCGCCCACACCCGTGACCTCACACCCTGGAAGGGCGGGGGGTTCGGCATGTTCGCGAGCGTCGACCTGCTCAGCTACCGGCCGATCAAGGCGGAGTTCGACACCGACCTCGGACCGATCCCGGTCGACGTCCACGACTTCCGCGACGCCAGCGACCGCGCGCGGAAGCTGTACACCAACGCGCGAGGGCTGCCCGACGAGCGCCGGTTGGGCCACCTGGTCGACCTCATGTCCCAAGCCGAGTGGATCGTCGCCGACGGCGTGGCCGAGTTCCACGCCTGGCAGGACGACCCGGGTGACGGACCACGGATACGGCAGTGGGAGGGTGACGAGGAGCAGGAGCCCGTTGCACGCGGGATCGACCTGGAGGTGTGGAAGGTCACGTACGAACGGGGCAGCGAGTTCATCCGTCCCGAGCTGATCACGGAGCTGTACCTGCCCTTCGACCAGGTCGAGACCGCCGGAAGCGACGTGGACCGGGGGAGCGCGGGATGAACCACACCGGAACGACGCCGGCCGACCCGGCGGGGCCGGGCGCACGCGTCGAGCGGCCCTGGCGCCGACGCTGGAAGCGGGTCGAGACGTGGCTGTCCGAGGATCCGCCACCGCAGGACCCGGCGCCGGCGGAGAGCGACCTGCGAGCCGCCGCCTTCCTCGCCCTGGCGATGACGCTCGTGATCGTGTTGACCGGCTCGCCCACACGGATGCCGGCGGTCACCCCCCTGATCGCGCTGGTCGGGCTGATCGTCCCCGGCATGGCGCGCAACCGGTGGTTCTGGCTGGTGCTGTTCGGGTTCTTCGTCGTCAGCCCCATCGCGCGCCCCTGGTTGCAGCTCGACAACCACAACTGGCTGCAGGTCTACTGGCTCGCCGCGATCGCGCTCAGTCGCTGGGCCGTCCACCCCGACGCGACCCTGCGTCTGGCCGCACGCCTGCTGGTCGGGTTCGCGTTCTTGTTCGCGACCCTGTGGAAGCTGATCTCGCCTGAGTTCGCCACCGGAGCGTTCTTCGACTTCACCGTCTCGACGGACCGTCGGCTCGGGGATGTCGCCGCCACCTTCGGATTGCAGGATGAGGGGCTCACCGGGAGCAACCAACGCCTCATCACGGCTTGGCGCCGCCCCTTGGAACAGCCGCTGCCGGAGGCCTTCGTCGTCAGCCCGGCCATCGCCGCCATCACGCCGTTCCTCGCCTGGGCCACCATCTTCCTGGAGGGCGCGGTCGCGGTCACCTTCCTGGCCCCGCTCCGTGAGCGCTGGCGGTGGCTGCGGGATGCGGCCGTGCTCGCGTTCGTCGCCACGACCTACCCACTGGCGCCGGTCACGGGGTTCGGTCTGCTGATCCTGTCGATGGCGGTGATCGTCAGCGAACAGCCACGCAGACGGCGCACGGTGCTGTACGTGGCAGCGTTCGTGTTCGTCAGCCTCACGTCCGAACGGGACACCGTGCTCGAGTTCCTCCGGCCGTGGTTCGCCACGGAAGGCTGACGGTCACGACCGCCCCGAGCGGGTCACCGCCGTGCCGACGGGTCGGTCACCACCCCGAAGGCCAGTCCGTCGTAGCCCTTGTGGCCGACGATCTGCATGATCGAGGCCGGCCCGATCGCCGGGTGTTCCGCCAGCGCCTCGTTGAACACGCGGATCCCCTGGAGCATCTCGTCGTCGCGGTGGCGTTCGATGATCCTGCCGCCGCGGACCACGTTGTCGGCGACGATCAGGGAACCCGGTCGGGACAGCGCCACGACCGCGTCGAGGTACTCGGGGTAGGACTCCTTGTCCGCATCGATGAAGGCGAGGTCGAAGGGCGCCACGTCGCGTTCGATGAGCGCCGCCAGGCTCGCGTGGGCGTCCCCGACCCGGATCTCGACCCGGCCGCCCACGCCGGCCGACGCGAGGTTCGCCCGGGCGACGTCGGCGTGGTGGGGGTTGAACTCCAGGCTCACCACCTGGCCGTCCTTCGGCAGCGCTCGCGCCAACCACAGCGTCGAGTACCCGCCGAGCGTCCCGATCTCCAGCACACGCCGTGCGCCCATCGCGGCCACGAGCACCTGCAGGAGTCGACCGACACTCGAGGACACCGCGATCGTCGGCAGCATCGCCTCGTCGCTGCGGCGGAGCACCTCGGAGTAGGCGTGGTCCAGTCCGAACACCGTGTCGAGGTGGTCGTCGACCGCCGCGAACCGGTCTGCGATCTCTGGGTCGAGTTCCACGGGTCGTCCTCCACCGCGGTCGTGGGCGGGTCAGGTCGGTCAGGTCGGTCAGGTCGGTCAGGTCGCTCACACCGTAGTCGCAGCGCACGGTTCCGAGGTTCCGCGGTCGGCGACGATAGTGACGTGTCGAACGCTGCTCGGCCCCTGGCGGTTCACGCTCGACCGCGGGCGAGGAGGGCGACCGGGAACCCCCGGAGCAGGTCCGTGAGCGGCAAGGGTCCGTCCGCAGTGTGCTCGGCTCCGCTGAGCACGTCGTGCCACCGGCCCGAGGGCAGCACCAGGGTCGTCTGTCCCCACGTCCAGTCCGCGAACCCGTCCCCGAGCTGCCAGACCCGCAGTGGCGCGACGACGGCCACCTCGTCGTTCCTGACGTAGGCCGCGACGTGACCCGCCCGTTCGCCGTTGGCCGTCACGGGCAGGTAACTGGCATCGGCGCCGAACGCGGAAGGGCGCTCCTGACGCAGCCGCAGGGCCTGTCGGATCAGCCACAGCTTCGGCAGGCCGTCGTCCAACCGTTCCAGCAACCTCGAGGTGGTGGTGCCATCGGGGGTGTCCGGCAGCTCCGCCAGGCACGCGGCACGCGTCGCGTGGTCGACCGGCCGACGGTTGTCCGGGTCCACGAGCGAGAGGTCCCACAGCTCGTTGCCCTGGTAGATGTCGGGTACCCCGGGGGTCGTCAGCGCGAGCAGCTGCATCGACAACGCGGTCAGCCACCCGGGCTCGTGCACGGCCGCGACCGCCTCCTCGGCCACCGCGCGGAGCGGCGGGTCCTCGAGCAGCGCGGTCGCGTAGGCGCCCAACGCCTCCTCGTAGGCCTCGTCGGGGTCCAGCCAGTCGGTGTGTTCCTTGCCTTCGCGGGCCGCCTTGACGAGGTAGTCGGTCAGCCGCCCGCTGGTGATCGGCCAGGCGCCGACGACCGTCTGGAACGCCAGGTGTTCGTGCTCCGGTGCCGGCGCGATCCCGGTCCGTCCCGGGCCGGTACGACGGTGTGCCCCGGCGAGCTCACGCCACCGTCGCACGGTGTCCGCCCACCGCTCGGGACGTTGCGAGAGCACCGCGAGGCGTGCCCGGACATCGTGGCTGCGTTTGTTGTCGTGCGTCGAGGACAGCACCATCGTGTGCGGCCAGTCCCGCTGCCGCAGCTCGCTGTCGGCGTGGAAGGCGCCCGGATCCCGGCCGAGTTCGCCCGGGTGACCCCCGACCTCGTTGACCGCCACGAACCGCAGGTCGCGGTACAGGACGGTGTCCTCCAGGCCCTTGGCGATCGCCGGTCCGGTGAGCTGTTGGAACGTCCGCACGAAGGCGTCGGCGCCCGCCGGTCGCTCGATCAGCAGGAGCAGCCGCTCGATCGTCGCGATCATCGCGGCCAGGTCGGGACGTCTCCGGCTGGCCGTCGCGGTCGCATCGGTGATGAGCTCGCGGTCGAGGTCGCTGACCCTTCCTTGCTCAGGTCGGACGTAGGTGCGGTAGACCGGCCAGGCGACCAGTAGCTCGACCAGCGCGTCGTGCGCCTCACCCCGGTCCAGGTCGGGAACGGCGGTGAGCAGCTCGTCCGTGAGCCAGGCCCGTTCCGCGCCGAACAGCGCGTCGAGTGCTTCCCGCTTGGCGGCTTCCACCATCGCGGGACGGTCGATCGGGGCACCGGTCAGTTCGGCCTGCAACCCGTCCAGGACGGGCCCGGCGGCCGCGTCCACGTGGAGCCCGAGGATCAGGTCGGCGATGGCGTACCCGACCGTGCCGTCCACCGGCCAGTCGCGCCGGCGGGGTTCGCCGTGTTCCAGGATCTTCTCGACCACCAGCCACGGTTCGGGGCCGATGGTCTCGCGCAGCCGGTGGAAGTAGCCCACCGGATCCCGGAGTCCATCGGGGTGGTCGATCCGCAACCCGTCCAGCGCCCCGTCCGCCAAGCGCGGCAGCACGGCGGCGTGCACGTCTGCGAACACGTCCGGGTCCTCGATGCGGACGGCTCCCAGGGTCGTGACGTCGAAGAACCGGCGGTGGTTCAGTTCCTCGTTGGCGCGACGCCAGTACCCCAACCGGTAGTGCTGCCGGTCCAGGACGGCTCGCAACAGTTCGCGGTCCGCGTCGATGCGCGCCAGGGAGGTGGCCACGTCGCGCTCATCGAGCCCCACGTCGTGCAGGCTGTCCGGCCGGACCGGCCACGCGTGGTCGTGGTAGACGATGCGGTAGCCGTCACGTCCGGGTGCGCGGTCCGGTGTCCGGTGCTCGAGGTGGAGGTCGTCGCCCTCCAGTTCCTCGCGGAGGGTCGCGCCGAGTTCGGCAACCAGGACCGTCGGCTGGCCGTGCGCGCCGGGTTGCCAGCGGATGTCCAGGTGCCGACCGAAACGCCCCTCCGGGCCGTGTCGCAGGGTGTCCCACCACCACGGGTTCGCGGGACTGACCAGCCCCACGTGGTTCGGGACGATGTCGGCGATCAGGCCGAGTCCCTGTGCCTGTGCGGCTGCCGCCAGGTCCGCGAGCCCCTCCTCGCCGCCGAACTCCCGGCGGATCCGGGTCGGGTCGATGACGTCGTAGCCGTGGGTCGACCCCGGCACGGCCTCCAGGATCGGAGACAGGTACAGGTGGCTGATGCCGAGCCTCGCGAGGTGCGGGACGAGCGTCGCCGCCTCCGCGAAGGTGAAGGACGGGGTCAGCTGGAGCCGGTAGGTGGCACGGGGGATCCGTCGCCTCACGCGACCCCCTCCGCGTCGGTCTCGGCGGACCCCGCGAAGCTCGCGGCCTCACCCAGGTCCACCGGGCCGCTCGCCAGCACCGCGACGGTCCGCGCCGGCAGCGAGACCGTCACCTCCTCGGCTGCGCTCGTGACGGACGTGCCGCCGGGTCCGCTCCACGCCGGATCGGCGGTGTCCAGCACCAGGTGCCACGGGCCCGGCGCGTCTGGCGCCGTCACACTGACCGTTCGATCCTCGGCGTTCACGGCGACGACCACTGCCTCGCCGGAGGCGCGGCGTTGCCAGGCCAGCGCCTGCGCGTCCGGCACCAGGGTCACGGCCGGGTCCGGTGCGCCGGGATCGCACAGCAGCGGCAGTTCGCGCCGGAGCCGGATCAGCGTCTGGTACAGCGCGAACATCGTCGCGTGGGGACCGGGGGTCCGCGCGAGCCCCCGGTCGAGCTTGCACCGCTGGAAGGTCGCGGGGTCCTGCGGATCGGGGGGTTCCCCCTGATCGAGGAAGTCCGCGAACTCCCGCCGTCGTCCCGCCTGGACCGCGGCGACCAGGTCCGGATCGGTGTGCGAGACGAAGTACTGGAACGGTGCCGGCTCCGCGTACTCCTCACCCATGAACAGCATCGGCACGGAGGGTGACACGAGCAGCACCGCCGCAGCGAGACGCGCACCGTCCGGGTCGGTCAGTTCGGTCAGACGCTCACCGAGCATGCGGTTGCCGACCTGGTCGTGGTTCTGGACGGCACCGACCAGACGGTCGTAGGGCACGTCGGGTGCCGGCCGTCCGACCGTGCGGTCGCGGTACGGCGAGTACCTTCCGGCATACACGTAGCGGTCCCGCACCATCCGCGCCAGGTCGGCGAGCCCCTCGTAGTCCTGGTAGTAGCCGTCCCGCTCACCGGTCAGTGCCACGTGCACGGCGTGGTGCAGGTCGTCGGCCCACTGGGCGTCCAGCCCGTAGCCGTGCTGTTCGACGGGGCGGATCAGCTGCGGGTCGCACAGGTCGCTCTCGGCGATGACGTGGACGCGCTTGCCCTGCGCGTCGCCCGCCGCGTGGACGGCCGACGCCAACTCCTCCAGCAGGTGGACCGCTGACGTGTCGATGATGCCGTGCACGGCGTCCAACCGGAAACCGTCGAGGTGGTGGTCCCGTACGAAGCCGACCGCGCTCTCGACGATCCAGCGTCGCACGTGATCCGAGCCGGGTCCGTCCACGTTGATCGCGGGCCCCCACGGGGTCGCGTACCGCTCCGTGGTGTACGGGCCGAAGTCGGCGAGGTAGTTGCCCTCGGGCCCCAGGTGGTTGTGCACGACGTCCAGTACCACGGCCAGCCCCCGTCGATGGGCGGCGTCCACCAGCCGGCGGAGGCCGTCCGGGCCGCCGTAGGAGTCCTGCACGGCCGAGGGGAGCACGCCGTCGTAGCCCCAGTTGCGGTCCCCTGGGAACTGCCAGACGGGCATCAGCTCGATCGTGGTGACGCCGAGTTCGACGAGGTGGTCGAGCCCGTCGATCGCCCCGTCGAAGGTGCCCTCACGCGAGAACGTGCCGACGTGGAGCTCGTACAGCACCTGCGCCGACAGCGGTGGCGAGGTGAAGCCCGCGTCCGTCCATGGGAACGCACCCGGGTCGTCGACCGCCGACGGTCCGTGGACACCCTCGGGCTGCCAGCGTGAGGCCGGATCCGGCCGGTCCAGCGGTTCCAGATCGTCGCGGTGCAGCCGGTAGCGGTACCGGGCACCGGCGCCCACACCGTCGACCACGCCGCGGTGCAACCCGTGTCCCAGATCGACCAGCGGGACCGCACCGTCGTCGAGCACCACCTCGACGTCGCTGGCATGGGGAGCCCACACCTCGAACCGGGTGCGGTCGCCCGGCAGGAGCGTCGCCCCGAGGCGTCCGTCGTCAGCTGAGGACACGTGGGTCATCGTGGCGGCTTCTCCTGCCGGTGGGAACGGGAGCCCGAGGGGGTGGGGCCCAGTTCGGTGTCGGTCGGTGGTGGGACGATCGACAGGGTCTCGGCGATCCTCGCGAGGGCGTCGTCCCAGGCCATCGCGGCATGGTCACCCGTGGCGATCCGGTCGGCGAGCTCCGGGCGATGGTCGCGCAGCGTGCGCCACAGGATGTCCTGGGCGAGCGCCAGGTCGGTCTCGAACGGCAGGGTCTCGGCGACCTCGATGGTCGTCATGATCCGCTCCAGCGCGGCCTCGTGCTCGTCCTCGTAGGTGAGGAACAGGTCATCGCGGACGGCGAGTTCGTCGGCGATGCGGTGGGCCAGCCGTTCGATCGTCCCCCGGAAGGTGTGGGCCAGACCTTCACGGTCCAGCTCGATGTCGAGACGGTCGGCCTCGTCCAGCAGCGTCGCGATCTGGTGCGGGTCGAGCGTGGTCGTCGACAGCGCCTCGCGCAGCTGCGCGTTGATCACGATCTCCGCCGCGTTGCGTAGGGGCGCCGGCACCGTGATGTGCAGTTCGCTGAGGTAGCGCATCAGCGGGGCACGGCTGCGGTAGATCATCCGGTAGGTGGCTTCGGCCTCCTCGATCGTCGTCGTCAGGACGGCGTCGAGGATGCGTCGCTGCTCGTCGCGGAACAGGTCGCGCAGCGAGTAGCGCCGCTCACCCAGGTGGTCGTCGATCGCGCGGATGACACCGGGCCAGTCCGCGGTCTCGAAGTGGCGTTGCAGCTCCTCGCGCAGCGCCGCGTAGGCCTGGTCGTCCCCCTTCGGCCGCACGCCGCACAGGAAGTTGTGGTCGCCGAGGTGGAGCACCCCGAACTCGACCTCGGCCTGCGCCTCGGTGATCACCGAGCGGACCGTGAGTCGGCCGTACGCGAGCTTCGCCCGGCCCGACTCGTGCAGCTCGTAGTCGTCGCGCACGACCTCGTACGCGCCGATGCGCTCCCGCTCCGCGTAGGGCCACGACAGGCTCGAGATCGCGACGTGGGCACCGACCTGGTCGAGGTCGGCGACGGCCGGACGCACCAGCTCCTCGTAGATCCTCTTGCCCGTACCGAACCGGGGCTCGTTGCTCGCCGCTCGGTCGAGAGCCGCGGTGAAGACCCCCTCCAGGTCGGCCGCATCGCGACCAGCGAAGCCATCGATGCGGCGGGCCAGCTGCATGGCCCGCGCCGCGTACATCAGGACCTGGATGCCTTCGGGCCGGGACAGTTCCTCGAAGAACCAGCCGCAGCTGGTGTACATGAGCTGGCCGTAGCGCTGCATCTCGAGCAGGTGCAACGCCATGCGTCGCCGGGTCGGGTCCAACCGGCTTCGGGCGTGCTCCGCGAGGAAGTCGTCGAGGTGGTCGTCGCGATGCAGCACCACCCGGTGGTAGTCGTCGCGCGCCGCCCACGGGTCGTGGAACAGCTCGCCACCCTCGGCCTCGAACCGGGCATCCAGCTCGTCGTGCAGGGCATCCAGCGCCTCGCGCAGTGGTGCGCGCCAGCGCTGGTGGCGGCCGCCGCCGTTGGCGCAGCCGCAGTCGGCCCGCCACCGTTCGACGCCGTGGGCGCAGGACCAGGAGGAGTCCTGCACCACCTTGGCCTCGTGGTCGGGTGGATGCAGCTCCAGGTACTGCGCGTAGTTCGTCAACCGGACGTCATCACGCGTGGCGATCCGCTGCAGGGTCGCCGCGAGGGCCATCTCGCCGTGCTTGTGGTGGTGGCCGTAGGACTCGCCGTCGGTCGCGATGTTGACCAGCTGCGGGCCGTCCCGGTCGCCGAATCCGTCGAGCAGCCGCTGCTCGAACACCTCGGCGGAGTCGAGCAGGCCCTCGAAGGCGACCGCCTGCGAGATCGGACCGTCGTAGAAGAACACCGCGATCGACCGGCCGCTCGGCAGCGGGACCCGGTACGGACGCGTGGGGTCCACGCGACCGCCCGTCACGTCCTGCCACCTCGCCGTCCCTTCCGGTCGGATCGCGTCCGCCTGGTAGGGGGACAGCACGGTGAAGGTGAGGCCCTCGTCGACCAGGAGCTCGAGGGTCGTGTCGTCGACGGCCGTCTCCGCGAGCCAGATCCCTTCCGGGTCGCGGCCGAACCGGTACCGGAAGTCGACGAGCCCCCAGCGGATCTGGGTCCGCCGGTCGCGCTCCGTCTGCAGCGGCATGATGACGTGGTTGTAGACCTGCGCCATGGCCGAGCCGTGCCCACCGAAGCGCTGGGCGCTGCGTTGGTCGGCCTCCAGGATCGCCGCGTAGGTATCCGGCGCCTCGTCCTTCATCCAGGCCAGCAGCGTCGGACCGATGTTGAAGGAGAGGCGGGCGTAGTTGTTGACCAGCCGGGTGATACGGCCCTGTGCGTCCAGGGTGCGTGCGCGGGCGTTGGGGGCGTAGCACTCCGCGGTGATCCGCGCGTTCCAGTCGTGGAAGGGGTAGGCGGCGTCCTGGCGCTCGACGACCTCCAGCCACGGGTTCTCGCGAGGTGGCTGGTAGAAGTGCCCGTGCACGCAGAGGTAGCGATCCAAGCGTGGCTCCGTGCATCCGGTCGGTCGGTGGACGGTGCGTGCCCCGGGGTCAGCACCCAGGGCAGAGGTTACGACACCGGGCGCGTCGACCCGTGACGGTCAGGTGTCGCGCAGCTCGGCGCGGACGCTGTGGGGCAGGCCGTCGACCACCAGGTCGTACGAGTCCTCGATCCAGCCGAGCAGTTCCTCGTCGCCCACGCCGCCGAGGGTCACGGTGATCCAGTGCCGCTTGTTGAGGTGGTAGCCGGGGGCGACCGCCTCGTGGGTCTCGCGGAGCACGGTGGCGAGCTCCGGCTCGCACTTCAGGCTGATGGTCAGGGGCTCCTCGTCGAGGCCGATGAGCGCGAACATCTTGCCGCGGACCTTGAACACGAGCGCGCCGGGGCCGAAGGGCGTGTCCTCGATCGCCTCGGGTAGGGCGAGGCAGGTACGGCGGAGCTGGTCGAGATCCATCGCCGCTCTCCTCGGGCACGGCGGGTGAACCGGTCGGCGCAGCGTAGGCGCGGGATCGCGGCGGGGGCTGATCGGTGTCTGGGCGGACCGGTCGGTACCCGACGGCGCGGCCGATCGCGCGGCTTTCCCCAGGTCCCAGATCGCGTGGCCGCGTGTCACACCCTTCACCGATACTCGTCCCATGACCTCGATCACCGCTCCCGCTGCCACTGCCACTACGCCGGATGGTGGGTGCACCTGCGCGGCGGGTGCGGCGGACCGGTCGATACCCGACGGCGCGGCCGAGGTGCCGCTCCTGGCCGATGTCCTGGCGGCGGCTCGGCAGGTGGACCGCACGGTGGCGCGGCTGCTCGACGGGTTGATGGAGCTGGATGAGCACCAGCTCGCGGAGGTCCTGACCGGGCTCCCCCTCGAGCAGTGGCTCGCGATCGTCGGACGGCGGACCCGGTCGGACCGACGGATGCTGCTCACGGCCTGTGAGGTGCTGCGCCGGCTGCCATCGCTCCGGCAGGCATTCCTCGTCGACGGCACCGTGTCGTGGGCGCAGACCCGGACCATGGTGCTGCAGGTGCACCGCCTCCCGCGGCGGTTCGACGACGCCATCGACGCGTCGGTCGCGGCCACGATCCGTGCCTGCGCACAGGACGACCCGGACACGCTGGCGTCCGCCGTGTCCCGTGCCCTGCGGAGCCTCGACGACACGCCCGAGGCATCGCCGGCCATGAGCCCACCGCCGGTCGAGGACTTCCTCGCGATCCAGCCACGGCTCGACGGCTCGGGAGGGCAACTGTTCGGTGAGCTCGGGCCGGTCGGTCTGGCCATCGTCGACGCGGCGTTGACCCCTTCGCCAGATCAGCTCCGGGATCGCGCGGGAGTCGCCCGTGGCGCCACCGCACGAGGACGCGCCCGCCGACTCGTCGAGCTGTGCGATGGTGCGCTTGCCGGCGGTGACGACGGTGTCGCGGCGGCTACTCCTGCCACGGGATCGCGCCCGCAGCTCGTGCTGCGGGTCGAGCTCGGAACCCTGCTCGACCGTGGTCAGCTCGCGGGGGAGCTGCTGACCCGCTTGACCGGGGGCAAGCTGTGGGTCGATGCGCAGACCGCGCGGGACCTGGTCGCCGCGCGTGGTGCCGACCTGCGCACGGTGATCCTGGACGACACGGGCGCCGTGGTCGGGGTCGGCCGCCGGACCCGGGTCCCACCCGACTGGTTGCGCGACGCCACCCTCGCGTTGCACGACACCTGCACGGCGCCGGGATGCCTGCGTCCGGCCCGCTCCAGCGACGTCGACCACGCCCGTCCGTGGCATCCCACCGCGCGCGGCCGACCCGGTGGCCGGACCGACGTCGACCAGCTTGCTCCGCTGTGTCGCACCCACAACCGCACCAAGGAGTCGGCGGGCTGGCAGGTGGAACAGCAGCCCGACGGCACGCGTCGCTGGCACCACCCGGGCCTCGGTCTCACCGCGCGGAGCCGTCCTGCTACCTGGCGACCACCTGACGTGCCGCGCCCGACCGCCCACGATCCACCCGATCTCGTGAGCGAAGCTCGCGCGAGCTACGACGTGCACGGTCCCGGACGCGACCCTCCGCGTCCTGCCCATCGGAGCAGAGGGTTCAGCCGGCAGCCCAACCAGCCGATGGTCCACGTATGGAGGAAGCGAACGTCGCGAACGTGATGAGCCGGACCACGTCACGAGGGGCAGCGTCGGTCACGGGAGCTGACCGGCTGACGCTGGCCCGTCGTCTGCTGCCTCGGCTTCAGGCGGGTGAGGACATCGGTGACGCGGCGAACCGCCTCGTCCAGGAGGCGGCCGCGGACGACGACGCGATCGGGGAATGCGCCGCGCTGTACACCGCTCTCGCCGCGGCCGCGTTGAGCGCGGACAGCGAACGCTCCCGGTCGGCTGCGGCGCGCATGGTGCATCGCGGCGCGGAAGCGGGACTCCCTGTCTGGGAGGCGACCGGTCGGCAGTACCTCGCACGGCTCCACCTCGCTGACGGGCACGAGGACGTCGCCCTCCGCGAGATCGTCGCGGCGGAACTGCTGCTCGACGATGCGAAGGCCGGTGTGGGCCTGGCGGTGGCACTCAATGGCCTGGCCGTGACCTACTGCCGCATCGGCCTCCACGAGGACAGCGAACGCACCTTCGCCCGGCTCGCCGAGCTCAACGGGGTGATGGACGACCAGTGGGCCGTCCATGCCTCGACCTACAACCGCATCCTCAACCACGCCTCCTGGGCAGTGGCACTCGCGACCGCCGGCCGGGAGGACGACGCGGTCGAGCGGGCCGGCCTGGCTGCCGAACAGGCCCGTCAGGCCCCCGACCTGACCGGCTCACCCGCTGAGCACGACTTCCTCGCCGTGTGCCTGTTCGCGGAGCTGTTCTCCGGTGAGATCGACCTCGCCGAGGCGCTGCAGCGTCGCGATGCGACCCTGGAGCATGCCCTCGGGGAACCTCAGAGCTACGTCCGCTTCGCGCTCGCGCACACGCTCGCAACCGAGCGTCGCTGGGAGGAGGCGCGAGCCGAGGTGGATGCGGGTGACGCCGCCGTCAACCCGAACGAACGGGAACCGATCCGCAGCGCGCTCGTCTGGGAGCGCGCCCGTATCGCGGTCCGTGAGGGTGCCGACGCCCTGGGCATCCAGGACGTGTGGCGGTACGCGTGCCTGGCGGGCGCGCAGGTCTGGGAGCTGCGTCGGCGTCGGGGCGACACGGTGCACGAGAAGCTCCGCGTCGGCCGGCTCGAACGTGAACACCAGCGCATCGAACGCGCGTCGCTCGAGGATCCGTTGACCGGTACCGCCAACCGCCGTCGCATCGATCGCGAGCGCGCAGCGCTGCTGTCGGCCACCACCGCGGGTTGGGCCACGGTCATCTACCTCGACATCGACCGGTTCAAGGCCGTCAACGACCTCTACGGTCACGACCTCGGCGATGTCGTGCTCCGCCAGCTCGCGGACGTGCTCCGCGACACCGTCCGCGACGGTGACCTGGTTGGCCGCTACGGGGGTGACGAGTTCGTCGTGCTGGCAGCACACTGCTCACCGTCCGACGCCGAGGGGCTGCGTGACCGTCTCCTGGTGGCCGTCCGCGACCACCCGTGGCACCGCCTGCACCCGGACCTGCAGATCCGCGTGTCGATGGGGTTGGCCGCGGCCAGGGAACGCCGTCAGGACCTGTTCCCGGCGGCCGATCGTGCGCTGTACCGCGCGAAACGTGGGGGACGTGACCGCGCCGAGTTGACCGTCCTCGACGGGCCGGAGCAGCCAGAGCTCACCGTCACCACCTGACACCGACCGTGGTGGCCGACGAGCTCTACCGCCACCACGCGCGGCTCGGTATCGGCCGGTTCACCGTCCACGTCGCCGCCTTGGACGCTGCGGAGACGGTGCTGTCGGTGCTGGCGCAGGGGGAGTAGGCGGGGGTGTCGCTCCCCGATCAGGAGGGTTCGTCGGCTCCGGGTCGCTCGGTCCGGCCGCGGCGTCAGCGCCGTCGTCCTGTGCGCCGTCGTCCTGTGCACCGTCGTCGTGTGCATCGTCGGGTGCGAGGATCTCGACCGCCAGCGGCGGCAGGGTCAGGACCACCGAATGGCTGCGACCATGGCAGGGGTGGGGGACCGCGTCGAGTCCGCCGTAGTTCCCCGTACCGGAGCCGCCGTACTCGCTGGCATCCGAGTTGAACGCCTCGCGCCAGTGGCCACCGTGCGGCAGCCCGACGCGGTAGTTGTCACGGACCAGCGGGGTCAGGTTGGCGACGACCACCACCTGACGGCCGTCGCGGGCACGACGGATGAACGACAGCACAGAGGCCTGCGCGTCGCTCGCGTCGACCCACTCGAACCCGAAGGGCTCGGTGTCGCCCTCGTGCAACGCCGGTTCGGCGCGGTACAGCTCGGCCAGGTCGTGGACGCACTGCAGCAGCTGGCCGTGGCGTTCGTCCTCGTCGAACAGGTGCCAGTCGAGGCTGCGGTCGTGGGCCCACTCGCGCCACTGCCCGAACTCGCCGCCCATGAACAGCAGCTTCTTGCCCGGTGTCGTGAACTGGTAGGCGTACAGCGCCCGCAGGTTGGCGAACCGTTGCCAGTCGTCGCCGGGCATCTTGGTGACCATCGAGCCCTTGCCGTGCACCACCTCGTCGTGCGAGAGGGGCAGGCAGTAGCTCTCGGTGTAGCCGTACACAGCGCGGAAGGTCAGCTGGTCCTGGTGGTAGGCCCGGTGGATCGGGTCGTTCTGGAAGTAGGCCAACGTGTCGTGCATCCAGCCCATGTCCCACTTGAACCCGAAACCCAGCCCGCCGACGTAGACGGGTCGTGACACCATCGGCCAGGCCGTGGACTCCTCGGCGAAGGTCTGCACGCCGGGGTAGCGGGCGAACACCTCGGTGTTGAAGCGCCGCAGGAACTCGATCGCCTGCACGTTCTCGTTGCCGCCCCACTCGTTGGGGATCCACTCGCCGTCCTCGCGGGAGTAGTCGAGGTAGAGCATCGAGGCGACCGCGTCGACCCGCAGCCCGTCGGCGTGGAACTCCTCCAGCCAGTACAGCGCGGAGGACAGCAGGAAGCTGACCACCTCGGGGCGGCCGTAGTTGAAGATGTAGCTCGACCAGTCCGGGTGGAAGCCCTGGCGGGGGTCGGCGTGCTCGTAGAGGTGGGTGCCGTCGAAGTCGCCCAGCGCCCAGTCGTCGGTCGGGAAGTGCGAGGGCACCCAGTCGAGGATGACGCCGATGCCGGCCTGGTGGAGCCGGTCGATCAGGTGCTTGAGGTCCTGAGGTGTGCCGTACCGGGAGGTGGGTGCGAAGACCCCGGTGCACTGGTAGCCCCAGGAGCCGTAGAAGGGGTGCTCCATGACCGGGAGGAACTCGACGTGGGTGAACCCCATTGCCTGGACGTGGGCGAGCAACGGATCGGCCAGTTCGCGGTAGGTCAGGGGCCGTTCCTGCCCGTCGGCGTCGGTCCCGCGCTGCCACGAGCCGAGGTGGACCTCGTAGATCGAGATCGGGGCGTCCTGACGCTGACGCTCGGCACGTGCCTCCATCCACGCGGCATCGTCCCACGCGTAGCTCGCGTCCCAGACCTTCGAGGCGGTCCGCGGCGGGGTCTCGGTGTGGATCGCCAGGGGATCGGCCTTGTCGCGGGTGACCCCGTCGGCACCCGCGACCCGGAACTTGTACCCGTGGCCGGGACCCATCGCGGGGATGAACCCCTCCCAGATGCCAGAGACGCCACGGACCGACAGGGGGTTCGCTTCGCCGTCCCAGTCGTTGACGTCGCCGACCAGGCTCACGGAGGTGGCGTTGGGTGCCCACACGCTGACGAAGCAGCCGTCGACCCCGTCCTTCCGGCCGGGGTGGGCGCCGAGACTCCGCCACAGGTGCAGGTGGGAGCCCTCGTTGAAGAGGTAGACGTCATCGTCGGTCAGGGGCGCGGTGGTCGGTGCGTCTGCGTCGGTCTCCACGGTGGTCACCTCTCGTCGCGATCGAGCACCTGGGTGATGCCGCTCAGCGGGATCTTGACCCAGTCGGGCCGGTTGTTGAGCTCGTAGCCCAGCTCGTACACGGCCTTCTCGATCAGGAACGCGTCGAGCAGGATCGGGATGTGGTCGGGGTCGGAGGGCAGGAACGGCTGGCCGTCAGCGACCTCGAGGTAGCCGGCGACGAGGGCCGCGCTGCTCCAGTCCAGCCACCAGTCCAGCCAGTTGACCAGGGCGTCGTCGGCGGGATGACCCGGGGTGGTCAGCCCCCGCTCACGCTGGTCCGCCAAGGTGGAGGCGGTGGCGTACTGCAACGAGCGCAGCAGCCCAGCGACGTCACGGAGCGCGATGCGCTTCAGGCGTCGTTCACCGAGCGGCTTCGCGGGCTCCCCCTCGAAGTCGATGATGACGACGTCACGCCCGGTGTAGAGCACCTGCCCGAGGTGGTAGTCACCGTGGGTCCGGATGCGTGATACCTCGACCGGCAGGTCGGCGACGACCTTCAGGCGGTTGACGAGTTCGTCCTCGCGGTCGGTGACCGCTCCCACCTCGGCCGCGGTCTGATCCGGGAGGCCTCGGGTCGCCCGTCGCGCGGCGCGGATGCCCAGCCGGACACCGTTGCGCAGGGACTGGTACAGCGACCGGCGGTTGAGGGCGGTCAGCGGTTCGGGTGCCAGCGCCGGGTCGTCGTGGACGGTCAGCGCGACGTGCATCTGCGCGGTCCGGCGTCCCAACAGCGTGATCAGCTCGAGGAACGGTCCGATGCCCTCGTGCACCTGCTCGGGGAGCCCGCGCCGTGCGAGCTCGACGGGACCGCGCGTGGCGGCCGGGGTGGGACGGTCCTCGGCCCGCTCCGCCACCACGCGTTCGGCGAAGCGGCCGAGTTCGTCGAGCGTGTGTTCCCACGCGTCGCCCTCGTTGGCGACGAAGGGCTGGGCGATCGCGATCGTGCGCGGCTCGCCGCCGTCATCTGGCACCAGATCGAGCGTGCCCAGGACGTCCGGGACGTGCGGGAAGCCGGTCAGGACGCGGCCGAGCTCGACGTCCGGGCTGGTGCCCGGTTCCAGCCGGCGCAGGACCTTCAGCAGGAGCTGATCGCCGAACAGCACGGAGCTGTTGGACTGCTCGCCGCGGAACAGGTGGGGATCCAGGTCCGCGAGCTCCGCGGACGAGCCGAAGCTGGTGGACCGGGAACCGGTGAGGGTCCCGGTCTGTCCACGATGTTTGCGCTGGCGCGCCACGCTCGTGAGCAGCGTGCGTGCCGCATCGGGGTCGGTGAGCGCGTCGACGAGCACCCCGGACTGCCCGCGCTGCCCCTGGCCCTTGACGGTCGCCAGCACGGCGTCCGGACGGCCCGCCAACAGCCGTCCGGCCTCCTCACCCTCAGCGAAACGGACCGGCACGACGTAGTCCTCGGGCTCCCCGTCGGTGTACTCGACGTGGACCGTCAGCACGTGCAGGGTGGGCGTGTCCTTGGAGCCGATCGGGATCACGTCGGCGATGGTGGCACCGGCGACGTCGCGGGCCTTGCCGCCGAACCACCGTTGGCGGCGCAGCACGTCGGGCAGCGCGGCACCGAGCCGGTCGCGTCCTGGCCCACGCAACAGCGCGGTCCACTGTCCGCTGACCGTGACCTCGGGGAGCTCCGGACGCTCGGTGTCGTCGGGTTCCAGGCCGGACTGGGGTAGGCGTGACAACGCGATGCGACTGCGGTCGCGGTCCAGGGAGAACCAGTGGTACTGGTAGGGGCCCAGGGTGAGCTGGTAGGGCTGGTCGTCGATGCGAGGGAAGCTGGTCCCACCGAACATCTCCGTGACGTGCAGACCAGTGAAGTCGTCGAGCTCCAGTTCGCACGCCTGCGCGTGCCGCGACAGGTTGGCGACGATCAGGACACGCTCCGGCTCGCCGTCCCCGTCCTCCAGGGTGCGGACGTAGGCCAGGACCTTCGCGTTGTCGGGTGACAGGAAGGTGAGATCGCCACGCCCGAAGACCCGGTAGCGCTGTCGCAGGGCGATGATGCGGCGCATCCACCAGAGCAGGCTGCGGGGGTTGTTCTGCTGTGCCTCGACGTTGATCGACCCGAAGTGGTACTCGGGATCGATGACGGGCGGCAGGAACAGCTTCTGCGGGTTGGCCCGTGAGAACCCGGCGTTGCGGTCCCCGGACCACTGCATCGGGGTGCGCACCCCGTTGCGGTCACCGAGGTAGACGTTGTCGCCCATCCCGATCTCGTCGCCGTAGTAGACGATCGGCGTGCCCGGCAGGCTGAACAGCAGGGCGTTCATGAGCTCGATGCGGCGGCGGTCGTTGCCCAGCAGCGGTGCCAGCCGGCGGCGGATGCCCAGGTTGACCCGCATCGATGGGTCGCGTGCGTAGGAGCGGTACATGTAGTCCCGTTCCTCGTCGGTGACCATCTCCAGGGTCAACTCGTCGTGGTTGCGCAGGAAGATGCCCCACTGGCAACCCTGGGGGATGTCGGGGGTCTGCTGCAGGATGTCCAGGATCGGGAACCGGTCCTCCTGCGCCACGGCCATGAACAGCCGCGGCATCAGGGGGAAGTGGAAGTTCATGTGGCACTCGTCGCCGTCGCCGAAGTAGGCGGCGGCGTCCTCCGGCCACTGGTTGGCCTCGGCCAGGAACATCCGGCCCGGGTGCCGGTCGAGGTGGGTGCGCAGCTCCTTCAGGAAGTCGTGGGTCTCCGGGAGGTTCTCGCCGTTGGTCCCGTCGCGGACGAACAGGTACGGGATCGCGTCCAGGCGCATCCCGTCCACCCCCAACTCCGCCCAGAAGTCCAGGGCGTCCTTGACCGCCTTGCGGACGTCGGGCGAGTCGAAGTTGAGGTCGGGCTGGTGGTGGAAGAAGCGGTGCCAGTAGTACTGCTGTGCCTCGCCGTGCCACTGCCAGTTCGAGGTCTCGAAATCCTCGAAGATGATCCGCACGTCCGGCCACTTCTCCGGGGTGTCGCTCCACACGTAGAAGTCACGTTCGCGGCTGCCCTTCGGTGCCTTCACCGCGCGCTTGAACCACGGATGCTGGTCGGAGGTGTGGTTGATGACCAGTTCGGTGATGACCTTCAAGCCCCGGGCGTGGGCCTCGCGGACGAAGCGTTTGAACTGCCGAAGGTCCCCGTAGTCGGGGTTGATCGCGGTGTAGTCCGCGATGTCGTAGCCGTCGTCGCGCAACGGCGACGGGTAGAACGGCAGGAGCCACACGGCGGTGACCCCCAGCTCCTGGAGGTGGTCGAGCTTGCTCGTCAACCCCGAGAAGTCGCCGATGCCGTCGTCGTTGGCGTCGAAGAACGAGCGGACGTGAAGCTGGTAGATGACCGCGTCGTGGTACCAGTCGTCGGCAGTGGTCGTCTCGTCGCTCACGCAGGGACCTCGTGATCGTGTTCGGTGGTCAGTCGGCGGACCGCGAAGACGTGGGCCGGGGAGATGTGCGGGTCGAGCTCCACGTAGTTGTCGGGTCCGTGCCAGCGGAACACCCCGCCGGCGAACAGGTCGTGTACCTCGAAGTGCTCGTCGGGTCCGAGACCGAGGGCCTCCATGTCCAGCCAGGTCGTCGCCGCCTGGGGGTGGTCGGGGTCGAGGTTGACGACCACCAGGATGACGTCGTCATCGTGGGACTTCGAGTAGGCCATCAGCTGGTCGTTGTGGACGGTGTGGAAGGTCAGGGTGCGGTCCTGCTGCAGCGCCGGGTGGGCGTGGCGGATGCGGTTGATCAGCGCGATCACCTCGGCCAATGAGTGCGGTTGGTCCACGTCCCAGCGCTTGATCTCGTACTTCTCGTTGTCGAGGTACTCCTCGGCCCCGGGACGGGCCTGCGACCACATCAGCTCGAACGCCGGGCCGTACATCCCGTAG
>PWTE01000036.1 GCA_003563915.1 Nitriliruptoraceae bacterium
GCGAGGAGTGGTCGGCCGAGGACGAGGACGCCTTCAAGGACCCGATCCGGGCGACCTACGAGGAACAGGGCTCGCCCTACCACGCGACGGCACGGCTCTGGGACGACGGGATCATCGACCCAGCCGAGACGCGCCAGGTGCTCGCGCTGGGGCTGGAAGCCGCTCTCAACGCCCGCTACGGCCGACCCGACTGGGGCGTCTTCCGCATGTAGACCGCGCTGAGCGCACGCTTCTCGTCGCGCTCCGCGGACCGTCGATCACGCAGAGTGGCCATCCACCATCACCGCTTGACAGCGGTCGTTCAGTCGATTCAGGTCCTCTGTGTGCGAGGGGCTCGCACACAAGGGGCAGAGCGATACGGGGTTCCGGCCAACGGGTCGGCGCACCTGCACCTCAGCGGCGAGGGTCCTCGTGCCATGAGCCGTGTGCCCCGGTCACGGGGCAGGCAAAGCCACGACGCCGGCGGGGCATCCCGCCAAGGAGCAGACCCATGGGAGATGGTCACGCATCTCGTACACAACGATGGAAGCAGCAACCCTGGTTGGTCGTGACCCTGGCTCTGGGACTGGCGCTCGCCTTCCTAGTCCCGGCGTCCGTCTCTGCCGCCGATGGCAGCCTTCCTGGCGGCACCTCACTCTCGGTCGACATCGATGAGCCTGCAGACGGGCTCACGATCGAGGTCGACGACCCGGCCGAGACTGTCGACCTGACGGTGACCGGCTCGGCCTCGCTCGCCGGCGCGGACGCCACGAAGAACACGACGCTGATCTACGTCCTCGATCTCTCCGGCAGCATGGGATTTTCCTGGTCGACGACTGACTGCACTGGCGACGGGAACGAGGAACTCTACCTGGAGTGCCAGGCTCTAGCTGTCGAGTTCCTGAACGATCTGGCGGCAGATCCCAGTTCGCCTGTGGGCTGGACCGGGGTCGCTACCTACTCAAGCGCCAACAACCTCCGCACGGATGCACACAACGTGGACCTCGACCCAGGTCGCGACGATGATCGCCTTCTGGTGCCGCCGGAGTACGACGGTGACGGCAACGGTGTCGCCGACCTCGTCGATGTTGTCAAGGGCTTCGACTCAGGCGGTGGCACGAACTTCGAGGCCGGACTTTGGGAAGCACTCAGGATCCTGGACGAGTCGACGACGCCCGTGAACCGGCTCGTCTTCATCTCTGACGGGCAAGCTGGTTCAGGAGATTCCACCAATCTTTCCGGAGAATTCGACGGTTTCGGGACGACGCGGATCGACACCTTCGCCATCACCGAGGGTTCCGGGTGCGATGCAGGCAGCGACCCCCTCGAAGAAGTTGCCCTGTTGGGCTCCGAGCCCGGCACGTGCACCGAGGTCGAGGATCTCTCGGACCTGAACTTCGTCCTCGGTCAAGTCCTGAGCTCCGAACTGCTCTCACTCGAGGGTTCCGTCAACAGTAGCGACGCTCAGACGATCGATGACGTCACTCCGGATCTGCCCGCCCAAGGCCCGGTTACAGCCGACTTCTCGTGGGATGTGAGCGACCTTGGGGTCGGCCAGCACGAGCTGTGCGTCACGGCGACCGGTGCCGACGGCGGCGGTGAAGGCTCCGTCACGGAGTGCGTAACGGTGACGGTTGAGGTGCCGCCAGCGCCCGATGCGCTCACCCTGAGCCCGAGCTCCGCGACTGGCACGGTCGGTGAGGAGCACACGGTGACGGCAACGCTGCTCGACGATGACGGCGAACCCATCAGCGGTGCCGAGGTCGTGTTCGAGATCACGGACGGGCCCCACGCAGGGACCACCGCCACGATCACGACCGACGACGAGGGCGAGGCCACATCCACCTACGAGGGCACCGAGGTCGGGACCGACGAGATCGTCGCCACCCACCAGCCTGAGGAAGGCGACGAGCTGACCTCGAACACGGTCACGATGGAGTGGTCCGAGGTCCTCGGTGAGGTCGAGGAGCTCGAGGACGAGGCGGAGCCGGCGACACCGGTCGAGGCTGAGCCCGACTTCACGGGCTAGCCGCCGGACGGGCCAACGGGCGTGGGAGCGGCCCCAGCGCCCACGCTGACGGACCCCGCGTCACCCGGAGCATCCGGGCGGCGCGGGGTCCGTTCTGTGACCCCTACCTCGACGTCGCCGATCAGCCGGTCGCGGTGAACGTGACGGTCTGCACGTCGCGGTCCGAGCCGTCCCTCGCATCCGCCCAGTAGACCTCCAGGGTGAGCTCGCCGGTGGCGCCCTCGAGGTCGATGGTCTCGCGGAACTCACCGATCTCGGGGCCGCCGGCGGTGGCGGTCGTGAACCACTCGATCAGCACCGTCCGGGAGGCATCGAGGAGGCGGTAGCTGACCGTCGCCTCGTACACGCTCGCGCAGCCGACCAGGTCGACGGTGTCGGCCACCTCCTGGCCCTCGACGGGGGCGACGACGTCGATGAAAGCGCGCATCTCGCCACCCTCGTGCACCGCGCACGGGTCGGCCAGCCGGTCGGGATCGGGGCCAGGCGTGACCTCGGTCTCGGCCGGCGACGTCTCGTCGCCCGGCTCCTCTGTAGCGTCGTCGTCCTCGGTCACGGGGGCGGCGGGGCTAGCTTCGTGGATCGGGTCGGTCTCGGTCTCTTCGGGCTCGACCGTCGCGCTGTCGTCGGGCTCGTCGGTCGGGTCGGAGGGCGCCTCCTGCTCCACCGGACCGAGTGGCTCCACCACCGGCTGCGGGCTCCCGAGCAGGGTGAGCGGCGCCACCGCCAGCACCCCGATGGCGACGACACCCGCGGCCGACGTCAACGCCAGCCGGGTCCGGCGGCGCTTGCGGCCGCGCGCCCAGACGTCGTCCGGGTCGAGTGGCGCACCGGGTCCAGAGGACGACCGCCGCAACAGGTCTCCGAGGTCAACGGACATCGCTGGTCTCCTCGTGCGTGGTGGTGACATCAGGTCGGGGGTCGTCGTCGGTCGCGTCGTCATCCAGGTCGAGGTGGAGGGACGGGGCTTCGGACGTGAGCTCGTCGCGCAACGCCTGGCGCGCGCGATGCAGGCGTTGGCGGACCGTCGCGGCGCTAGCGCCCTCGAGGTCGCCGATCTCCTCGGCGCTCCAGTCGAGGACATGGCGCAGCACCAGCCGGCGCCGGTCCGCCGCCGACAACCGCGCCAACGCGCGCCGGACCGCAGCGGTCTGTTCGGGGTCGTGTTCGGTGGGGGCATCGGACCAGGAGGGTCCGTCCTGGCTGGCCATCCGCGCGCGGGCGCGGCGCTCCACGCGGCGTCGCCGCAGCTGCGAGGTGGCGAGGTTGATGGCCACCCGGTGGGTCCAGCCGCCGGGCGAACCCAGGCTCCGGACCTTCTCCCAGCGGCTCGCGGCCCGGAGCAGCGCCTCCTGCGTGATCTCCTCGGCGACGGCGCGGTCACCCAGCAGCAGGTCGACGGCGCGGACCAGGCGGGGCTGTTCGCGTTCGACGAACGCCACGAGATCGGCGGGAGCCTCCACCTCGGTCCTCCTCTAGCCGTCAGCCACCAACCCAGCGGCCATCATCACGATGCTCACGCATGGATCGGTCGGACCGTGACAGCCCGACACCCAGATGCGCGCCCACCGCACATGGACTGCTGCAGGCGTCATGCCTCAGCTGGACGGGAAGGCAGGGATTCCCGACGGACTGCCCGTCGGGGAAGCCGACGGAGCGTAAGGTGGGTCGAGCGGATGTCTCGGTCCCTGGCTGCCAGGACACATCCGGGGCCACCGATCAGCTGCGACCGGGAAGGGGTCAAGGTGCCAGGATACGCGCGCCACCGGGGACGCCCTTCGAGGAAGCAGGCGTCTCCCGGCGACGTCGGCCAGGGGAGGATCCCCGTGGCTGACCCACGGTCGGAGCACGTCCTGCACCTCCAGCAGCAGGCCGGCAACGCAGCGGTCGCCGAGCAGGTACGCCAGGGACGGGTCCCCGTCGCCCGTCAGACCGCAGCCCGGACCGAGGCAGCGGCGGACCAGACCACCGACGCAGCCGGAGATGCGGACGATCGACCCCTCGATGCCGCTCAGGTCCGTGCCGCGATCGCGTACCACAACGCCCGCCCCTGGGACTACCCGGGTGCCGTCATCGGCCAGATACAGGACCAGGTGGGGGCGCCTATCACCGGCCGGGTCGATGCCGACACGGTGCAGGCCATCGCTCGGTGGCAGGCGCAGAGACCGACCATCCCGGGTACCGAGATCGCAGCGCTGACCGTCGACGGGATCGCCGGTCCACGCACCCTCGGCATCATGTTCCCCTTCGGTCTCGCTGAGGCAGAGGCCGCCGCGACCTTCTCCACGGCTGCCGGTCGGACGCGCGAGGAGTGGGAAGAGCTGACCCCGCAACAGCGACTCGATCAGCTCGCCGAGGCAGTGGGCGACCTCCTCGAGGCCCGTGGGGTCCCGCTCCCGACCTTCGTCCAGGCCGACACCAACTCACGTGGCAGCTTCGACTACACGCTCTGGCGGATCAACGTCAACCGCTCCCTGTTGGAGGTGGACGCGCCCTCGCGCGCTGATATCGAGAGCCTTGCCGAGACCGTCTACCACGAAGCACGTCACTGCGAACAGTTCTTCGAGATGGCGCGCATGCGTGCAGGCGAAGGCGAGACCGCGAGAGCGATCGCACAGGAGATGGAGATCCCTGCCCGGATCGCCACCGAAGCGAGGCAGCGACCCCTCGATCAGGACTCTGTGCAGGCGGCGCTCGCCGGAGGTTGGTACGAGGAGTACTACGGGCGCGGGCGCGACGAGACGCACCGCATCTACGACGCAGCTCGCGAGGCCTATCGCGAGCGCGAGGCAGCCCGAGAGCGTTTCGAGGACGAGCCGAGTGAGGAGAACTCCGAGGCGCTCCAGGAGGCCGAGCAGGCCTATGTCGACGCTCGCGCGGAGTACCGGGCCATCTCCATCGAACTCGACGCGCACTACGTCCACTATCAGCTGGGGCTCCCTCCTCACGTGGAACTGCTGACCGACGAGGCCACCTCGGGGGACGAGACGACCACCGAGCAAGGTGCCCCGTGACATCTGCGATCAGCGCCCTCTGTGAGCTCCTCGTCGGGGGTCGACCTTCGCCCGCTCAGGTGGTGCGAGCGATCGGCGAGGTCGCCGAGAGCGATCCGGCGAGGATCGTGGTCGTGCCTGATCACGAGGACCTGCGTCGCGTCCAGATCGTGCGTCGCCCTCGCCACGACGAGGTGGACCATCTCGACGTCGAACTCTCTGCCGCTGTCTCCTTGGAGACCCTGGAGGCGGAGTTCGGACCCGCACGGAGCATCCCGCCTGCCCCTGATGCGATGGTGGAACAGGTCGCGTTCACCTTCGATCGCTCGGACCGACCAAGGACCTGCGAGGTGTTCGTGCAGATCGTGGACGGAGCGACGGAGCGGATGCAACTCCGACCTGATGACCGTCCGATCTGACCGGCGGTCACCATCGGTCCAGCGATCGCCGACTCAGGGAGCCCGCGCCGGGCCAAGTAGCCTTCCGGCACACATCCGCACCGGCGTTGGGAGGCGCACCGAACATGGTGACCGATGAACAGGATCTGCTGATCGGCCGCGACGAGCGCGGGGTGGTGACCCTCACGCTCAACCGTCCTGAGGTCCGCAACGCCTTCAGCGAGGCGATGATGCGGGGCCTGGTCGAGGTGTTCGAGGACGTCGCGGATGACGCCGAGGTGCGGGCGGTCGTGCTGACCGGCAACGGGAAGGCGTTCTCAGCGGGTGCCGACCTCAAGTGGATGTCGTCGCTGTTGGACGGCAGCTTCGATGACCACGTCGACGACTCGCGCGGGTTCGAACGCATGCTCCGAGCGGTCCACGACGCGCCGATGCCCGTCCTGGCGAAGGTCAACGGCCACGCGTTGGGTGGCGCGTCTGGCCTGCTTGGGTGTGTCGACATCGCGGTGGCAGCGACGGGCGCGAGGTTCGGGTTCACCGAGGTCAAGCTCGGCCTGGTGCCCGCGATGATCAGCGCCTACGTCCAGCCGCGCATCGGCCTGGCCAACGCCCGGCGCTACTTCCTCACCGGCGAGATCTTCGACACGCACACCGCCCACCGCATCGGGCTCGTGCACGAGGTGTGCGAACCAGAGCAGCTCGACGCCACCTTCGATGCGATCCTCGGCGAGGTGCTGTTCGCCGGCCCCCAGGCGCAGCGCGAGATCAAGCCGCTGATCGCCGCGATCGACGCCAGCGATGGTCCGGCCGCTACCGAGCAGCTCCGCGTCGAGCTCATCAGCCGCATCCGCACCTCTGACGAAGCCCAACTGCGCATGCACGCCTTCCTCGAAGGCAAGCGCTGATGTTCGACCGGGTCCTGATCGCCAACCGCGGCGAGATCGCCGTCCGGGTGGCACGCACGTGCCGTCGGCTCGGGATCGCGACGGTCGCGGTCGCCAGCGACCCGGACCTGGACGCCCCCCACGCCCGCGCGGCCGACGAGGTGGTGCGGATCGGGCCGGCTCCCGCGTCGCAGAGCTACCTCGACATCGACGCGATCGTGGCGGCCGCGCTGGACCGTGGCGCGCAGGCGATCCACCCGGGCTACGGGTTCCTGTCGGAGAACGCCCGGTTCGCGCAGGCCGTCGCGGAAGCAGGGCTGACCTTCGTCGGCCCGCAGCCCGACGTGATCCGGCTGATGGGCGACAAGGCGGCCGCCAAGCGCCACCTCGCCGCTGCTGGGGTGCCGCTGATCCCCGGAACCAGCGACGACGCGATGGACGACGCAGCACTCATCGACGCCGCGCAGGAGATCGGCGCACCGCTGCTGGTCAAGGCGGTCGCCGGGGGCGGCGGCAAGGGCATGCGCACCGTCCACGACGTGGCCGAGCTCCCGGCCGCACTGGCGGCGGCCCGCCGGGAAGCGCAGGCCGCCTTCGGCGACGACCGCGTGATGCTCGAGCGGTTGGTCGCCGAGCCGCGCCACATCGAGGTACAGGTGCTCGGCGACACGCACGGCCACGTGGTCCACCTGCTGGAGCGTGAGTGCTCGATCCAGCGGCGCCACCAGAAGGTCGTCGAGGAGTGCCCCTCCCCCGCCGTCGACCCGGACCTGCGCGAGCGGCTCGGCGACGCGGCGGTGACCGCGGCCCGGTCGGTCGACTACCACGGCGCGGGCACGATCGAGTTCCTCCTGGACGCCGCGACCCTGGACCAGCCCGAACCGACCTTCGCGTTCCTGGAGATGAACACGCGCTTGCAGGTCGAGCACCCGGTCACCGAACTGGTCACAGGCCTGGACCTGGTCGAGCAGCAGCTGCGTGTGGCGGCGGGCGAGCCGCTCGGCTTCGACCAGGACGACGTCGCGATGGACGGCCACGCGATCGAGGTCCGCCTCTACGCCGAGGACCCGGTCACCCACCTCCCCCAGACCGGCCCCGTCGCCGACCTGGTGTGGCCCGACGGCCCGGGCGTCCGCATCGATGCCGGCATCGAGCCCGGCAGCGAGGTCAGCGCCCACTACGACCCGATGCTGGCCAAGCTGTGCGTCCACGCGGCCGACCGCGACGCCGCCTGCGACGCCTTGGCCGCCGCGCTGGCTGCGACCTGCGTGCTGGGCGTCACCACCAACCTCGAGCTGCTACGTGCCGTCGCCGCCCACCCCGCCTTCCGCGACGGGACGCTCACCACCGGGTTCCTGCCCGACCACCTCGGCGACTGGCAGCCTCCCAAGGTCGACGTCGAGGTGGTGGTCCACGCGGTGACCGCGCTGGCCCGCAGCTGGGCGCGCGGCGGCCGGGACGGTCTGGCCGCGTCCACGCCGTTCGTGGCCCTGGGCTCCTTCCGTCCGGGCGGGGTCGGCGGGACCCCGGTGCAGCTCACGGCGGATGGCGACCAGGTCTGGGCGGCACAGGTCCGGGACAACGGCGGCGGCGACCTGACGGTCGCCGCCGCCAACCAGC
>PWTE01000207.1 GCA_003563915.1 Nitriliruptoraceae bacterium
GACCCTCACCGGCAGCCCGAACCGGTCCACCTCCACCTCGGTGCGGTCGTCACCGATCTGCCGGGAGTAGCTGTACGCGCTGTGGCGGGACCAGGTCACCGCCTGGGTCGTCATCGGCTGCGTGGGACCGGCGAGCACCGCGAGCTGCGCGAGTCCCTGCTCGCCGGCGCCCAGCGCCATCCGGCGCACGACCGGCTGCAGCGCGGCCGGAGTGACCGGTAGCCCGACATCGGTGCACCCCTGCAGGTCGGTGGCCTCGTCCTCGTCCAGCCACCATCGGCCCTGCCCGTCGCTGCTCAACTGCCGGCGCTGCTCCGGGCCCAGCGCGAGCACGGCCCGCCGTGGCCGCCAGGCGTGGTCGACCTCGAGCTCGTAGCGCGCGTCGCCGACCCGCCCACGCAGGACCGACCCGTCGGGCAGCGCCCGCGCCACCACTTCGTCGTCGCCGTCGGGGCCGTCGTAGCGCACCGGGGCCGGATCGGTGGTCGGCGGCACCGCCCGGACGAACCGGTACTCGGTGGTGTCGGAGGGGTCGTGGAGCTCACGGGTCTCGCCGGTGAGCTCGTAGCCCAGCTGCCGGTAGCGATGGTGGGCGGCGGTGAACCGGGTGTCGCTCCACAGCACGATCCGGGTGGCGCCGAGCGCGGCCGCGTGGTCCTCGACCCGTCGGATCAGCCGGGTCGCGAGCCCCCGACCCCGCCAGCGCGCGTCGAGGTAGCAGCGCTTGAGTTCCAGGGCGCCGTCCGCGTCGGGCGCGCCCGTGCCGATCGAGCCCACCACCTCGTCGTCGGTCTCGAGCACCCACCAGCGGCCGCCCCGCCGTGCAGCGGTGCTCGCCGGGGCCGGCAGGTCGTCGTCGACCCCGGGCAGGTCGAGGACGCAGCCGGGGTACTCGGCGTAGGCCGCACCGACGAGGCGGATCAGCCCGTCGGCGTCGGCGTCGCGTGCAGCGCGCAACTGCAGCCCCTGGAGCGGCGCTCGTTCCACCTCGCCTCCGACGGTCCGTGTGCGCTGGCCCGCTCGTTCTGGCCGGTCGCCGTGCGTCCACCGGTCACCCGGCCCTACCGGCACCGAACCTGCTGCGTACGGTATCGACCACCCGACCAGGAGGTTCCTCATGCCTGACCCCACCGCCACCGATCTGGAGCAGGTCGTGCGCAGCACCCTGGACCCGGCCGCGCAGGACGTCGTCCGTGAGCGGCTCCAGCCGCTGCTGGTCGATCTGATCGACCTGTCACTGACGGCGAAGCAGTACCACTGGAACGTCGTCGGCCCGAGCTTCCGTGCCCTGCACCAGCAGCTCGACGAGGTCACCGACCAGTACCGCATGTGGCTGGACCAGGTCGCCGAGCGCATGACCTCCGTCGGCCTCGCGCCCGATGGCCGCGTCCAGCGCGTCGCCGGTGACTCCCCGGCGGACCCGGCGGCCTCCTCGTGGGTGCACCAGGTCGATGTCGTCGACGCGATGACGGACCGCATCCACGCCGTGGCGCGGGCGACCCGGGAGCGGCTCGACGGGCTCGGTGACTCCGACGTCGCCAGCGAGGACCTGCTGATCGAGATCCTGGACGGGCTCGAGATGCAGCTGTGGATGTTCTCCGCGCAGCGCGCCTGAACCCGACGCCGTCGATCTGATCGGGCGGCCGGGGTGGCGCTCCCACCACCGAGGTGGCGTTCCCCGGCCGACCGTCTCGTCACGGACGGGCGTCCTGCTCGGCGTCCGGGGGCGTGGTGTCCGGCGCCGGTTCGGTCGTGGCGTCCTGGCCGGCGAGGTCGCGGTCGCCGGTTGCCTCGGTCCGGTCCGGTGCTCCGGCCCGCCCCGATGCGGCCCCCGGGCGGGGTGCCGCGTCCGGGCCGCCGACGTTGCGCTGGCCGGGTGGGGTGCTCTGGCCGGGTGCGGTGGCTTGGCCGCTGCCGTCGGCCTGACCCGGTGGGGTGCTCTGGCCCGGTGCGGTGTCCTGGCCGGTGCCGTTGGTCTGGCCGGGTGGGGTGCTCTGGCCGGGAGCGGTGGCTTGGCCGGTGCCGTCGGCCTGACCCGGTGGGGTGGTCTGATCCGGTTGGGTGGTCTGGCCGGGAGCGGTGTCCTGGCCGGTGCCGTTGGTCTGGCCGGGTGGGGTGCTCTGGCCGGGTGCCGTGCCCCGACCGCGTTCGGTGTCGTCGTCGGATGCCTCGGTCGGCCGGGGTGTTCCCGAGGGGTCCGGTGCCGGGTCGGGCTCGGTGGCCGGCTCCTGGCCCGGTTCCGGTGCTCCGCCCTGCAGGCCGGGGCCGGAGCCCATCGCCGGCGCAGCCGGCGCGTCCGGGGGCAGCACGTTCATCGCCGTGCCGGTCACCCGGTCGACCAGCGAGTCGACGACCGACTGGGCCGGTTCCGGCAGCGAGTCCGTCGCCGCAAGGCCCCCGCCCACCAGGGTCGCTGCGGCTGCCATCGCGAGCCCGACCTTGGCCGCCATCCCCCCGAGTCCCGCGACGCCGCCCGCCACCACCGATGCGCCCCCCGCGACCAGCGTCGTGCCGACGCTCCCTGCGGCGCCCGCGCTCCCCGCGGTGGCCATCCCCGCAGCAGCGGCCGCGCTCGTCCCGGTCCCCGCTGCCGAGACGGCCGCGGTCGTGCCGGCGAGGCTCACCATCGCGCGCAGATGCCGGTTGGCGAGCGGCTGCGGCACCGGCCGGACCAGCTCACGACGTGCGGACACCAGGAACCCCGCGAGCTCCTCGTCCCCGAGCTCGCGTGCCAGCCGGCGCCGGCGCTCAGTGTCCATCTGGGTGTCCATCCACGGGTACCAGCGCATCCGGGCGCCGTCGCGGTACGGGACCCGGGTCCTGTTCCACCTCGATGCGGTCGCCCTCGGCACGTTCGTCGAGGGCCCGGCGCATCGACGCGGCGGCCCGGCGTTGGAGTTGCTTGACCGCACCGGGCCGTCTGCCGGTGATCCGGGCGACCTCGGCGATGGACAGATCACCGATGACGCGCAGCAGCAGCACCGTGCGCTGGTCCTCGGTGAGCGCCGCGAGGGCAGGCTGGAGGCGCGCGAGTCCCTCCGCAGCGAGCGTCGACTCCTCGGGTCCGATCTCCGGCGCGACGAGGTGGTCCTCCGGCGCCGGTGCGGCAGCCGTCGCCGGTCGCCGCTGCGCGCGGCGGCGCGCGTCGATCAGGCGGTGGTGGGCGATCGAGAGGACCCAGGAGCGCAGCCCGGCCGCGTCGCCGTGGAACGGACCCAGGTCGCGCACCACCTCGAGCATGACCTCACCGGCGACGTCCTCCGCGTCGGGGAGGCGTTGCCCACGCAGGTAGCCCAGCACGAGGGGGGCGAGCTCGTGGTACAGGTGCGACCAGGCCACCGCATCGCCAGCACACGCGGCCTCGAGCCGCGCGGTGCTCGCACGATCGCTGATCGCCACGTCGCTCCGTTCCGGCGGGGTGCGGTCGTCCGCCTGCCTCCCGCGCCACCGGTCCGCTCCCAGGTCACCAACGGTAGCAATCCCTGCGTCGGCATCACCGACGGTGCGCTCCCGGATCGCACCACCTCGATGTCAGCGGATCTCTGGCGGCACCGACTCGGGCACCACGGACGTGAGCGGATCCGGGACGTCCGCGAGCAGCGTGCCTCGCCCGGCGCGCCGACCCGGCTCGATGTCGACGGCCCGGACCACCACGCCACGTTCGTCACCGAGGTGGAGGTCGGAGGCCACCCCGCACCACCGCATCGTGTCGGTGCCGGTCTGCAGCCCCTTCCCGCCGCGGTTCTTCGTGGGGTACTCGGCCAGCGGGGTCCGCTTCGCGCTGCCGTCGGCGGCGAGCGTGAGCACCTCGGCCTCCTCGGCGTCGCTCGGGGCGACGCTCAGCGCGACGATCCGTGCGCCGTCGGGCACGGTCATGCCGGCGACCCCGGCGGCGGTCCGTCCCATCGGGCGCACGTCGCCGGCGCGGAACCGGGTCACGAGCCCGTGGTCATGGGCGAGCAGCAGGTGGTCGTCGTCGTGGCACCAGGTCGCGGCGACCAGCCGGTCACCGTCGCGGACGCCGGCCGCCTGCAGGGTGCGCTGTCGGGCGTCGGCGTACTCGCTCAGTGCGGTCCGCTTGACCAGCCCGGCCGCGCTGACGGTGACCAGGCTGCAGCCGTCGATGTCGCGCAGGGGCACCGCCCCGATCACGGCGCCGTCCGGCCCACCGCCCAGTACCCCCCCGAGATGCGTCCCCCGCTGGGCCGGCTTCGCGATCGGCAGGTCGCCGACCCCGACCCGGTGGCCGACGCCGCTCTCCTCGAGCACGAGCAGCAGGGCGTCGGTCGTGCACCGGATCACCGCGGCGAGCGGATCGTGGCCGTGCTTGTGGGTCGGGGTCGTGCGCCGCTGCGCGAGCGGCTTCGCGTACCCACCGCGGGTGAGCATGACGGTGACGCCCTGCGCCTCGAACCCGGCCGTGCTGCCACCAGCGAGCACGTCGGCCGCCTCGATGCCGTCGGCGACGATCCGGGACCGTCGGGGGGTGGCGTGCACCCGCTTGATCTCCGCCAGCTCCTCGGCCAGCAGCGCGTCCAGCACGTCGCGGTCACCGAGGATGCGCTCCAGGTCCTCGACGATGGCGAGCAGGCGTTGGTACTCGTCCTCCAGCTCGGCCCGCTCCAGCGCGGCGAGCCGCCTCAGCTGCATGTCGAGCACCGCCTGCGCCTGCAGCTCCGACAGCTCGAAGCGCTCCATCAGACCCTGCTTCGCGACGGCGGCCGACTCCGACCCGCGGATCAGGGCGATGACCTCGTCGAGATGGTCGAGGGCGGTGAGCAGCCCCTCGACGATGTGCGCGCGGGCGCGCGCCTTGACGAGCCGGTGCTCGGTACGTCGGGTCAGGACGACCCGCTGGTGCTCGAGGTAGTGGACGAGCGCCTCACGCAGCCCGATCGTGCGCGGTGCCCCGTCGACCAGCGCGACCATGTTCACGTTGATGTTCGTGCGCAGGTCGGACAGCTCGTACAGGCGCTCCAGCACGGCGGCCGGGTCCTCCCCGCGCTTGAGCTCGATGACGACCCGCATGCCGTCGCGCGAGGACTCATCGCGCAGGTCCCGGATCGCCTCGAGCTTGCGCGCGGCGACGAGCCCGGCGATCCGCTCCAGCAGGGCGGCCTTGTTGACCTGGTAGGGGATCTCCGTGATCACGATGCGGGGCAGGTTGCCGGAGCGGGTCTCCGTGGAGGCCACGGCCTCGACGGTGATCGCCCCGCGCCCGGAGGCGTAGGCCTGGGTGATGCCGTCGCCGTCGATGATGCGGGCACCCGTCGGCAGGTCCGGGGCGGGGATGTAGCGCTGCAGGGTGGCCAGGTCCGCGTCGGGGGCGCGCAGCAGGTGCAGGCAGGCCGCGATGACCTCACCGAGGTTGTGCGGGGGGATGTTCGTCGCCATGCCGACCGCGATGCCCGAGGCGCCGTTGACGAGGAGGTTGGGGAAGCGGGCCGGCAGGACGACGGGTTCGGTGGCGTAGCCGTCGTAGTTGTCCTGCTCGTCGACGGTGTCCTCGTCGATGCCGGCGAGCAGCTCCATGGCGATCGGGGACAGGCGCGCTTCGGTGTAGCGCATCGCCGCCGGCGGGTCGCCGTCGACCGAGCCGAAGTTGCCGTGCCCGTCGATCAGGGGCTCGCGGGTGGCGAAGTCCTGCGCCATGCGGACCAGGGCGTCGTAGATGGAGCTGTCGCCGTGCGGGTGGTAGGTCTTCATGACCTCACCCACCGCCGAGGCGCACTTGCGGTAGGGACGGTCCGGGCGGAGCCCCGACTCCCACATCGAGTACAGGATGCGCCGCTGCACGGGCTTGAGCCCGTCGCGCACATCCGGCAGCGCGCGGCCGACGATCACCGACATGGAGTAGTCGAGGAACGCCTGCTCCATCCGGGACTCGAGCGAGACGTCGCGGACCTCACCGGAGAGGAGGGTGTCCTGGCTGGCCATCGTCGTGGATCGCTCCCGGTCGTCGGTCAGGCGGCTGCGACCGCGCACGGTACGCCAGCGGTGTGACGAGGTGGAGCAGGCCGTGCGGACCAAGGTCGTCACCCCGTGGGCGGCACCTGCGGGCCGGCGGCTCGCGTGCCGTGGAGCAGCTGGTGAGGCACCCGATGTGATCATCCGGTTACGGTCGGCGAGTGGGGGCTTGCCGATACCGCGCGACGTGACACACTCGTCTACGACCGTGCGACCCGCGACGCGGTAACGTAGAGAAACCAGGTTCACAGACCGCGTCGCATGTGCGAAGATGGGACGTCGAGGCGAGCGCCACGGCGAACCCGCCAGGCGTAGGTCCGTGGTGCGCCGCCCGGACGAGGGGATGAGACGATGAGAGGTCGACTGCTCACCGCAGCGACGATGGCCGTGCTGCTGCTGCTCGGGCCACTCGCTGCCACGGCGTTCGCGCAGGAAGGCTTCGCTGACGAGGGCTTCGGTAGCTGCGTCGCGGCGGTCGCACAGCTGGACGACTCTCCGCTGGTCGACGACATCGACGGCGACGCGCGCCCCTCGCTCGAGGACCTGATCGCCCAGGGCCTGAACCCCGCCGAGATCTGCACGTTCTACGGCGTGGATGTCCTCCCGGTCGTCGAGGAGCGGGAGCCGCCGGAGGAGACGGAGGTTGCCGCGGAGGTCATCACCGCGCAGCCAACGGACGTGCTGGGGACCTCCCTGGCAGCGACCGGGGCGAACACGCTGCTGCTCGCGCTGGTCGGTGTGTTCCTGGTCGGGCTCGGTGTCCTGGCGGTGCGTCGCCCGAAGCGGGTCGACCACGGCGCCTGAGTCGGTGCAGCAACCTGTGGCCCGCGTCGAACCGGCGCGGGCCATCGCTATGGATGTGCGAGCATCGCGGGAGCCGGTCCGGCTCGAGGGCCGCAGCGAGGGACGTGGATGAGCGCGGAACCGGATACGCCGTGGGACGACGGCCTCGCCGTACGCGTGGTCGCCCGGGTGCTGCTGGCCGTGATCCTGATCGGTGCCCCGATCGTGTTCGGCTGGGTCGCCATCGACCTGTTCTCCGTGCGGCAGTCGCTGGTCACGGCCCGGAGCGCGATGGGTGAGGTCCGCGGCGCCCTCGGCGAGGTCGACATCGACGAGGCCCAGACCGCGCTCGCCACCGCCAGCGAGGAGCTCGACGACGCCAGCGGTCGTGCGGGCCGCTTCACCTGGACGATCGCCACCGAGGTGCCCTACCTCGGCCCGACCGTGACGGTCACCCGGGAGGTCATCGAGGTCGCCGACGCCGCCGTGGAGATCGCCGAGCTCACCGTGACCGAGGGCCAGCAGCTGCTGGCACAGGGCCTCGACGTGACCGTGGTCGACGGCCGGGTCGACCTGCAGCCGGTGCTGGATGCCGGCGACCTCGTCGATGCCCTGCCGATCGAGCGACTCGCGACCGCCCGGGACCGGCTCGCCGCCCCCCAGGAGGCGTGGTTGCCCGGCGTCGTCAACGACGGCCGCGCCGACGTCCTGGCGCTGGCGGACGAGACGCTGGCCACCCTGGAGCGGGCCCAGGCGCTGACCGCGGCGCTCCCCGGCTTCCTCGGCGTCGAGGGTGAGCGCCGCTACTTCGTCGGCATGCAGACCTCCGCGGAGCTGCGCGGCACCGGCGGGCTGATCGGCTTCTGGGGTGTGCTGACGGTCGACGATGGCCGGATCACCTTCGGTGCCGTGGAGGCCTACGACCCCTTCGACGACCTGGACCTTCCCGAGGGCGAGACGCGGCTCGGTCGGATCGGGACGATCGGCCTGTCGCCGGTGAACCCGCCGGCTGTCGACGAGGCGTTCCTCGGTCGGTACGCGACCACGGCCGCTGCCCGATCGTTCTCCAACGTGAACCTCGACCC
>PWTE01000294.1 GCA_003563915.1 Nitriliruptoraceae bacterium
CTCGCGAGCCATCCGTCCAGGTACTCGGCCAGCGTGACCCGCGACGGCTCGGTGTAGATCCCGGCGGTGACCTTCGCGAGCGCGTCGCGCAGGAACGTCTCGGCGGCGGCTCGGGTGGTGAAGCCACGCTTGCTGGACTGACGACGCTGGCCGGTGACCGGGTCGGGCAGCGAGTCGAACACCACCCGCCACAGCCGATCGCCGGCCTTGGTGGTGTAGGAGTAGACGCTGCCACGCATCCCGGGTCCTCCGTTCGCCGGCGCGGCAAGCTTCGACGGGCCGTCGGCCGTTCGCTAGAGGCCGCTTGCCGTCTGTGGATAAGTCGCTCAGCCGGTCGCCGGGTCGGTGCCGGCCACGAGCTGGTCGGCAGGCAGGCCCAGCAGCTCGAGGACCCGGTAGGTCGGTACGAGCAGCCGCCGGCCGATCCGCACCGCGACGATCTCACCGGCATGGATCGCGTCGTAGGTCTGGCGCAGGCCGAGACCCAGCAGCTTCGAGGTCTGCTTGACCGTCAACGCCGGCGGCAGCGGAAGGTCGAGGTCGATCAGCCCCGCGAGGCTGGTCGCAACGTCGGACGGGAGCACGGTCGCGGTCTTCATCGGTTCCTCCTCGTCGCCGCCGTGGATCGGCGGTCACTGAAGGAGTTGTCCTGCGCGGCGCTCGGAAGTGACACGGATGCACCTGGCGCACACGAGCGCCGATGAAGCGGTTCTGTGACGGTTCTGAAGCGCCTATCTGGTCCGCCCGAGCCGCTTCAGAACCGTTTCACCGCCGCTTCAACGTCGATGCCAGCCGTTACAGCGGGCGCCCTAGTGGCCGAGGCCGGCGCAGGCAGCGTGCTCCGCGCCGCGGTAGGGAGTGCGGGCGTCGACCCGTGGTGCCCTGCCTGGAAGCGGCCGGCCGCACAGCTCTCCCGGGGGTTCCGGCAGGCTGCTCCGGCGGGGTGACGTCCGCCCGGATGGCCGCCCGCGCCTGCCACAGCGCATCGAAGAACGCTGGCCAGTCTTCCGCCGGGTCGATCGTGGCACGCAGGGCGTCGAGCACGTCCAGGGTCCGGCGGTGCCGCTGCGCCGTGACCCAGTCGTTCTGCGCGCCCGTGCGATGACCCCACCGGGTGTCGAGGCCCCAGGCAGCATTCAGCGCCGCGAGGAGCTTGAGCCGGAAGCCCGACCAGTCGGCCGCATCTCCGCGTTCGTAGGCGAGCGTGACGAAGTGGACGTACTGCTCTCTCGTCACCTGTGCCGGTGATCCCCAGGCTCCATCGGCTCCTGATGTCTCCACCGGTCCTCCTGGCTGGCTCCTGCCGAGCGGACGCACCGTCGCAGGCCGACCACCGGACCGCACCTCCACGTCACGCCGCCCTGTGGACGGACCGCCCCCGACCGTGCGGCCCACGCATCGGTGTCACTTCTGAGCTGCTTCGAGGACAACTCCTTCACAGAAGCGAGGTGAGACACCCATGCATCAGCACATCCTGCTGGACGCGAGCGCCACGTCATGCTGAGCGTCGCGAAGGTCTACGCCGGCCGTGGCGCGGTCGCCTACTACCTCGGGCAGACCCGTCGCGGCCTGGCCGACTACTACCTGCCCGACACCGACCTCACCCACGACGACGTCGACGCTTCCGCCCAACTGTCGGCGTCCGGCTCGTCGTGGTGGGGCGGCGGGGCAGACACGCTCGAGCTGTCCGGGCCGGTGACCCGCGAGGCCTTCGAGCCCCTCTACGGCGCCGGCGAACACCCGGACGGCACCCCGCTGGGCCGTCGATTCCGCAGCAGCGAGCAGGCCGACGCCACCAAGGACCGGGCGCGCGATGCCGCCGCGGCGATCGGCGACCCCTACGAGCGGTGGATGGCCGACCATCGCATCCGGAGCCGCGGGACCTCCGCGTCGGTCGCCGGATGGGACTGCGTGTTCTCCCCGGTGAAGTCCGTCTCGGTGCTGTGGGCCGCCGGTACCCCCGAACTGCAACGCGAGATCTGGGCCGCCCACGAGACCGCCGTGGACGCCGCCCTCGGCTATCTCGAGGAGCATGGCAGCTACGTGCGGGCCGGTCGCAACGGGGTGCGGGTGCTGGAGTCGACCGGGCTGGTCGTCGCCCGCATGAACGAATGGACCTCACGCGACGCCGACCCACAGATGCACACCCACTGCCTCGTGCTCAACCGGGCCCGCACCCGCGAGGACGGCAAGTGGCGGGCGCTGGATGGTCGGGCGCTGCTCGCCGCCCGCGCCGGAGCGTCCGCCCTGTACGACCGGATCGTCGAGGCAGAGCTGACCCGACGGCTCGGCGTGCGCTGGCGCGACCGGCCCGACGGGCTCCGCGAGATCGACGGCATCGACCAGCGTGTGCTCAAGGCCTTCTCGAACCGGCGGGTCAAGATCGAGCAGCACCTCGCGGTCACCATCGCCGACCACGAACAGCAGCACGGCTCCCCGCCTGATACGGACACCGTCGCCAAGCTCGCCCAACAGGTCACCTGGCAGACCCGCCGCCGCAAGCGCGACCCCCAACCCGTCGCGTCCCGACACCACTGGGCTGCGGTCGCCTGGCAGCACGGCCAACCCTTCGACACCCTCCAAGCCGACGTCCTCGGCCGCCACCGTCCCGAACCGGACGCTACCGACGCTCACCGCAGGCCCGTCCTGGCGATGCTCGAGGCGGTCCGACGACTCCAGGACGACGGCCACACCTCGCTGACCCACCACCAGCTGCTGCGGGCCGCACTCGACGTCATCCCACCCGACGGGCACACCCCCGCCTCCCTGCGTGACGTCGCCGAGCAACTCGTCGCCCAGCTGAAGCGCCTCCCGCTCCTCGTGGAGCTCACCGCACCCGAGGTGCTCACCACCCAGCCGGAGTTGACCCGCATCGACGGCACGTCCGTCTACCGCCGCCCCGACCGGCAACGGTGGACGCTGATCGAACAGCTCGATCGTGAGGCGTGGTTGCTCGACGTCGCCACCGAACACACACCTGCGTCCCTGCCGTCCGGGACGGTCGAAGCGACCCTCGCCGACCGCAACCTCGGGGTCGACCAGGCGCATGCTGTCCGCCGGCTCGCCACCGACCCGCGCCGGATCGGGCTGCTTGTCGGTGCCGCCGGTACCGGCAAGACCTCCGCACTGGCCGCCCTCGTCGAGGCCCACACCGCCGCTGGCATCCCCGTCGTTGGGCTGACCGTCTCCCAGGCCGCGGCCGACGTGCTGGCAGACCTCGGACAGCTGCGCGCCGAGAACACCACGAAGTGGCTCCACGAGACCTTTCACGGCCTCTGGCAGCTACCCGACGGCGCTCTGCTCCTGATCGACGAAGCCTCCATGCTGTCCACCAGGCAGCTCACCGACCTCGTTGCCCAAGCCCGAGCACACCGCGGCCGCGTCGTGCTCATCGGCGATCCGGCCCAGCTACCCGCCGTCGGTGCCGGTGGTGCGTTCGCCCTGCTGTGCGACCGTCACGACCCCGTTGAGCTGACCGAGGTCCGCCGCTTCGCGCATGAGTGGGAAGCCACCGCCACCTTGCAGCTCCGCGGCCGCGACCCGGCCGCCATCGCCGCCTACGCCATGCGTGACCGGATCCACGGCGCACCCACCGACCAGATCGAGCCGCAGCTGTTCGACGCCTGGCTCGCCGACACCCTCGCGTCGGATGACCACGGACGACGCCGTGACGTGCTCATGATCGTCGGCACCAACGAGCAGGCCGCCCGGCTCGCCCGCCAGGCCCGCGAGGCCCTGGTCACGGCTGGTCTCGTCGAGCAGCGGGCGACCGTGGCACTCGCGGACAACGTCGCCTCGGTCGGCGATCTGATCGTCACCCGCCGCAACGATCGGAGCACCGTCGATCAGCACGGCCGTTGGGTCGTCAACGGCGACACCTGGCGGATCACCGCCGTCCACATCGACGGTGTGGTCACCGCCGTCCGGACCTCCGGCGACGGCACCGTCCGGCTCGACCCGACCTACCTCGCCACCCACACCCACCTCGCCTACGCCACCACCGTCCACCGCACCCAAGGCCGCACCGTCGATATCGCCCACAGCCTCATCACCGACGAGACCAGCCACGCCCAGCTGTACGTCGCCGCCACCCGCGGCCGCGACGCCAACCACCTGTGGGTTGCCACCGACCCCGCCCGCGGCCAACACGACCCGCCCGACCCCGAGCAGCTGCTGGGCGCGATCCTCCGCCGACGCGACGGCAGCCACCGCGCCGCTCACCACACCCTCGAGGACCTCCACGACGAGGTCGGGTCGCTGGCTCGGCTCAACGCCATCTACGAGGACGCCGCCACCCAGACCACCAGCACCTGGCTGCGCCGGCAGCTCACCGACCGTGGACTCGGCGCCGCCATGGAGGATGACGAGTGGGCCAGCCTGGTCACCGCCTGCCGCCGTCACGCGCTCGCCGGCCACGACCTGCCCGCACTGCTCGACCACGCCATCACCTACCGGCCATTCGACGACGCGACCAGCATCGCCGGCGTCCTGCACTGGCGGCTCGACCAGCTCACCCCCACCTGCGTGCCCGTGCGTCCACCCGGCCGGGCCGGGGCGCTCCCCGACCTGCCGGGCGATCCGTACCGCGACATCGCCGACGAAGCCGCGAAACTCATGGACATCGAGGCATCCCGCATCCGCGCCGAGCACGCCACGGGCAACCGGGAGCCGCCCGACTGGGCACGATCGCTCGGCAGCCGTCCCACGGAACCCGATGCCGAGCGGACCTGGGTCGACGCGATCACCGCCGTCGACGTCTACCGCCGGACCTACGAAGTCGATCCGCACGTCGAGTTGCTCGGGGTCGCACCGACCATCCAGCGGCCCGACGCCGCGAGCGTCCACACCGAAGCACAACGACTCTGCGACCACGTGCTCGCATGGCACCTGGACCAACTCGACGCGCCCACCCGCCATGCCTTGCTCGAACGCCAGCGCTACCTGCTCGCCAACGCGCCGCCCTTCGTCCCAGCTGAGCTCGTGGCCATCCATCATCAGCTCGACGCGGCGCAGCGAACGTCCAAGGGGGCAGACCCGGAGCTGGGGGTCCGGCTCCACAACCTTGAGCAGCGCGCCGCCGCATACCGCCGCTGGCTCCTCCAGGCCGCTAGCGCCCGACAACTCTTACGGGCGGCCGAGCAGCCCCAGCAGATCGCGCCGTCCACGCTGAAGATCAGTAGCCGCCGCTGACCTCAACACCCGTTCGTGCACACCCCGTCGCGGGTAGGTGGTGGGGAGCTCACCACTGGTCGCTCTTGGCGACAAGTGAGGATCATTCGCGCCGATGATGGTGTCGACGACGCCTGGCTGAGCCAGGTGTTCGTCGATTCGCACGATCGGGGATCTGTCTTAGCCTTGCTCCTGTTGACCAGCAACCAGTGGCGCGAGCACCGGGAGGTCTCCAGTCAGCTCGCTACTGCATCGAGATGGCAGTGCGGCGAAGCCGCGTCTGAGGGTCGAGCGCGGTTGCCCTAGGTGCGCACTCGAACTCGAGCAGGCAGTCGCACCTGCTCCTGAACTAGCGTGTACAGGTCGAGGTCGACCCTTCCCTCGTCGTGAAGCTCGATGACGAGGGCGTAGCTCTGGCTCTCGTACGCATCAAGCATCGCTTCGGCCCACGGCGCGGACGTGTGTGTAACGGCTAGGAAGTAGGTGTCGCCATCGTCGACTTCCATAGACCGCGCATGATCCGCACGCCACCGACGAACCAGCAGGGTGCTGTCATTGAGTCGGTCGGATCCCGGCAGCAGGTTCTTCACTCTCGTACGGTTCGTAGGGAGATCGAGTCGGTCATCTACATCGGGAGGCTGGCGCTGATAGACATCTAGGACATCCTGAAGTTCCATGGCTCGCAGGAGATCGAACCGCATCCTCCCCGCGAGGTACTCCCGGCGCTGCCGACGCACAGGGGGATCGAACGCGACCGAGACCGTGAGGCTCCGGCTCGATTGGCCAAAGGCGAATCTCGATGGCACGGGTACGGGATGAACGACGGTGGTGTCGACGGCGAGGGACCCGTCGTAGAACATGACGACACGATTCGGCTCTGAAGCCACAGCGTGGCGCTCGTCTGGGAGCCCATATCCGAGTGCAGTGAATTTCTCGATGTCCCGCAACCCCTCCACCGCTTCTTGGACATGCGAAGCCGAGCTTCCTATGAGGGCCCTAACCAGGTTCGGTGACGCGTCCGGATACCTGGACCAGACTGAGGCGGCCAGCTTGGCCACCCGTGGCACGGCGAAGCTGGTGCCCGAGCCGACCGCAAAGAGGCGCCCCGTTTGGGAGACCTCTGAGTTCAGGGAAACGCTGCTGAGCCCGGCGTTCCGGGGAGCCACGGTGTCGTGCTCTGTCCATGCCCAGTTCCCGCCGAAGTGAACGACGTCGGGCTTGACGGCACCGCCCACTCCGGGACCGGCGCGGGAGAAGGGTGATAGCTCATGCCGTTTGGCGATAGCACGAGTCCGGACATCGGTGGTGGCGTCGGGGGTACCGGGCGTGGCGGGACCATCAGACTGCGCCACGCTCCCGACCGTTACGGCGAGGGCGGCGGGGCCCGGTTCCGCAACGCGGTGCTCAGGCGCAGTGGCGTAGAAGGGATAGTCGTGGAGTGCGTGACTACCGTCGCGCATTTCTCCGCGCAGAGACGTGCCTGCGTTGCCGGTGGGAAGCACGACCACCACACCGAGTTCACGAGCTGTGCGGTCGATGGTCTCGGTCAACACTTCGACGTGCGGACCCTCGAAGGGGGCGGGGTCGGCCACAGCTAGGCAAAAGACGCGGACGCCTTCATTCTGATGGAGCGTTCGAATCGCTTCCTCAATCGTTACGTGAGGAGTGGATGTCTCGGGGAACCGTGTGATCCAAGCATCGGAGGCATCGTGATCCGGCTCCAAGATTCGCCCAATAATCAGTGGTGCGGCGACGGGTAGTTCATCTCCTCTTTCGCTAATGACAGACTCGAAGTCCCCGTATGCAGCGAGACCCGCGACCATCGTTCCGTGAGGTCCATGGCCTGCCCAGCGGTATGAGTCGGGAAACTCATACGTCGCCCGGACCAGACCCGATAGGAGCGGGTGTCCGGTGGTTACACCGTCGTCGAGGATGCCAACAGGTTCGTCGAGTTGTCGCGTCTGACGGAAGTCCTCGACATCAGCCTGAAGCCAGTCGGACGGATCGATCAGTGGCCGGAGCGGAGTGCGGATCCGCTCGATTACCACCAAGTCAAGGAGCATGGCCAGCGTCTCTGAGTCGACGCGTACGCGAACCACCGTGGTCTGGGGGCGAGGGTCGAAGGCGATCTCTTCTCCTCCGAGGACCTCGAGGACCCGGCGGACTTCGCCCAGGCGTCGCAGTGCCTCGTCAGCGTCGGGTGATGGCCAGATTGTCGCATCGACCAGCAGGTTTCCTTCGATGGCGCCAAGGGCAACGGGGATGCCTGGGCCCCGTCGATCTTCCACGCTGTAGGGCTCGACGGAGTCAACGAGGTCGAAGAAACTGCTGAGCGGGCCCCTGCCACCTTCTTCGTCGGGTCCGGTCGCATAGCTCTCGAGGTCGCTCCGAAGGGCGGAGGCTTCCTCGTCGTTCGGCAGCACGACGTATTGCCAGTCGAGGGTGTCGCCGAGGAGGGAGAGGCCTCGCCGCCCAAGCTCATCGTCCCCGAGACGGGTTCGACTCCTCACCTTGAAGACCAATCGCGGGTCCACACCTTCGACCGATGGCCGCCTGCGTCCGGCCAAGGCTGCATCGACCTGAGCCGTCAGAGTCTGTCCGTGTCGTCTCGGGTTTCGGGTTGGCGGC
>PWTE01000290.1 GCA_003563915.1 Nitriliruptoraceae bacterium
CACCGAGGTGGCACGGATGCTCGAGGTGGTCGGCTACCCCGACCTCGACGCGCTCACCGACGCGGCCGTCCCCGGTTCGATCCGGCTGCGCGAGCCGCTGTCGCTGCCTCCGGTCCTCGACGAGCCGGCGACGCTCGCGGCGCTGGAGCAGCATGCCGACCGCAACGAGCCGGCCATCCCGATGATCGGGCTGGGCTACCACGGCACACTGACCCCGCCGGTCGTGCGACGCAACGTGTTGGAGTCGCCGGCCTGGTACACCGCCTACACCCCGTACCAGCCGGAGATCAGCCAGGGTCGGCTGGAGGCGCTGCTCAACTTCCAGACCGTGGTGGGCGACCTCACCGGGCTGCCGGTCGCGAACGCCTCGCTGCTGGACGAGGCGACCGCGGTCGCCGAAGCGGTCACCCTGATGCACCGCGCCACCCGCGGTCGTAGCGACCGCGTCGTCGTCGATCCCGACGTGCTGCCGCAGACGCTGGCGGTCCTGCGTACCCGGTGCGAGCCCCTGGGGTTGGAGATCGTCGTGCCGGACCACCTCGACGACCTGCCCGACGGGGAGCTGTTCGGTCTGGTGCTGCAGTGGCCAGGTGCGTCCGGGGCGGTCCGTGACCAGCGTCGCCTCATCGAGGCCGCACACGAGCGTGGGGCGATGGTCACGGTCGCCGCCGACCTGCTGGCGCTCACGCTCTTGGAGGCACCGGGCGAGCTGGGCGCGGACGTGGCGGTCGGGTCCAGCCAGCGGTTCGGGGTGCCGCTGTGGTACGGCGGGCCCCACGCGGGCTACATCGCCGTGCGCGACGGGCTGGAGCGCAGCCTGCCTGGCCGCCTGGTCGGGGTGTCGATCGACGCGGACGGGCAGCCCGCCTACCGGCTCGCCCTGCAGACCCGCGAACAGCACATCCGGCGGGAGCGGGCCACCTCCAACATCTGCACCGCGCAGGTGCTGCTCGCCGTCGTCGCTGGGCTGTACGCGGCCTGGCACGGCCCCGACGGGCTCCGCGAGATCGCCCAGCGTGTCCACCACGACGCCCGCCGGTTGGCGGCTGCCCTGACCTCCGCCGGGGTCGAGGTCGTCCACGACGCCTTCTTCGACACGATCCTCGTCCGGGTGCCCGGCCGGGCCCACGAGCTGGCCGCGGCGGTCGCGGCCCGCGGCATCGACCTGGGGGTGGTCGACGACGATCACCTGCGGATCGCCTGCGACGAGACCACCCGCACCCAGCACCTGACCGCGATCGCCGAGGCCTTCGGCGCCGAGCTCCCACCGAAGGACGAGGACGAGGGCCCGCGGATCCCCGCGACACTGCAACGCACGACCGACTTCCTGGACCACCCGAGCTTCCACGCCTACCGGTCCGAGACCGCGATGCTGCGCTACCTGCGCAAGCTGGCCGACGCGGACTACGCACTGGACCGCGGCATGATCCCGCTGGGTTCCTGCACGATGAAGCTCAACGCGACCACCCAGATGGAACCGATCGGCTGGGCCGGCTACGCGGGCGTCCACCCCTTCGCGCCGCCGGAGCGGGCAGCGGGCTACCTCGACATGATCGCCGAACTGGAGGGCTGGCTGGCCGAGGTGACCGGCTACGCGAAGGTCAGCGTGCAGCCGAACGCCGGCTCACAGGGTGAGCTGTCCGGACTGCTCGCGATCGCCGCCTACCACCGTGCCAACGGCGACACGGACCGTGACGTGTGCCTGATCCCGTCCAGCGCTCACGGCACCAACGCCGCCAGCGCCGTGATGGCGGGCATGCGGGTCGTGGTCGTACCGGCGGACGACGACGGGACGATCGACGTGGCCGCGCTGCGCGACCTGCTGGACCAGCACGTGGGTCAGGTGGCGGCCCTGATGGTCACCTACCCCTCGACCCACGGGGTGTACGAGGCCGACATCGGCGAGGTCTGCGGGCTGATCCACGACGCCGGCGGGCAGGTCTACGTCGACGGCGCGAACCTGAACGCGCTGTTGGGGTTGGCATCCCCCGGACACTTCGGCGGCGACGTCTCCCACCTGAACCTGCACAAGACCTTCTGCATCCCGCACGGAGGTGGCGGCCCGGGTGTGGGCCCGGTCGCCGTGGCCGAGCACCTCGCCCCCTTCCTGCCCGCCCATCCCTTCCACCCCGACCCGGACCGTCGCGAGGGACCGGTCGGGCCGGTGTCGGCCGCACCCTTCGGGTCGGCGGGCATCCTGCCGATCTCGTGGGCCTACATCCGACTGATGGGCACCGAGGGCCTCACCCGCGCGACCCAGGTCGCCGTGCTGACCGCCAACTACGTCGCGGCACGGCTGGACGAGCACTTCCCCGTGCTCTACAGCGGCGAGCGCGGGCTGGTCGCCCACGAGTGCATCGTGGACGTGCGTCCGCTGGCCCGCCGGACCGGCATCGACGCCGAGGACGTCGCCAAGCGCCTGATCGACCACGGCTTCCACGCCCCGACGCTCAGCTTCCCGGTTCCCGGCACGCTGATGATCGAACCCACCGAGAGCGAGGACCTGGCCGAACTCGACCGGTTCTGCGACGCGATGATCGCGATCCGCCGGGAGATCGACGCGGTCGAGGAGGGACGGTGGCCCCGGGACGACAACCCGCTGGTCAACGCGCCGCACACCGCGGCCATGCTGGTCCGCGACTGGCCACACCCCTACACCCGTGAGGAGGCGGTCTACCCGTCCGAGGGCACGCGCCGCTGGAAGTACTGGTCGCCGGTGCGGCGGATCGACGGGGCGCACGGTGACCGCAACCTCGTGTGCGCCTGCCCGCCGATCGAGGAGCTCGCCGAGGACCGCGACCAGGACCAGGACCAGACACCGGCGCCGTCGACCGTGGGAGCCAGCGCATGAGGACCACGCCCCTGCACGACGTCCACGTCGCCCTGGGTGCGACGCTCACCGACTTCGCCGGGTGGTCGATGCCGGTTCGGTACGACAGCGACCTGGCAGAGCATCACGCCGTACGTCAACGCGCTGGGTTGTTCGACCTCAGCCACATGGGCGAGATCGAGGTGACCGGTCCGCAGGCCGGCGAAGCGCTCGACCACGCGCTGGTAGGAGCGCTGTCGCGGGTGGCGGTCGGACGAGCGAAGTACTCGATGCTGTGCGCCGACGACGGTGGGGTGCTCGATGACCTGGTCACCTACCGGCTCGAGGAGGAGCGCTACCTCGTCGTCGCCAACGCCGCCAACGCCGACGTCGTGTACCGGGAGCTCGTCGCCCGTGCCGAGAGCTTCGACGCGACGGTGACGGACACCAGCAGCGCCGTCGCGTTGCTCGCGTTGCAAGGGCCTGCCGCCGCCGGCGTCCTGACGTCGATGGGGGTCACGGAGCACGACGGCCTGCGGTACTACGCCGGGGTCCGTGCCGACGTGGCCAGCCTCCCGGTGCTGCTCGCCAGGACCGGCTACACCGGCGAGGACGGGTTCGAGCTGTTCGTGGACGCCGGCCGTGCGGTCGAGCTGTGGGAGGCGCTGCACGAGGCGGGTCGCACGGCCGAGGTGGTGCCGGCCGGCCTGGCCTGCCGCGACACCCTGCGGCTGGAGGCCGGGATGCCTCTCTACGGTCAGGAGCTGGGCCCGGACCGCACGCCGTTCCATGCGGGCCTCGGACGGATCGTGGCCTTCGACACGGACTTCGTCGGGCGTGACGCGCTCCAACGCGTCGCCGACCAGGGGCCGACGGAGGTGCTGGTGGGGCTGGCTTCGGAGGGCCGTCGGGCCCCTCGTGCCGGGTACCCGATCCTGGACGGCGACCAGCAGGTCGGCCAGGTGACCAGCGGCGCGCTGTCGCCGACGCTGGGCATCCCGATCGCGATGGGCTACGTCCCCGTGGACCGTGCCGAGCCCGGGACCGGACTGAGCGTCGACGTGCGTGGACGTCCCCTACCCGTGGAGGTCGTCGAGCCGCCCTTCTACCGTCGGCCGCGCTGACGACCGGCACCCGATCCAGAGGCTCAGACGTCCAGCGCGAGATCCTCCACGAACCCCCCGCCGACCGCGGTCAGCGCGGCCGGCGCGACCGCCAGCTTCAGGCTCCGGCTCCCACCGCCGACGATCACCCGGTCGAGATCGGCGATCCGGGCGTCGATCCACAGCGGCAGCTCGTCGGGGAGTCCGAACGTTACACCGGACCGCTACGGTGCCTCCGAGGGCGACCGGGAGGGCACCGTGAGAGCCGCGATCTACGCCAGGATCAGCCAGGACCGCAACGGCGAAGCGCTCGGGGTCGAGCGGCAGCAACGGCTCTGTCTGGAACTCGTCGACCGGCTCGGGTGGGAGGTCGTCGAGCGGTACGTCGAGAACGACGTGAGCGCCTACAGCGGCAAGGAGCGACCGCAGTACGCCGCGATGCTCAACGCCGCCAGAGCGGGCACGGTCGACGCGATCGTCGCGCTCGACACGGACCGGCTGACCCGGCACCCGCGCGAACTTGAGGACCTGATCGACCTGGCCGAGTCCCATCGGATCGGGCTGGCGACCGTCGGCGGGCGGATCGACCTCGGCACCACCGACGGGAGGTTGGTCGCGCGGATCACCGGGGCCGTGGCCCGGCAGGAGTCCGAGCGGAAGGCCGAGCGCACCCGCCGCAAGATCGACGAACTCGCGCAGGCAGGGAAGTGGTCGGGCGGTCCCCGTCGGTTCGGGTACAGCGACGGGATGGTCGAGATCGTCGCGCCGGAGGCCGAGGCGATCCGGCAGGCCGCCCGCGCGGTGCTCGACGAGGGTGCGTCGTGGCGGTCGATCGCCCGTGCGTGGGACGAGGCCGGACTGCTCACCGCGAGGGGGAACCCGTGGCGGCCCGCGTCGGTCCGCCGGACCCTGACGGCTCCGCACCTGGCCGGGCTGCGGCTGCATCGCGGGGAGGTCGTGGGTCAGGCAGAGTGGGATCCGATCCTGTCCCGCGTCGATCACGAACGGCTCGCTGCGATGATCCGCAAGGGGAGGCCGACCACGCCGACCCGCCGTCTGCTGTCCGGACTGCTGGTCTGCGGCAAGTGCGGGTCCGGGCTGGTCCACGGGACCACCGACAAGCGCCGCCGGATCTACTACTGCAAGCGCCAGCCGGGCGAGCCGAACCGTTGCGGTCGGCTGTCGGTGTCGGCCGTCCCCACCGAGGACGCGGTGCGGGCGATGGCGCTCGATGCGCTCGCGGGGCCGGGGCTGGCCGCCGCCGTCCACGCGCACGACCAGATCGACGACGCCCGCACCATCGCGGAACTCGACGACCTCGCCGCCCGGAAGGCTGACGCCGCCGGGATGTTCGCGGACGGGCTGATCGGCCGAGGTGAGTACCTGTCGATGCGCGACCGGATCGAGGAGCAGGTCCGCGAGGTCTCCGGCCGCCTGTCGGCTCCGGTCACGGACACTTCGATGCTCGACGATCTCCGAGGTGCCGACGACCTCACCGCCCGGTGGGAGGCCGCCGACGACGGGTGGCGTCGGGCGCTGCTCGGCCTACTGCTCGACCGCATCGAGGTGACCCCGGTGGGTGCCCGGACTCAGCGGTTCGACCCGGCCCGGCTGGTCCCGTCCTGGAAGGCGTGAGCGGCCCGTCACGGCCCGGACGACGCCCCGGCGAGGCCCCCCCGTGCGATTGCGTTGAGAAGAAGTCAAGTTTCGATCGAGCTGCAACCGCGGTTATGCCTACAAGAGTCAACCTGACACACCGCGACGTATCATCGTCGGATGGGTTCAAAAAGCGGCTACCGACGACGGCCTTCGGGTGGCTACGGCGCGCCTGCCTGGCTTCTCATCGTTGCCGGATGCGGAAGCCTCGTCATCGCGGCGTTCTTCGTCGACGAGGTCGCCGGCCCTCGCTGGCTCCACCTGCTGGCCGCCGCTGGTTGGTTCACGGTCGCCGCTCTCACCGCCCGAGACGATCGCCGTCAACGCAGACGTTGGTGGAAGACCGACTGGCCAACCTGAGGGCAGCACGCAAGCGGTGGAGCGCCGGCGCGACGCCCGTGACCAACGCCCGTTGCAGAGCGGTCGCGGTGAGCCGACTTCTTCTCAACGCAATCACACGGGGGGGCGAGGCGCACCTCCCGGCGTCGGTCACGGGGCTGCTGAGGGCCGTCTGAGCGTCCGGTCGTCGAGGGCGGGAACTGCCCAGATCGGGCGGTAGAGGCCCCCTAGACCGCAGATCCGTGCTGGACGTGGGACGCGGGCTGCCCTAGTCTCCCCGCTGTTGAGCCGCGAGGCTCACGGACTCGGGAGGGACACCGAGAGCGCCGCCGGTAGTGGCGCGAGAATTCGGTGTTTGGATGAACTCCACGAGGGACGGGTCCCCACGAACCTGCAAGGTGTCCGGCTGCTCGAAGCCGCACCGCGCACGCGGCTGGTGCGCTGGCCACTGGACCCGGTGGAAGCGCCTCGGTGACCCCGTGGCCGAGATCCCGCTCGCTCCGCCGTCGCTGGTCGCCTCCCGTGTCGAGCGCCGGTCGTGAGCGCCGTCGACATCGAGGTCGACCCGGCCGTCGCCGTGGGGCGGGCTGCCCGCGCTGCTCAGGGACTCCCTGAGCGCATCGAGGACCCCACGGTGCTCGCGCAGGCCGCCGGGCTGCTCGCCCGCGCCGTCGAGCGCGCCGACGACCCCTGAACGTGCGAGGACCCCGGCGCGCACACCGGGGTCCTCCGAGATCGACGCCCAACCCAACCAGGAAGGAAGCGACGTGACGCACTCTACCGCCAGGGCCACCCGGCCGACGGAGCACAAGCGACGGGAGCGCTTCGCGATGGTGCCAGCCGAGGTCATCGCCCATCGCGAGATCACCTCGGATGGGAAGGTGCTCTACGCCCACCTCGCGTGCGTGTACGCCGACGCGAAGGGGACCGCGATCCCTGGCGTCGAACGGCTGGCCGTCGACCTCGGCTGGACCGGCCGACGGGTGGAACGCGCCTTCGCGTCCCTGGTCGAGCACAGGGCGATCGAGCGTCGCCCGCGAGGGCGGAAGGGTGGCGGCCGGACCTCCTCGACGACGGTGCTCCTCTGGCACCGGGACCGAGCGGGTCGCCGCCTCGCTGCCGTGCCCGACGACCCTGCCCCGGACCGCGACGTCGAGGGCGATACCGACGGAGATGGCGGGATCAATGCCGACGGTGATGGCGGGGGAACCAGACCCAGGGGGGACCAGACCCAGCAAGGTCAAGAGCAAGACCCCAGGTCCGATGCTCCGCAGTCGGACCCGCCGCCACCCTCGTCTCGGCGTCGAGCGTCGATCCCGATCAGCCCTGACCCCGAGCGGTTCCTGACCGACTACGCCGACGACCTGCACGAGATGGGGCGGGCGTTCGCCCGCAACGGCGTCCGTCGCGTGGAGATGATGCGACTGCTCGACGCAGCGGGCGTCCCGTCTGGCCCGGACCTCTGGTCGGGCTACGACCGTGGCCTCGCGGAGATCCGCACGACCGCCTGACCCCTGACCCGCACCACCCACCACCGAGGAGCATCCCGTGAAGGTCGTCCCCACCCCCCAGGACCCCCAGCCCACCGAGCGCCACCGTCGCGCCCGCCGGGTCGCCGCCGGTCAGGAGCGGCCGACCGAGCCGTCCCCGGCGCACCCGACCCCGCACCCGGCCAAGTCGCCGCGCACGCCGAGCGAGGCCGACCGCTGGCCCCACCGCTGACCAGACCTGCCGCGCGGCGGTCTTTGGCGAGACGGCGCGCGGCACGCCGGACCGGGGGGTCACCCGGCCCGGCAGGCCGGGGCGGGCGTCATCCCGCCCCGGCACCCACCACCAGGAGGACCCCGTGAGCGAGAGCGTGATGCTGGCCC
>PWTE01000102.1 GCA_003563915.1 Nitriliruptoraceae bacterium
CTCGACGTCCGCGAGCAAGGGGTCGGCGATCATCTCGAGCGCCCGCTCCTCCCAGATCTGCCCGAGCGGACTGTCCGTCGTGACCGAGTCGCTCCGCAGGAGATCCACGCACAACTCCCCCCTGTCCGGATGCGATCCCCACATCGGCTCGTACGCGTACTCCAGAACCGGCCCATCGACGACCGGCTGAGGATACGCACCTGCTCCACTCCTCGGTCCCGGGAGGCGTCCCGGCGAATGCGACAAGCACTCACCGTCAACGACTAGGCGCGACTCCAAGCCGCTTCGCTCACCACCAGCGTCAACCTCGCATGTGCTTGCAAGGGCCGCTCCGCCCCCTGGGGCTGCGAAAAGCAGCACAACTGCGATGATCGCTATCGATCTGCGCATGGCGATAGCCCTCTCATCTCACTTAGCTCGCCGCCCCCGAGCGATCCGTAAGCCCAATCCGTCGAATTGATGTCAACAGGTCGCGCACCTGAGTGAGGCTCCAGAAGCACGAAGATTTCGACTGGATCTCGGGGCTCGCTGAAGTACGAGGAATCGTCGGTCACGGTCTCCACGTAGATGCAGCCATCCGCCTCATCGAGGATCTCGACGACCTCACGGCGGCGGAGTTCGATCACATCGGGAGGGCGCATATCCGGGAACCCAGCGTCGGCCGCGTCGATGAACTCCTGGCGTCGAAGGTCAACCTGGCGTTGGGCGAAGATCTCACCCAGTCGGTCTGACACCTCCAGCGTGAGTTCACCCTCCTCCATCATGATCACGAGGGCCTCCGCGTAGATCCTTTCGAGTTCGTCGAGGACGGCTTGGACGTACTCGACGGTGATCTCCTCGGGAACGGTCGTGATGTCGACGTCCGAGACGTCGGTCGACTCCTCCGACGCTGGATCCCCCTCGCGCCCCTCCCCCGAAGCCTCTACCTCACCTTCAGGTTCAGGTTCGACGGGTGCTTCAACCGCCTCCTCCAACACCATCTCGCCGAGCTCCGCCGCGGCGTCGCCGTCCACCTCTGCCGACGAGCAGCCAACGACCAGGGCAGCCAGCAAAGCTGCCGGGCCCGCCGCGTTCAGGATCCCCCGTCGGATCATGTGGTCATCCCCCGTGGATGCAGGCAACCTAGCCGGGTGCACCGCGGTGGCAAGGGCGAACTGCTCGAGCCTGTGGATACACCTCCCCACGACGCACCTCCGTCCGCGGACACCCCGCACATCGACGCGCCACGCGGCTACTAGGGTCCCCGCGACCATGGACTCCAGCCCCTTCGTTCGCGACGTTCCGGCCGCCGACGCCCTCGCGGCTTGGCGCGACACGCGCCGCGCCGCTGGCTGCCCGACCCGCCTGCCTTCCGAGCGGCTCCCCTTGGCCGACGCCCTCGGTCGGATCACCGCCGCACCCATCTGGGCACGCCGCTCCTCACCCTCCTACGACGCCGCGGCGATGGACGGCATCGCCGTGCGCGCCCACGACACGGTTGGCGCGTCCCCCACCACCCCGCTCCAGCTCGCCCCGGACGACTTCGACATCGTCGACACCGGCGACCCGCTACCCCCGGGCCGGGACGCGGTCATCATGCGCGAGCACGTCCACCACCTCGACACCCCCGAAGGCCCACGCGCCGAGATCGACGCCGCCGCCCCGCCATACCACCACGTCCGCTCGATCGGTGAAGACGTCGCAACCGCCGAACTCCTCCTCCCTGAAGGTCACCGCCTCCGCGCGGTCGACCTCGCTGCTGCCGCCGCAGCCGGCAACCTCGACGTCGAGGTACGACGCCGCCCGCAGGTCACGATCATCCCGACGGGGGACGAGATCACGCCCCTCGGAACCGACCCGGCCCCCGGCCAGATCGTCGACACCAACTCGCTGATGCTCGCCGCCCAGGCCGAGGAGGCCGGTGCCACGGCCCACGTCACCCCGATCCAACCTGACGACCCCACCACCCTCGCCGCCGCGCTGCGTCAGGCGGCCACCACGGCCGACCTGGTGATCGTCATCGCGGGATCGAGCGCCGGCCGCGACGACCACACCGCCCGTATCGTCGAGGAGACCGGCACCCTGGCCGTCCATGGAGTCGCCGTCCGCCCGGGCCACCCCGTGGTCCTCGGCGCGGTCGACGCGACGCCGGTGGTCGGCGCCCCCGGCTACCCCGTCTCCGCAGCGTTGACCTTCGACATCTTCGTCGCACCCCTCGTGGCCGAGTTGCAAGGCACCTCACCGCCGTCACGCCCCACCGTCCAGGCACACCTCGCCCGCAAGCTCGCCTCGGTGGTGGGCATGGACGACTGGATCCGCGTCCGACTCGGCGAGGGCGACGGCCGCATCGTCGCCACGCCGCTCCCCCGTGGCGCCGGAGTGCTCACCTCACTGGTCCGCGCCGACGGGCTGCTGGTCGTCCCGGCCGGCATCGAGGGCCACCAGGCGGGTGCGCAGGTGCCCGTCACCTTGCTCCGCGACCTCCCCGACATCGAGCGGACCATCGTCGCCACCGGCTCCCACGACCTGGTGCTCGACCTCGCCGCATCGATGCTCCGCGCTCGTGATCCTCGGGTCACCCTCGCCTCATCCAACGTCGGGTCACTCGGCGGGCTGATCGCGCTGCGCGACGGGTTGTGCCACCTCGCCGGCTCCAACCTGCTCGACCCGGCGACCGGCGCCTACACACTGCCGTACCTGGATCGCACCCTGCCCGACCAGGAGCTGGTCGTGGTCCGGCTCGTCCACCGCCAACAGTGCCTCATGGTCGCTCCTGGCAACCCCAAGGACCTCAGCGGTATCGACGACCTGGCCCGCGGCGACGTCCGCTACGTCAACCGGCAACGTGGCGCCGGCACGCGCGTCCTGCTCGACCACCAGCTGCAACGTCGAGGCATCACGCCCGAGCAGGTCGACGGCTACACCCGCGAGGAGCACACCCACCTCGGAGTCGCAGCCGCTATCGCTGCCGGCCGAGCCGACACCGGGCTCGGGATCGTCGCCGCGGCCCGTGCCTTCGACCTCGAGACGGTCCCCATCGCCGACGAGCCCTACGACCTGGTGATGCAGGCCCGCACCTGGGAGGACCCGCGACTCGCACCGCTGCGCGCGCTCCTCTACGACGACACGTTCCGTCAGGCCGTCACCGACCTGGGCGGCTATGACGTCGAGGAGATGGGGAGGGTCGTCCGGCCCTGACCCTCGTGCGCCCGCTAGAACCGGCCAGGGAAGAAGATCCCGAGCTCGCGCGCCGCACTCTCCGGCGAGTCGGAGCCGTGCACGATGTTCTCGCCGATGATCGTGGCGAAGTCGCCACGGATCGACCCGGGCGTCGCCTCCAGCGGGTTGGTCGCACCCATCAGCGTCCGCATCCCGGTGATCGCGTCCTCGCCGGAGACGCACATCGCCACCAGCGGACCCGACGTGATGAACTCGACCAGCTCACCGAAGAACGGCTTGTCGGTGTGCTCGGCGTAGTGCTCCTCCGCCGTCGCCCGTTCGAGGGTCGTGAGCTCGAGCGCCTCGAGGCGGTAGCCCTTGCGCTCGATGCGGGCGATGACCTCGCCGACGAGCCCGCGAGCAACGCCGTCGGGCTTCACGAGGATGAGGGTCTTCTGGTCTGCCACGGATCCACTGCTCCGGTCTGAGGGATGGGTCTCTCGGCGCGCATCCTCCCAGCCCGCCCGGGAACCGGCAAACCGACGGTCGACGAACGCTACGGTCGGCGTCCACCGTCACCCGGGGCCGCCATGCAACCGACGCCACCCACCACGTCGCACCGCAGGACGCCATATCGACGTACGCACCGCCAGCTGGCGGTGGGCCCGACGGCGCTCGCTCTGCTCGCCGCCGCCCTGATCGGCTGTGATGGCGACGACGGCCTCGCACCGGAGCCGCTCGAGGAGACCCCCACCGAGGTCGCCGAGGAACCGATCGCGCCCGAGGACGACGAGACCGACGACCACGACGATACCCAAGCCGACGAGCAGGCCCTCCGGATCGAACCTGGCTCGATGCTCGGCCCAGGCGAGGTGACGACCGTCGTGGGCACGCTCCCCATCACCTTCGAGCTCCCCGAGGAGGTCGAAGGCGGCACCGTGGCCCCGCGCGACGTGCCTCCGTCGCTGGAGTTCGTCGTCGAGGGCGGCGCGATCGTCGTGTTCGAAGCTGTAGGCCACCAGCGCGACGATGCCGGTGCACCCGCCGCCGCTCGAGGCTTCCCTGACGACCTCATCACCTGGCTGTCAGATCAGCTCCCAGGCGAGCTCACCGCGGTCGCGCCACCCACCGACCTCGACGACGGGGTCGCGGTGACGCTGGAGAGCGCGGAGACCACCGAGACGATCCCGGTGCTGTTCTGGCTCCTCGACGAGGACGACGTCGAGGCAGCCGAGGGACACGGACCTCCGCCGCAGCAGACCCAGCACCTCTGGCTCCGCCAACTCGATGATGGCTGGATCGGCGTGGTCACCTACGGCCCCGAGGTCGACCACGACCTCGCCGAAGCCATCGCGCTCAGCCTCCAGAGCGGCGGCAGGTGAACTAGCTGGCTTCCATCGACGCGACGTGCCGGGCGATGAAGGTCACCTGGTCGTCGAACACGTCGTCGAAGCCGTCGAGGAACGGCGCGAACCAGGCGCGATCCTCAGTCTCGGCATCAGGCGCGAACAGGTCCGTGAACAGCTCCGCGGCCAGCCCCCAGTGCCCCCGGATGAGACCGAGCACGGCCTCGTGCGCCTCCTCGGGGTAGGCGTCTGCCCGATGAGCAACGCCGGCAACATCACCTCGAGGTGGTTGATCCACCCGGGGACCCAGACGAAAGGCGGCCCGGATCCCAGCGCCGTGTAGGCCAGGCGCACGCCATCCGCGCGCCGGCAGAAACGGCCTCCAGTCCCATGCCGACCCTCCACGACCATGACGCGTCAGTGGGGTCGACCACGCAACCACTCGTCGCTCCCCGCCGGTCAGGCGGACACGATCCGGATGTGGTGGAGATCCTGCGTCGTCCCAGCCAGCAGCCGTGACCGGTGACGCCCGAGCAGCCGCTCGATCCGCTCCGCCGCCCCGCGCTCGACGTCACGCAGTTCCAGCCGCCCCGCGGTGCCGGTGATCGTCAGGACGTCGCCGACCTCGTCGAACCGGGCTCCAGCACCCTCGACGGGCAGCTCGTCGGGGTGCTCTCCGCGCAGCCCGACCCGGATGGCCCGCTTGTCCGTGAGCATCAGGACCTGTCGTCGGCGCCCATCGATCTCCAGCCCCAACGCGCAGGCCAGCAGCACCTCGTCGTCCGCGAGGTGGTGGCGCACGCGCTGTACCGCGCGATCGATCCGGCTCATCCGATCCTCCTATCGAGGTATCGGCGGCCGGACGGGGACGCTTGACCGCCCGCGCCGGTGGTCACGGGTCGCGCTCGTCCTCCTCCTCGAGCAAGCGCTCGACGGCCTCGTCGAAGGCCGACGGGTCGTCCGCCTGGGCAGCCAGCTCGAGGGCGATCGCTAGGTCGGTGTCCTCGACCTCGTCGTCGTCCTCGTCGTCGGGTTCCCACACGACCTCGTCCTCGTCACCGAGCTCCTCGAGGTCGTTCAACGGCAGGTAGCGGTCACGAGCCGCGCCGACGGTGTGCAGCGAGCCCGCGACGAGCACCCCGTCGCCCTCCTTGGCCATGGACTCGGCGAGTTCGAGCGCCTGGGTGAGATCCTCGGCCATCTCGACGGCGATGCCCGTCCCTTCCCAGGTGGCCACCGCGGCCGCATGCATCCGCGCCAGCGAGGCAGCCCGAGGCGACGGGGACTCGGTGACGATGACGTGGGACGCCGCCCCCTTGAGCTCCGCGAGGATCCCGGCGATGTCCTTGTCGTCGAGGCAGGCCGCCACGAGGATCAGCTCGTCGAACCCGAAAGAGTCCGCGATGGCCACGGCCGCGGCTGCTGCGCCGTGGGGGTTGTGGGCACCGTCGAGCACGACCGTCGGCTCCCGGCGTACGACCTCCATCCGCCCAGGGACGGCCACTGCACCCAGCCCGTGGCGCACGACCTCGTCGTCCATCTGTTCGAAGGACGCGTCGGTCAACGCGGCGAACGCTCCCAGGGCGAGAGCGGCGTTGCGCGCCTGGTGGTCGCCGTAGAGCGGGAGCAGGATGTCGTCGATCACGCGCTCCCCCACCCGCAGCGCCACGTACTGCCCCCCGACGGCCAGCCGGTGGTCGACCACCTCGAGGTCCTCGCCGAACTGCAGGAGCGAGGCACCGGCCTCCTGGACGGCTGCCCTCAGGATCTCGTCCACCTCCGGGGCCTGTTCGGCGGCGATCACCTGGGCGCCGGGCTTGATGATCCCGACCTTCTCGGAGGCGACCTCGGCCGGTGTCGAACCGAGCTCGGAGTGGTCGACGTCGATCTCGTTGATGACGGCGACGTCGCTGCGGACCACGTTGGTCGCGTCCCAGCGGCCGCCCATCCCGACCTCGAACACCCCGACGTCCACGGGCGCGTCCGCGAACCAGGCGAAGGCCATGGCGGTGAGCATCTCGAAGTAGGTGACGTGATCCGCCGGCTCCCCGCCGTCGGCGCGGATCCGCTCGTCGAGCAGGTCGGCGAAGACCGCCACCTCGTCGTGGACCTCGGCGAACCGGGTCGGTGAGATGTGGCGGCCGGCCAGGGTCAGCCGCTCGCGCACGGTCTGCAGGTGCGGCGAGGTGTAGGTGCCGGCGGCCAGTCCGGCGGCGGAACACAGCGCGCCGACCATGCGCACCACCGAGCCCTTGCCGTTGGTTCCGGTGACGTGGACCGTCGGGTAGGCGAACTGCGGGTCACCCAGCAGTTCGGTCAAGGCTGTGATCCGGGAGAGGTCCGGCACCATGCGGCCAGGGCCGCGCTCCATGAGCGCGTCGAAGGCACGGTCGAAGTCGGAGGGCACGAGCGGGGCCTGGAGGTGGCGGGGTCGGGGTGGGCTGGGGGAGGCTACCCGTGACCTATCGTTCGGTCGTAGGAGGATCCCCGTGGACGTACTCGCCAACCCGCACCGTGGCCGTGGCCTGCCGGTGACCGACGACCTTGTGGTGGGCCAGCTCATCGCTGATCCGTCAGGCGTGCAGGCCCTGCTGCAGCGGTGCCCGGCTGCTGCCGCCACACCTCTGCTGGAGGTGCCGGAACTGGCGCGACGCTTCGGCATCGGGGCGCTGTACCTCAAGGACGAGCGGGACCGGATGGGGCTGGGCAGCTTCAAGGCACTGGGTGCCGCCCACGCCATCGCGCGTATGGCCGCCGAACGCGCGGACCGGCCTGGCGCGCCCGCCACCGACGAGCAGCTCGCCGCCGCGCTGGAGGGCGTCGTCTTCGCCTGCGCGAGCGCGGGGAACCACGGGCTGTCGCTGGCGGCGGGCGCACCGATCTTCGGCGCACAGGCGGTCGTCTACCTGAGCGACACCGTGCCCGAGCCCTTCGCCGCGCGGCTCCGCGATCGCGGCGCCACCGTCGTGCGCTCCGGACACGACTACGAAGCCAGCATGGTCGCGGCCGCGGCCGATGCGGACGCGAACGGTTGGGTACTGCTCTCGGACTCGACCTGGCCCGGGTACGTCGCGCCCGCGCTCCGGGTGATGGAGGGCTACCTCGCCATCGCTGCAGAGGTCACCGAGGAGCTGGTTCCCCCGCCGAGCCACGTCCTGGTGCAGGCCGGCGTGGGTGGTCTGGCCGCCGCCATGGCCGCCCTGCTCCGGGACCGCTGGGGTGATGGGTTCACACTGGTCGTCGTCGAGCCCACCGCTGCGCCGGCCCTGGCCGAGAGCATCCGTGC
>PWTE01000269.1 GCA_003563915.1 Nitriliruptoraceae bacterium
ATGGCTGGCTACGCCTTCGCGCGGCTGCGCTTCCCCGGGAAGAAGATCCTGTTCCCGATCGTCATCGCCGGCCTGATGGTCCCGCAGGAGGTGATGTTCATCCCGCTGTTCCTGATCTTCGAGCAGTTCGGGCTGCACAACACGCACCCGGGACTGTTCCTGCCCCGTGTCGGCATCCCCTTGGGTGTGTTCATCATGACGACGTTCTTCGCCGCGATCCCTGGCGAGATCGAGGAAGCGGCGCAGATCGACGGTGCCTCGCAGTGGCGCATCTTCCGCCAGATCATGCTCCCGATGGCGACACCGGCCCTGACCGCACTCGCCATCTTCACCTTCGTCCTGACGTGGAACGACTACCTGTGGCCGCTCGTCTCCGCCACCGAGCGCGAGATGTTCACGATCACCACGGGGCTCGCATCACTGCAGGGCAACTTCGCCCAGGCCACCGAACTGGGCGCGCTGATGGCGCGAGGGGTGCTCGCCAGCGTGCCGCTGCTGATCATGTTCGTGATCTTCCAGCGGCAACTGATCCGAGGCATCTCGCTCGGCAGCGGGGGCAAGTAGTCACACGACCGTTGACCGACCCGTGCCGGCATCCGCCTGCACCACCGACCCCATCCGGATGGCCACATCAGGAAGAGGAGAAGCAAGCATGAGAGATCGACGTCCGTTCCGTGTGATGGGCCTGTTGCTCGCGCTGGCGCTCGTCGCCGCTGCGTGTGGTGACGGCGAGACCACATCCCCTGACGACGACGGGTCGGGAACCGAGGCCGGTGCCGCGACCGACGGCGACGGGACCCAGATCACCCTCGCGAGGTTCTTCGGAGACTGTGACGAGAGCACGCAGGGTGTGACCGACGTGTCCGAGGCCACGACGGAGTGTGAGGTCATCCAGATCCTCACCAACGCGTTCAACGAAGCCGACAACGGCGTCACCGTCGAACGACTCGGTGGCGCGGTCTGGGACCAGTACTACACCCAGCTGTCCACCACCTTCGCTGGAGGGAACCCGCCGCACGTGGCGGTCATGCACTCGCACCGTCTGCCAGACTTCGCCGGCCGCAACCTCTTGCGTCCGCTCGACGACGACCTCGCAGGAGCGGGCATCGACTTCTCCGACTACACCGAGCCGGCACAACAGGGTGCATCCTTCGAGGGTGACGTCTTCGCGGTGCCCTTCGACATCCACGGCAGCCTGTGGCACGTCAACGTCGACCTGTTCGAGCAGGCCGGCCTGGTCGACGATGCGGGTGAGCCGGTCATGCCGACCAGCGTGGACGAGCTGTTCGAGCAGGCGGAAGCGATCCAGGACACCACTGACGCCCTGTACTTCTCCCAGGACTGGTTCGAGTTCGCGGTCGGCGCGCGGCTGTTCCTCGGACTGGTCGCGCAGCAGGGCGGCTCGATCGTCGACGCGGATGGCAACGCCACCGTGAACACGCCGGAGGGCCAGGAGGCGCTGCGGGTGCTCAACGAGCTGGCGACGCGCGCGTCGGATCCTGCGCAGGGTTACACCGACTCCGAATCGGCGTTCCTGGCCGGTGAGGTCGCGGTCCTCCACAACGGCACCTGGGTCGTCGATCAGTACAACCGGCAGGCCGACTTCACCTACGCCGCCCTGCAGGTCCCGGTCGTGTACGACCAGCCAGGCTTCTGGGGCGACTCACACATGTGGGTATTGCCGGACGCGTCGAACCGGGATGCAGCCGAGCGTGAAGCCTCCCTCGCGTTCGTCGCGTTCCTCTACGACAACATCGGCGCCTGGGCGGCTGGCACGGGCCACCTCGCCAACCGCACGTCGGTGCTGACCGGCGGCGAGTTGGACGACGCCCCGCAGCGGTCGAACTACGCCGACGCGGCTGACACCGCGGTGTTCGTGCCGGCGGTCGCGGGCTGGGCCGGCGCATGGGACAGCCTGGCCGACGAGTTGCAGGCGACCTGGATCAGCGACAAGGATCCGCAGTCGGCACTCGCTGACGCCGAAGGGCGGATGAACGAGAACCTCGGCAGCTTCGCCGAGTGACCGGTCCCTCCCAGCGGTGGCGTCCTGGCGGAAGCCGGGGCGCCACCGCTTCCATGGGAACGCCACGCACCAGAGATGAGGTCCGATGAGCGACCTGCCCAGACCGACCGCGGCGATGCCCCCGACCGGGTCGGCTCCCCATCCGACGCCATGGCCCTCGCCGGCCGACATCGACCGCGTCGCCGAACTGCCTCGTGGTGACGACCCGCTCGGGGTCGGCCGTTGGTCCCAGAGCCGAGCCGTCGAGTGGTACGGCCGCCAGCCGTGGATCGTCGGCTGCAACTACGTGCCCGCCTACGCGGTGAACCAGTTGGAGATGTGGCAGCCCGAGACGTTCGACCTCTCGGCGATCGACGCCGAACTCGAGCTCGCCTCGTCCGTCGGCTTCAACACCGTCCGCGTGTTCCTGCATGACCTGTTGTGGTCCAGATCTGCGGTTCTGGTCGATCATCTCGATCGCTTCCTCGAGGTCGCCGCTCGGCGAGGGGTCGCCGTGATGCCCGTGCTGCTCGAAGGCGTCTGGCAGAACTACGCCCACCTCGGCTCGCAGCCCGATCCCGTCCCGGGGATCCACAACTCGCAGTGGGTGCAGAGCCCGAACGCCAAGTCGGTGGTCGATCCTGCCCAGTGGCCGCGACTGGAGGAGTACGTGTGCGGCGTGCTGGACCGGTTCGCGGATGATGAGCGGATCCTCCTCTGGGACCTCTACAACGAGCCCGGCAACGAGGGGTTGATCGGCAACGCGCTCCCGCTGACGGAAGCGGTGTTCCGGTGGGCCCGCTCGATCGAGGTGGTGCACCCGCTCACCAGTGGCATCTGGGAGACCCGGCCGGAGTTCCTCGAGCTCAACCGGTTCCAGTTGCTGGCCTCCGACGTGCTGACGTTCCACCAGTACGCCGACGTGGCAAGTCTGGATCGGTTGATCCGTGCCCTCCAGGTCTACGAGCGCCCTCTGCTCTGTACCGAGTTCCTGGCCAGGACCCTGGACAGCAACTTCGCCTCCCACCTGCCACTGATGCGGCGCGAGCGTGTCGGGGCGCTCAACTGGGGGCTGGTCGCCGGTCGCACGCAGACGATGTTCGCCTGGGATTCCCCCCGGGATGCGCCCGAACCGCAGGTCTGGTTCCACGACATCTTCCGTCCCGATGGGCAGCCCTATGACGCGGAGGAGGTACGCCTGATCCGGCAGACGGCCGCTGGGGAGGATGGCCTGCCCACAGCGGCGAGGTCAGGGAACCTCGTCGAGTAGTCGTTCCTGTCGAGATCGCCGACGGTCTCCGATCGTGTGGCGCGTCCGTCGGCACGTCGCTCGGGGTGAGCCCTTCCCTTCGGCAGCCCCTCGGCGTAGCCTGGACGCATGGAGACGTCGAACAAGCGTGGTCTGATCGGTGCCCTCTCGGCCACCGGTCTGGCAGGACTGATCGCCGGACTCCTCGGATGTCTGCGGCGTCGCTGCTGCGACCCGTCGGTCGGAGCCTGGAGCGAGGATCCCAGCTGGGGCGATAGCGGGGCCATGACCAACGTCGAGGCAGACGACTCGCTCGCCGCCAGCCGTCACCGATTCACCTTCGTGGACGAGGCCTTCGTCGGAGGGAGCAGCGGGACCTAGCGTCTGATCGCGGGTCTCCGCGAGTTCCGTTGCCAGCCTGGTCGGGGTCAGACCGACTGGGGTCCGGAGCTGTGCCTCTGAGCCTGCCTGCTCAGATGGCTACCCCAGGTCGACGTCGTGGTCGGCGCACAGCGATCTGATCCGGTTGAGGACCAGATCCCCGGCCTGGATCGTCTCGGTGAGCCGGTTCTCGGCCTCCCGCAGCTCGTCCTGCACCTCGGGGGAGCCGTCGACCGCGCGGCGCTGCTCCGCCTCCCGCACGTCGTCCGTGGCGAGGGCGAACCGGACGATGACCCGCCGGTAGTCCGCCATCGCGGACGCGAGGTCCTGGTCCTGCGCTTCCTGGGCGTCGATGGCGGCCTGCTCGGCCAGCGCGATGGCCTGGTCACGCTGCTCCTCACCGTCACGCATCTGGTCCAGATGCTCCTGGAACACCCCACACGCTGCGGCAGCCTCCTCGTCGCCGCCTGGCACACAGGCGCTGAGCAGGAACACGGCGACGCCAACCGCCGCCAGCCGCGACCGAGGCCGCCCGGGGCGGCGAGGTGTCGAGCCGGGAGGGAAGGTCACAGCTACCTCGCGAGGTCGATGAGGTTGACAGCTCGGACGGGCCGCGCCGCGCCGCGCTCGTCCGGTCGTGGCAACCGGTGAGCTACCCCCAGCCTTCCGTCGCACCGGCCTGGGCCCCTTGCCGTCGTGTCGGTCGCGATGCCGCGATGGTCCTGCGAAGCGCCGACCATCGCCTCTGTCAGCGGTACGGCCACCCGGGACACGATCATGCCTGAGAGTGGACGGAGGTGACGTCATGGAGCGGATCGTCGTCGGGGTCGATGGCTCGGACCCGTCGCGGGCCGCGCTGCGCTGGGCGGTCGACGAGGCCCGTCTGCGTGGCGCGCAGCTCGAGGTACTCCTCGTCGCCGGGGTGCCGAGGACCTACCTCGATCCGGTGATCTTCCCACCGCCGCCGGTCGCGGAGATCCGCGAGGCGGAACGGGAGCACCTCCAGCAGATCATCAACAGCGTCGACACCTCGGGTTGCACGGTCGAACCGATCGTCGCGGTGGGTGGCGCCGCCCCCCTGCTCTGCGAGGCGTCGCAGGGGGCTTCCCTGGTGGTCGTGGGTTCCCGCGGCTACGGCGGGTTCAAGGGGTTGCTCCTGGGCTCGGTCGCGCAGCAGGTGTTGGCGCACGCGCACTGCCCCGTCGCTGTCGTCACGGGAACGGACCGCTACGAGCACGCCGAGGAGTCGTCGTAGGCGATGCGGCCGCGACCCACCGCGCATCGGCCCGTGCCCGCGGAGTCACTGCCCCGGGCGACCCCACCCACCCCAGTGCCGGGTGTCGCCGAAGCTGCGCCCACCCTCCTCCGGCGTCTTGTGGGGACGCCTGCGGCGCCAGTGGTCCTGCCGGTACAGCGCCCGGATCATCCAGGCGATGGCCACGATCGCCAGGACGAACAGCACATCGAGCCAGATCATCGGGGACCCTTCCCTCGACGCATGGCGGCTCGACTCACGACGGTACCCCCGATCGTGGAGGTCCACGTTGGTCGCCGTCGCTGGTCAGTCCAGCTGCAGCTGCAGGAGGCAGCCACCCTGTTCGCTCGGCAACGGGTGGAGCACGACCGCCTCCGGTTCGCGCACCGTCGCCGGGAACCCGCGCAGGTGGTCCTCGAGGTACCGCGCGAGCTTCCCCGCCGAGCGGTCCTCACCGTCACGCCGGAGCAGTGCAGGGAGGTCGTCGCCCGGCCCCGCGGCGAGCGCCGGATGGTCCGCGGCAGCACGGCGCGACCACGCCCCGTTGGTCGCCAGCACGGTCCCATCGGGGTTGATCAGCGCCACCGGAGCTGACAACGCCTCGAGCAAGGTCGACACGACCGCATCACGACGGGCGAGCCGGGCGTGGGTGTGCATGCGATCGGTGATGTCCTCGAGCAGCCACACGGCCCCGAAGTGCTCGCCATGACTGCCGAGCACCGGTTCGACCTCCAGGTGCAGCCACCGATCCGCGGAGGTGCGTAGGTCGAGCCGCTGCCGCCGTCCGGAAGCAACGGCAAGGTCCAAGCTCTCCCGCAGGGCGTTGACCTCCTCCGAGGGGAGGAACGACAACCACCCGCCGGCGTACAGTTGTGCGGGATCGCCGCCGAGCAGGCGCGCTCCCTCGGTGTCGACGAAGGTGCAGGCTGCCTCCGCGTCGGTGTGGAGCTCGCCGAGACCTGTCGAAGCGGTGGGGGCTGCCCGCTGAGCGGCGATGTCGCGCTGGACGGCGATCAGGTGGGTCACCTGGCCGTCCGACCCGACGATCGGGGTGATCGCGAGCCGATGGGTCCGCAGCCGGCCATCGCGGTGTCGGTCGATGAGCTGGCCTGTCCACACCTGGCCCTTGAGTACCGTCTCCCAGAGTTCGCGGTAGATCTCGGGACCGTGCAGGCCCGAGCTGAGGAGCTTCGGCGTGTCGCCGATGGCCTCCTGTCGGGAGTACCCGGTGGTGCGGACGAAGGCGTCGTTGACATCGACGATGGTGCCACTGCGGTCGGTGATGATGACGATGTCGCCCTGCAGGTCGACCGAGGTGACGTCGATGTGCGGGCGGGAGCGATGCGTCTGTCCCCCCGGGACCTCGGAGCGCGGCCGGGGGCCCGACGAAGCGGGTGGTTGCTCGGGCACCGTGACCCCCGATGTCGTGGCCGAAACCAGCATCCTAGGGCAGGAGTCGGGGGTCCAGGGCCCTCCGACGCCGACCGGTGGGACCTGTGGCCGTGAGCTCCCCGATCAGCCGGTCGGGCGGGGGGTCAGCAGCTGGTCGACCGGGGCGTGATCGTCCGTCAGGACCCGCGCCTCGCCGACGAACCGCTCGAGCTCCTCGCCATGGAGCAGCTCGTCGTCGCGCCGACGGTCGCGGTTGGCCTCGACGATCCGCTCCAGGGGCAGTGGGGCGTCGCTGGCGATGAGGACGTAGTTGCCACCGACGTCGCGTGCCGTCGGGTCGAACGACCCGGCGCGCCCGAGTACCGCGACGTGCTCGAACACGGCGTCCAGCGTCGCCACCTCGGCACGCAGGAACCGGCGCGGGCCGTAGTCGAGGAGGTTGAGCACGTAGATGCCGTCGTCGCGCAGGGCGCGACGCAGCTCCTCGGTGAACTCCCTGGTGGCGAGGTGCCAGGGGACCGCGACCCCGCCGAACGCATCGCCGATGACCAGGTCGTACGCCGCGGTGTCGGCCCGCTCGGCGGAGAGCCGCGCGTCGCCGAGGACCACCTCGATGTCGTCGCTGGGCTCGAACCCCAACTCGTCGATGGCGAGGTCGAGGAGCAGTTCGTCGAGTTCCAGCACGGTCGAGGTGGAACCGGGGTGCTCGTGGCGCAGGTAGCGCGGCATCGTCATCCCGGCGCCTCCGATGTGCAGGGAAGCAAGCGGCTCGCCATCGGGCGCGATCGCGTTGATGACGTCACCGAACCACGCGGTGTAGGTGAACTCGAGGTGGCTCGGGTCGTTCAGGTCGACGTAGCTGTGTCGGAGCGTGTCCAGCCACAGGGCGTAGCCGCCACGCCGGTCCTCGTCGTTCTCGATGAACGCGCAGTAGTAGGCGGACTCGTACTGGCACGGGTGGCTGGCCGCGAAGGAGAGGGCTCCGCCCGCCACCACCAGCGCGACCGTGGTGGCGGATACCGCTCGCCAGCGCTTCAGCCAGACCGTCACGGCCAGCCCGAGCAGGACCAGCAGCACCGCGACCCCGCGGATCACCGGTCGTGTCGGTGCTGCCGCGACCAGGATGAAGCCGGTCGCGAAGGTGCCCAGGATGGCTCCGGCGGTTCCGATGGCGGAGAGGCGGCCGACCACGCGACCGGTCTCGTCCAGGTCCTCGAGTTGCAGCTTGATGATCGACGGGGTGACGGCCGTGAGTACCGCCGCCGGTGCGAAGAAGGCGAGGAAGGTGATGATGGTGGTCGTCGCCGGTCCAGCACCTCGGAGTCCCGCCCCCAGACCGTCGACGAGAGGGATCGTCACGAACGCGAGGACCCCACCGGCCACGATCAGGGGACCGATCAGGTTCCGTGGATCGACCTGGTCCGCCGCCTTGCCGCCCCACCAGGAACCGACCGCGATGCCGGCCAGGACGACCCCGATGATGGCCGTGTAGACCTCCAGGGTCACGCCGACGTACGGCGCCATCAGCCGCGCCGCCAGGATCTCCAGGACCAGGACGGCGGCGGACGAGACGAAGACGAGCGCAGCGGCAGCGAAGCGGTGCATGACCGCGCAGGGTACGTGCTGGCCAGGCACGCGACGGCGCGACGCAGGGGTCGCCACGGTCTGCACACGACCCGAGGCCGCTCGGTCCGGTCGCCGGGCTGCCGTTCGACGCTTCAGACACGACCGCTAGCCTCGACCGGCACGTCCCGCGGCCTGCGCGGGCTCCACCACCTCGCCGTCGATGCTTGCCCGGAGGATCACATGGCCGAGTACTGCTACGTCATGAAGGGGCTGTCGAAGACGGTCCCCGGCGGCAAGCAGATCCTGGACAACATCTGGCTGTCGTTCCTTCCCGGCGCGAAGATCGGCGTCATCGGACCGAACGGGGCCGGCAAGTCGTCGCTGCTGAAGATCATGGCCGGGGTCGACACCCAGTTCGACGGTGAGGGCTGGCCCGCCAAGGGCTACTCCGTCGGCTTCCTCCCGCAGGAGCCCGAACTCGACGCGACGAAGTCGTCCCGCGACAACGTCCTCGAAGGGCTCGGCGAGGTAGCCGGGCTGGTGCCGCGGTACAACGAGCTCGCCGCGAAGCTCGGCGAACCGCTCGACGACGACGAGATGCAGCGCGTCTACGAGGAGATGGCCGACGTCCAGGACAGGATCGACGCGGCCGACGCCTGGGACCTGGACCGCCACATCGAGGTGGCGATGGACGCGTTGCGTGTCCCCGACGTGGACGACGTGACGGTGCTCTCCGGCGGGGAGATCCGGCGCACGGCGCTGTGCCGCCTGCTGCTGTCCAAGCCGGACATCCTGCTGCTCGACGAGCCGACCAACCACCTCGACGCGGAGTCGGTCGCGTGGCTGCAGCGCCACCTGCAGGAGTACGCCGGGATGGTGGTGGCGATCACCCACGACCGCTACTTCCTGGACGAGGTCGCGGAGTGGATCCTCGAACTCGACCGCGGGAAGGGCTACCCCTTCCAGGGCAACTACTCCGGCTGGCTGGACCAGAAGCGCGAGCGGTTGGCCCAGGAGGAGCGTGAGGAGTCGGCCCGGCAGCGCCAGCTGGCCGAGGAGGCCGAATGGGTCAAGCAGTCGCCGCAGGGCCGCCGCACCAAGGCTAAGGCCCGCGTACAGGCGTACGAGACCCTGCTGAACCGCGAGCGTCCGAAGCAGGTCACCAAGCCGATCATCATGATCCCCGACGGACCCCGGCTGGGTGGGGTCGTCGTCGAGGCCGAAGGTGTCGCGAAGGGTTTCGGGGACCGGTTGCTGTACGAGGACCTGACGTTCTCGCTGCCGCCGGGCGGCATCGTCGGCGTGATCGGTCCGAACGGGACGGGCAAGACCACCCTGTTCAACATGATCACGACCGCCGCTGGGCGTGGAGGTGAACTCTCCGATGGGCCCGTCGAGCCCGATGACGGCGCACTCAAGGTCGGTGACACCGTCGAGCTGTCCTACGTCGACCAGTCCCGTGCCCACCTCGACGCGGACAAGAGCGTGTTCGAGGAGGTCACCGGCGGCGTCGACTGGGTGCAGCTCGGCAAGACCGAGATGGCGTCGCGCGCCTACGTGGCCGCGTTCGGGTTCAAGGGCGGGGATCAGCAGAAGAACGTCGGGTCGTGCTCCGGTGGGGAGCGCAACCGCATCCACCTCGCCAAGCTGCTGCAGAACGAGGCCAACCTGCTGCTGCTCGACGAGCCCACCAACGACCTGGACGTCGACACGCTGCGGGCGCTGGAGGAGGCCATCCTCGACTTCGCGGGCTGTGCGGTGATCACCAGCCACGACCGGTGGTTCCTCGACCGCGTCGCGACCCACATCCTCGCCTTCGAGGGCAACTCGCAGGCGGTCTGGTACCCCGGCGGCTACTCCGAGTACGAGGACGACCTGCGCAAGCGCCGCGGCGAGGACGAGCTCAACCCGACCCGTATCAAGTACAAGCCGCTGACGCGGCGGACCAGCTGAGAGGTGGCGGTGATGAGTGGGAACGGCTCGGGTAGCGGCGGTCCGACCGGTTCGTCGGGCGGTGGTCGCATCCCCGACGGCAGCCAGCCGCGGGACAACTTCGCGGCGTTCGTCAGCGCTCGTCTGGTCGACGACGACACCGCGGACGTCGGCGCGGTCGCCTTCGACCCGGACCACCACGGTGATGCTCTCGGCGACGGCCGGATCGTGACCGGTTGGGAGATCTTCGTCGGTGACGAGGCCGAGGAGGAACTCTCGGACCCGCGGTTCATCCGCCTGCCGTCGCTGTCGTGGCTGGCGGACCGCTACCCACAGTTGGAGCCGCTGTTCGACGAGCACGACGGCAGTGAAGCCTCGTGGGTCGCCGACGACGCCGGGCGGTTGGTCCCCTGGGACGGCGACGACGAGGACTGACCAGCAGCCAGCATCACGCCGGCCCCGGTCTCGGCCCCTCCCCGTTCGGCGACTGGCCGGGAAGCGCGCCACCCCGTGACCCAGATCCGTGCCAGTGCTGTCGCCAGGCGCCGGCGCCTCGGGGGACCCGGCGCCACCGCGGCACGGCAACGCGTGACCCAGTGCCAGGTCAGCGGGGCGCGAGGTCGGCGACCGTCCGGTCCAGCCAGTCGCCGAGGTCCGCGATCACCTCGTCGCGGTTGATCTCGTTGACCATCTCGTGGCGGCCGCCCGGGTAGAGCCTGCTGGTGACCTGGTGCAGGCCAGCCCGCTCGTAGGCGGCCAGCAGCCGCTCGACGCCGGTCCCAGCCTCCCCGACCGGGTCCTCCGCGCCGGAGAACACGTAGATCGGCATCTCCAACGGGATGCTCTCCAGACGTTCGGTCTGCCGGATCACCCGCGCACCGCTGAACAGGTCCAACCAGAACCGGTTCGTGACCAGGAAACCGCAACGCGGATCCTCGATGTAGGCATCGACCTGCTCGGGGTCCCGAGAGAGCCAGTCGAAGTCTGTCCGGTTCGGCGCGAACGCCTTGTTGAACTGCCCGAAGGCCAACGCCTGCAGCAGCTCACTGTGCCCCCGTGGGCCCTGCCGCTTGATCTCCGCACGAGCCAGCACGGCGCCGGCCTCCAGGTCCGGGCCGAGGTGGCGGGTCGAACCCGACAGCACCGCCCCGCGGATCGTCGCGGGGAAGGTGAACAGGTACTGCTGGGTGAGGAACGAGCCCATGCTGTGGCCGAACAGCAGGACCGGCAACCCAGGGTGCTCCTCACCGATGCGCTGGTTGAGCCGGTACAGGTCGTCCAGCACACGCGCCCAGCCACGTGATTCCGCGAAGAAGCCGAGCTCGTCCTCGATCACCGCGGTCTGCCCGTGACCGCGGTGGTCGTTGGCGTACACGGCGTAACCGCGGTCGTTCAGCGCCTTCGCGACGTGGGCGTAGCGAGCCGCGTGCTCCGCCATCCCGTGGGCGATCTGCACGACCGCCTTCGGCTCGTCGTCGGGTAGCCAGCGGTGCACCACGACCACCGCGCCATCAGGGGTCTGCAGGGTGAAGGTCGGGTCCGCCATCGTCGCATCCTCGCATCGGTCGTCGACCCCCAACGCTAGCGAGCGAGAGGCCGACCCTCAGGCGAGGAACCGGTCCGCTCACCGATCGGCGTGCAGCCCGAGCCCTTCCCCGTCGGGGCCCCACAGCGACATCGAGCGGCCCTCCACCTCGAGGTCCATAGGTTCGAGGACCACGCGGATGACGTGCGCGTGGGTGCTGGCTTGTGGGTCCGGACAGTCCATGTCGGGGATCGGCAGTTCGACGATCCGAAGTTCGCCGTCCTCGAGGACGTACCGGCCGGTCAGGTCGACGCATCCGGTCGCGACCTCGGCGACCCCGTCCTCCGTGAGGAGCAGGCGCGCGTCGCCGGCGGCTTGGGTAGCCACCCCATCGGGCCCGTCGCCCTCGAACAGCGTGACCACCTCCCAGGTGGTGCCGAGCACCGCGGCGTCCTCCTCGTCCGGCTGCCGCTCGAAGGTCAGTTCCGTCTCCTCGCCACGGAGCACCAGCTCCGCAGCCGTGACCTCCAGCTCGGACACCGCAGCCAGCGCGGCGAGGTAGGCCGACTCGGCCTCCATCACCCCGTCCCCCGGGCAGGCCATCTCGGTCTGCAGCAGTTCGCTGATACGGACCTGGTTGCCGTCGACCTCGGCGGTGCCGCTGTAGGTGTTGCAGGCTGCGGTGCCACCCCAATCGTCCCCGTCGATCGACAGGGTGACGGGGTGGCTGGCCGGGGGATCGACCGGGCCCTCCGGACCCTGGCCGGCGGTCAGGACCCAGGTGCCATCGAGCTCGCCGGGCGGTGTCCCGTCAGCCTCGCCGATCGTCCCGTTGCCGCCGCAGGCGGCGATCAGCAGCGCGACGGCGAGGCCGGCTGCGGTCAGTGTCAGGTGTCGTACGTTGCTCATGTCCATCATGTCCCGTAGGACGTCGCCGGGACCGCCTGGGTTCCCGGCCCTCACCTCCACCGTACGACCGATCGGACCGACGCGTGCCAGCCGATATCCGCCACTACCTCGAGATCCGCACCGCCGCCCCCACGAGCTGGGCGCCGGACGGAACCCGCCTGCTGATCTCGTCCGACCTGCCGGGAACCCACCAGGTGCACCGGTTGGACCTGGACAAGGACGGGGGTCTGCCTCGTCCCGTGGAGATGCTGACCCCGCTGACGGCCTTCGAGGAGCCGATCGGGGCGGGCTACCTCCCCAACGACCCCGAAGGTGGACCGGGGCGCCGTCTGCTGCTCGCGACCGACCGCGGCGGCAACGAGCGCCACCAACTGTTCACCGCGGCCGACGAGCCGGCGCAGCCCTACGAGGGGCCGGACGATCTCGATCCGCTGGTCATCGACGAGGACCACATCCACCGGCCGGGTGGCGTCACCCGGGACGGCCGCTACCTCGCGTACGCCACGAACCGGGGCGACGGGGTGGCGTTCGACACGTGGGTCCGCGACCTCACCGACGGTGAGGAACGCTGTGTGTTCGCGTCCGGCGGATGGACGTCGCCGGGAGGGTTCTCTCCCGATGGGCGCTACCTCGCGGTCTCCGAGCTCACCACCAAGGCGGGCGACAACCGCGTTCACCTGGTCGACCTCCGGTCGTTGGACGGGGCCGACGGACCGGCCGACGCAGACCATCCTGCGGTCGTGGAACTCGCGCCGCACGAGGACAGTGCTGCGGTCGGGACCCCGTCGTGGTTGCCGGACGGGTCGGCGTTCTTCTTCTCGACCGACGTGGGGCGGGAGTTCTCGAGCATCGCCCGCGGGACCCCGGACGGGGTGTGGGAGATCGTCATCGAGAAGGGCTGGGATGCGGGCTGTGCGATCGACTGGCAGGGCCGCCACCTGCTCGTCGCGTGGAACCAGGACGGCATCAGCCGCGCGGAGCTGCGTGATCCCGCGACCCTTGCGGTGACCGCGACCGTGCCGCTGCCGGGCGACGGCGTGGCGGGCGGCTACCGGTTCAGCAAGGACGGCCGCGAGCTCGCGTTCCCCTACTCCTCGCCGCTGGTGCCAGGCGACGCGTGGCGCTACGACACCGAGAACGGGATGCTCGACCGGCTCACGGTCAGCCCCTGCGAGGTCGACGCCTCCACCTTCGTCGACGCGGAACCGGTCCGGTTCCCCTCTTTCGACGGCCTGGAGGTCCCGGCCTTCGTGTTCCGCCCGACGGACGTCGACGCGATCGGCGACGATCCGCTGCCCGTGGTCGTCATGATCCATGGCGGGCCCGAGAGTCAGTACCGACCATCGTTCTCCGCGCTGACGCAGTACCTCGTCGCCCACGGGTTCGCCGTGGTCGCACCCAACGTCCGCGGCTCCACCGGCTACGGCCGGACCTACCAGGAACTCGACGACGTCGAGAAACGACTGGACTCCGTCGCCGACCTCGCGGCTCTGCACGAGTGGCTGGGGACGCAACCCGACCTGGACCAGGATCGCGCCGCCCTCTACGGCGGCTCGTACGGCGGCTACATGGTGCTGGCCGGTCTGGCCTTCCAGCCGGAACGGTGGGCCGCCGGGGTCGACATCGTCGGCATGTCGAACCTGGTGACGTTCCTGGAGAACACCTCGGCGTGGCGACGGGCCTTCCGTGAGCGCGAGTACGGGTCGTTGGAGCACGATCGCGAGGTCCTCGAAGCGGCCTCGCCGATCAACCGGGTCGAGGACATCCGCGCACCGCTGTTCATCGTGCACGGCGCCAACGATCCGCGGGTGCCTCTGTCCGAGGCCGAGCAGATCCACCAGGTCCTGACCGAGCACGGGATCCGCACCGAACTGCGCGTCTACCACGACGAGGGCCACGGTCTCGCGAAGCTCGCGAACCGCATCGACTGCTATCCGCGGGTCGCGGCCTTCCTGAAGGAGGTGCTCGGTGTCTGATCACCCCCGAGAGGCGTCCGCACCCCCGGCGGTGTGCGAACCTCAGGTGATGAGGAGGCACACGTGAAGGTGCTCGTGACCGGTGCGACCGGCTACATCGGTGGTCGGCTCGTGCCGAACCTGCTGGCGGCTGGCCATGAGGTCCGCTGTGCTGCGCGCACCCCGGCGAAGCTGGCGGGGCGTTCCTGGCACGACGACGTCGAGGTGGTCGAAGCGGACCTGTTCGACCCGGCCTCGCTGAAGGCGGCCTGTGAGGGCATCGATGCCGTCCACTACCTCGTCCACGCGATGGACGGGACCGGGGACTTCGAAGCTCGCGACCGTCGCGCCGCCGAGAACCTCAGGGACGCCGCCGCAGCTGCCGGCGTCTCGCGGATCGTCTACCTCGGCGGTCTGGGCAGTGCCGACGGGGCACCCCTGTCGAAGCACCTGCGCTCCCGACATGAGGTCGGCCGCATCCTGGCCGACGGGCCGGTCCCGGTCACGGAGCTACGCGCGGCCGTCATCATCGGCTCGGGGAGCGCCTCGTTCGAGATGTTGCGCCACCTCGTCGAGGTCCTGCCGATCATGACGACGCCGAAGTGGGTCGACACCCGCTGCCAGCCGATCGCGATCCGCGACGTCACGCACTACCTCGTCAAGGTGCTGTCCGTCGAGGAGACAGCCGGTGAGGTGCTGGAGATCGGCGGCCCCGAGGTCCTGACCTACCGTGAGATGATGCACACCTTCGCGTCGGTCGCTGGCCTGCGTCGCCGTATCGTGCTCCCGGTGCCGGTGCTGACGCCGCGGTTGTCGTCGTTGTGGGTGGGACTCGTGACACCCCTGCCCACGGGGCTGGCGCGGCCGCTGGTCGACAGCCTGGTCAACGAAGTGATCGTGACCGACGACCGCATCGACGAACTCGTGCCACACGAGCCGATCCCGCTACGCCGTGCGATCGAGCTGGCGCTGACCCGTGTGCAGGACCTGGATGTGGCGACCACGTGGGCGAGCGCGGGGCGTCCAGGCAACGGACCACCGCCGGGGTACGGCGAGTCGGCCAGCCGTCGAGCGGCCTCACGGGCGGCCGGGACGCTCCCCGAGGATCCGCGACCGGAGGACCCTTCCTGGTCCGGCGGCACGGTGCTCACCGACGAGCGGACGGTGCGGTGCGGCGCGCCACCGGAGGAGCTGTTCCGCACGGTGTCGTCGCTGGGCGGGAAGGTCGGCTGGCACTCACCACGCTGGATGTGGGAGCTGCGCGGGCTGATCGACAAGCTGGCCGGCGGCATCGGGGTCCGCCGCGGTCGACGCCACCCGACCCAGCTCGCGCTGGGGGAGGCGGTCGACTTCTGGCGGGTCGAGGCGCTCGACCCCCCGACGCTGCTGCGTTTCCGTGCCGAGATGAAGCTCCCCGGCGAGGCGTGGCTGGAGTTCCGCATCCAGCCTCACGGCAGCGGCAGCCTGCTGCGGCAGCGTGCGCGGTTCCACCCGCGAGGACTCGTCGGGCGGCTGTACTGGTACATCCTGCTGCCGTTCCACGTGCTGATCTTCCCGCGCATGGCACGCAGCATCGCGCGCCAGGCGGAGCAGGATGCTACGGAGGCAGCAGCACCACGGTGACCAGACCGCTGGCGCCAGCCGCAGCCACGTCCGGCGCGACCCCACGTGGCACGGCCAACCAGACGTCGGTGCCGTCGACCGCGAGGACCAGCGCGTCGCGGGCCAGGACCACGGAGCGCCCGTCGAGGTCGCGCCCCACCACCTCGATGCGACTGCCGATGGTCAGTGCGGGGAGGGCGTCGGACGGGATCGGCACGGCTGCCGTGTCGGGACGGAGCTCTGATGCCAGTCCGTCAGCTGCCACGTGACGTTGCGTGGCCACCGCCTGCGCGGTGAGGGGCACGGTGAGGCGTCCGGTGGGCTCGGAGAGCGCATCGTCGGGGACCAGATCCGCCGGCCAGGTCGTGTGTTGCAGGTCCCGTCCAGTCAGCTCGTGTCCTACCGGGAGGTCACGGTCGGCGATCAGCACCCTGGTCGGAGGTCCGTACGGCGTCGCCGCGGCGTGCGACAGCCCTGCCAGGACGAGCCCGACCACCGCGACACCGATCGACACGGCGCGAGCCCGGGGTGGCAGGGACCACCAGCGCTCGCTGAGGTGGTCGAGCAACCGTGGCAGCGTGACCGGTGGGCCGCTGAACACGTCGAGGTGGAGGGGGCGTCGCATACCCCAACTGCAGCAGACGCGCCGCGGGTCGGGGCCGGGGACCGCCCGTCACCTGTGGATAGGTCTCGGTCGGCCGGGTCAGGCGGTCTTGCGCTCCGTCGACGCGCTGCTGTCCTTCGAGGAGCTCGAGGTGCTCGAGGAGCTGTCGGTCTTCTTCTCCGTGGAGCCGGAAGCCTTGCCGTCCTTGGACGCGGACGCCGTCTCGCTCTTCGCTCCGTCCGACCCCGAGGAGGAACCCGAGGAGCTCGCGTAGTCCTTGATGTGCCAGCCCGAGCCCTTGAAGATGATGCCGGCCGCGCTGAAGACCTTGCGCAGCTCGCCCGCACAGCTCGGGCAGTCGGTCAGAGGGTCGTCCTTGAAGGACTGCACGACCTCGAAGTGCTCCTGGCAGGAGCGGCAGGCGTACTCGTAGGTAGGCATCGTCGTTCCTCGTTGGACCTGCTCGGAAGTAGCCGACCGTACCCGGCCCGGGACCCGGACCGTGACCCTGGCTGCGCCGCTGGTCCGCCCCGCGGGGCCAGGGTGTTAGCACTCGACCTAGGCGAGTGCTGATGATGCCCGACCGGAGGCCGGTCCGCAAGCGTGTGATCGCCCCGAGCACGGAGGGCGCCACCGTCGGTTCGGTGCGGGAGCTCGCTGGTCCTAGCGGTGCGAAGGCGCACCCGGACGGGATACCGACCGGTCGGTCACGAGGATGTCCATCGCGACGTCGTGCTCGTCCCGGGGCACCTGTGGCACGACCTGGCAGGTGTAGGCGACCGCGACCCGGATGGCGTCCCCGATGCGCGGCAACAGCCGGTCGTAGTGACCGCCGCCCTGACCGAGACGTCCTCCGCGCAGGTCGAAGGCGACCCCAGGGACGATCGCGGCGTCGACGACCGTCGGGTCGGCGGGCTCGCCCTTCGGCTCGAGGATGTTCCGGTGCCCGGCAACCAGTGACGAGAGATCGGTCACGGGAACCAGATCCAGGTCCTCCCCTCGGACGCGGGGGTACAGGGTCGTGATGCCCCGGGTGCGCAGCTCGGCGGCGGTGGGCTCGACGTCGACCTCGCCACCAGCCGCGGCGTAGACCAGGACGGCGCGCACGGTGCGCAGTTCGGGGAGCTCACGGAGGCGTGCGTTGACGGCCGCATCCGCCTCGTGGCGTGCATGGTCTGACATCGCCCGGCGCGCGTCGCGAGCTGAGCGGCGCAGCGCGGACTTCCTGTCCTGGTCCTGCACGTCCTGGTCCTGCACGCCGCACCTCCGTGCGCCACTCCGCCGGCATCCGGAGATGATCGCCCAGAGCGGACTGCTCCGTAGCCTACGGGCTCGGCCCCTCCGCCGAGCGGGAACGGTCGGCCGGATGCGAGCTGAGCGATGACTAGGCTCAAGGGGCACCGGTCAGCGGTGTCGTCGCCGGCTGAAGGAGGATGCGTGGTCCGCAAGGCCCTACTGCCCGTCGCGGGGTTGGGGACCCGTTCCCTCCCGGCGACCAAGGCCGTACCGAAGGAGCTGCTCCCGCTGGTCGACAAGCCGGCGATCCAGTACCTCGTGGAGGAGTGCTCGCGGGCAGGGTTGGACGACGTGGTGTTCGTGACCTCAGCCGGCAAGTCGGGGTTGGAGGATCACTTCGACCGGCTGCCCGGTCTGGAGGCAGCCCTCGCGGCGAAGGGCAAGGAGGACGAGCTCGCGTTGGTGACCGGGCTCGCGGAGCTGGCCTCGATCCACAGTGTCAGGCAGCCCGAACCGTTGGGGCTCGGGCATGCGGTGCTGATGGGCGCCGACCACGTCGGTGACGAGAGCTTCGCGGTGCTGCTCGGCGACGACATCGTCGACCCGAACACGGCGTTCCTCGAGCGGATGATCGCGACCCACGAGCGGACGGGCCGAGGCGTCATCGCCCTGCTCGAGGTCGAACCGGAAGCCGCGAAGCTCTACGGGATCGCCAGCGTCCAGCCCGGTGATGCGGACGACGAGTTCCTCGTGACCGATCTGGTCGAGAAGCCCCCCGTGGACGAAGCGCCGTCGAACCTCGCCGTCATCGGACGCTACGTGTTGCCGTCGACGATCTTCGAGGTCCTGCGCGACACCCCTCCGGGACGCGGCGGGGAGATCCAACTGACGGACGCGCTGCGGACCCTCGCGCAGGATGAGCCGCTGGTCGGGATCCGGGTGGATGCGCCCCGGTACGACATCGGTGACAAGCTCGGGTTCGTGACCGCCACGGTGTCGCTGGCGGCTGAGCGGCCTGACCTGGGACCGGCGCTGCTCGACTGGCTGCGCGACTTCCTCGCGGGGCAGGATGCAGCCAGCGGTGCGGCGTCGCGCGGAGGGTCAGCATGACCCGCTTCGTCGGGCAGGGCCGCACCGAGGGGACCGACGCCGCGGAACTGGTGTCCGTGGAGGACCACCTCGCCGGCATCCTGGAAGGCATCCCGGAAGCTGAGCCGATCGAGCTGCGGTTGGTGGACGCGCTGGGGCTCGTCCTCGCCGATGACATCTCCAGCGAGGTGGAGCTGCCCGCTTTCCACAACGCGGCGATGGACGGATACGCCGTCGTCGCCGGCGACCTGGTGGATGCGACCCAGGAGGCGCCGACCGCGCTGCCGGTCATCGGCGAGGTGGCCGCAGGCATGCAGGAGCTGCCGGTCGTGAGCTCGGGTCGGGTCGTCCGGATCATGACGGGGGCGCCGATCCCCCCCGGTGCCGATGCGGTCGTCCCCGTGGAGCTGACCTCGGGAGGCCGGGCTCAGGTGGCCTTCCACACGCCCGCCGAGGTGGGGCAGAACGTCCGTGGGCCGGGCGAGGACATCCAGGTCGGTTCACCGATCGTGACGGCTGGCCGCCGGTTGTCACCCGCCGATGTCGCCCTGCTCGCCGCGTCCGGTGTCACGCGGGTGCGATGTCTGCCTCCTCCCCGCGTGGTCGTCCTGTCGTCGGGCGACGAGCTGGTCAGGGCGGAGGACGTCCCCTCGACCGGGCAGATCCGCGACTCCAACGGTCCGATGCTCGCCGCGCTGGTTCGCGCGGCAGGTGGCGTGCCCTTCTCCACGGGCATCGTGCGCGATGACCGGAAGGCGCTGATGCACGCGTTCGACACCAACACCGGTCACGCCGATCTGTTCGTCTGCACCGGGGGTGCTTCCGCGGGAACCCGGGATCTGATGCCTGACGTGATCGCGAGCCTCGGCGAGTCGCACTCGGTGAAGGTCGCGATGAAGCCCGGGATGCCGCAGATCCGCGGCCGGGTGGGGCAGGTACCGGTGATCGGTCTGCCGGGGAACCCGGTCTCGGCCTTCGTGTCCTTCGAGGTGTTCGCACGCCCCGCGATCCGGCGGTTGCAGGGGCGACGGGACGTGGCACGGCCAACCGTGAGAGCGGTCGCTGGCGAAGAGCTCACCGCACCACCGCACAAGCGCGGGTACACCCGCGTCCGCCTGGCCCGCGACGAAGGCCGCTGGGTCGCCCACCCGACCGGACCACAGGGCTCGCACCTGATCTCCTCGATCTCCCGGGCCGACGGCCTGGCGGTCGTCCCGGAGGACGCCGTCGAGATCGCGGTCGGGGAGCAGGTCGTCGTGCACCTGCTGGTCGATTGATCGGCGGGTCGATGCCGGAGGACACGCCGACGAGCGCTCAGGGTCGGACCGCCGACGAGGCGGGTGGTGGCGCGGTCGGCGGGGCGACCGGCGACGAGCTCACCCACCTCGACGCCCGAGGGCAGGCACGGATGGTGGACGTCGGCGGCAAGGAGGTGACCGTCCGCACGGCGACCGCGGGAGCGACGGTCCGGATGTCCACGGAGACGGCGGACAAGCTGATCGCGGGAGAGCTGCCGAAGGGGGATGCCCTGCCCGTGGCTCGGATCGCCGGCATCCAGGCGGCGAAGCGCACCCCGGAGCTGATCCCCCTGTGCCACCACATCGCCTTGACCAGCGTCGAGGTCGCGATCGAGGTCGATCGCTCCGGTGGCACCGCTGACATCGTGGCGACGGCGCGGGCTGTCGACCGGACCGGCGTCGAGATGGAGGCGCTGACCGCGGCGTCGGTTGCGGCGCTCGTGCTCTACGACCTGGTCAAGGCCGTGCAGCGCGACGTGGTCATCACCGACATCCGGCTGTTGGCCAAGTCCGGCGGACGTTCGGGTGACTACCGGGCCAGGTGAGCTGGCGGTGCCACCGCCATAGCCGAGGGGAGGGCACGGCCGGGCCGTGTCGGGGCGAGGCGTGCGCTCGTGCGGACGTCACCGCTCGGAGGTCGCACGTCGATCAGGTCCGGTCACCCGGATCACCCACATCCCGACTACGGTCGGGGTGCGGTTCGAGGTGCTTCGTTGCTCCTGTGGCCGGTGTTACCGTCCGAGCGCACGCCGTTCCCCGGCGGTGTGTGGTGCAGGTGGACACAGGTGACCCGGTGACAGGGACGAAGCGAGCGTGACGGACGCGCTGGTGCTGCTCGTGCTCGTGTGGGCGGTGCTGTTGCTGCCCGGCGCGGTGCGCTCGCGACGGACCTCACCGCACGCCACGGTCGGAGGTTTCGAACGCGCGATGGACGTCCTACGAACGGAGGCCCGGGGATCCGGCGGCCGCGAACTGCTGGTCCCCCGTGATGCCGGACGTATCGTCGACCATGCGCCGGTCGGACCGAGCAGCATGCGGAGCTACACCATGCCCACACAGTTGCAGGAGGACCCCATCATCGTCCAGCGGCGGACCCGGTTCGTCCGCGCGCTGATCGCTACCGCGGTCACCCTCGTGCTCGGCATCGTGATCGGCGGTTGGCTGTGGGCGGCGTTCGCGATCACCGCCGCCGGGACCGGTTGCTACGCCGCGGTCCTGCGCCACCTGAAGCTGCAGCGCGACGAGGCCAAGCGGGTCGTCCGTGAGATCGACCTGACGCGCGAGGAGATCGCGGAGGCTCCTCGCGTTGCTGTCGGCAGTGGCGGCGAGGAGCCGGTCCACGGTTCGGTCCGGTTGCGTCGTTGGGACGAGTGACGTGACCGATCTGGTCGAGCTCAGCGCTCCGGTCCGGGAGCGCTTCCTCGCCCGCGCTGAAGCCCGGGAGATCGGGCTCGCGGCCGGGCGGGATGCGATCCGTTCGGCTGCGAACGCGATCCGGGCGATCCACCGGGGGGAACAGGCGAGGGCCGATGAGTTGATCGCCGAGGCCCGCACATCGCTTGCGGCTGGGGCCGAGGCCTGCGAGCCCTATCCGGATCTGCGCCACGCCGGGTTCGTGCAGGATGCAGCCAAGGAGGTCGCTGAAGCGGTGCTGACGCGGGCAGCGATCGCCGGTGAAGAACTGCCGGGCCCGGATGCGGTCGGCGTCGATGACGCACCTTGGCTGCACGGCCTCGCGGAGACGGTCGGTGAGCTACGGCGTGCGTGTCTCGACCGTGTGCGCATGGGTGACCTCGAAGCAGCTGAGCAGCTGCTCGACCTGATGCAGGAGATCCTGGCCGCCCTGGTCACGATCGATGTCCCGGACGGGCTGACCCGAGGCTTGCGTCGGGCAACGGACGCGGCGCGCTCGATCACGGAGCGTACGCGCGGGGACCTCACGACCGCCGCCGGGCAGAGGGACCTGAAGGCAGCTCTCGATGCACACCGTGCGGCGCTCGAGCGCTCCATGGGTGAGGCATCCACGTAGAGCGGGTATCGGCTCGTCGGCGTCGGCCACGGTGCGTTGGCGGCGGTCGGGGGAGACGGGCTACCATCCGCGCTCGCGTGCGGACCGGTCGGCGACGTCCCCGGTGTCGCGCGAGCCCCTGGGGGTGTAGCTCAGCCTGGCAGAGCACTTCGTTCGCAACGAAGGGGCCGTCGGTTCAAATCCGATCACCTCCACCACGAGATCCCGGCGGAATCGCCGGGATCTCGCATATTCTAGGGGCCACGTACGGTGCGGTGCGTTGCGTGCAACGCAGTGGTAACGCAGTCCGGTGCGTGATGATGCGTCTGCGTTGCCGGCCGCGGGCTGTGGGGGAGGCCGATGGACAGCGACGAACGGGCCAGGATCCAGCGGCGACTGGATCGCGGGCGCTCGGTCGAGCTCGACTGGGGGGTCGTCATCACCCCTCCCTCCGAACGACGGGGTCGTGGGGCCAACGGCTCGTACCGGTGGACGTACTACGACCCGCCGATCCGGGAGGATGGCACGCGAGGGAAGCGCACGCATCGCACGGCGCGCGTCCTCGACGACACGGCATGGGCTCGCATCGAGGCGGACATCCGTGGGCTCGAGGCCAGGATGGTCGCCCAGGAGACTGGGACTCGGCTCGACGCGACCATCGCCGAGCTCGCCGAACACTGGCTCGACCCGGTCCGGCATCCAGACTGGTCGATCGACTACGCCAAGAAGGTCCGGTCGGTCACGACGAACTGGCTCCTCGACCGCTCCATCACGGTCACCCCCCGGGCGGGGACGGGATCGGTCCCGTTGTCGACCGTCGAGATCCGAGACCTCACCCCCGCCGTGGCCATGGAGGCCTTGGGACACGTCCGCCGTCAGCGTTCCTATGGCACCTACCGGACCGCACATGAGTGCCTGACCGGCCTGCTGGGTTGGGCGGTCACGATCAAGTGGGCACCGGTCGGCTACCTCGAGGTCGCCGAGATCAAGCGTGCGCCCGATCCTCGCACCGGCGCCCGGCGACAGGGTGCGCGCGGCAACATCGCTCCGGTCCCCAAGGACGACATCCCCGACCTCGCTGGCCGCTTGCTCCCGTTCCATGCCTGGGTCGAGGAGCAGCATGGGCGCGCGAACCGCGTGCTGCTCGATCTGCTCGCGTTCTCCGGTCCCCGGATCGGAGAGGCGCTCGCCTTCCACGTGGATCGGTTCGCTCGCGACGAGGAAGGGAACGGTTGGCTCAGTGTCGAGGAGCGGGCCGACCGGAACACCAAGGGCCAGCGGCCCCCCAAGCACCGCAAGCATCGCGACGTCTGGGTCCCCCGGTGGCTCGCCGACGACCTGGAGGCTGTCGTTCCGAACGCAGACGGCTACTTCTTCGGCGCGCCGGAAGGGTCGACGTGGCCGGTCGCGCGGTGGAACCGCCGGCGCTTCGACCGGTGGGCGGAGGCGTACGGATGGGAGGTCCTGCCGGACTACTGTGCTCACCGCGACCATCCACCGGCTGCGTGCCAGGGCCAGAACCGGCGCCGCTGGCGGTACAGCCCCCATGACTGGAGGCATGCCGCGGCCGTCTGGCAGCTGTTCGAGCTGCGGCTCGACCCCGAGGACGTGGCAGCACACCTCGGCCACAGCGACGGTTACACCCTCTACCAGCTCTATGTCGGAGCGCGTCCGGGCAGGGCCTCGCGGGCCGCCCGCGCGGCTGAGGAGACCGGAGACCCCCGCCGCTGATCGCGTGCGCCCCTACGAGGCGCGGCGAGGCCTGCGAGCCGCTCGACGCAGCCGCTCGACACGCTCGTCGAGGTGAGACCCGGCCCGCCCGTCTGCACCTGCCAGGACCCCATCACCGGCGGCTTCCCGGGCCAGCCAGTAGGGGCGCCCGGACGGATCGCGATGGACCGGGATCCCCTGACCGGTCGACTCGTAGAGACGGATCCACCGCTCCACCGTCGTGCGGCTGACACCCCAGTGGCGGCACATGTCGGCGTACCGCCAGACCTCGGACGTAGTCATGGCCGCCTCACCACAGTTGCCTCATGCTCGTGGCTCGGCGGTCGCTCCGTCGCCACACCGCGACGCGCCTCGACGTGCGCCGCCAGCTCGTCGGCACAGCGGTTGCCGGGCAGCCGGGTGAGGTGGTGGTCGCGCCCGTCGTCGTCGAGGTGGGTGAAGCGGCGGGTCACCTCACCGAACGGGGCAGGTGTGGCATCGAACATCGGACGCGGCCTCCTGGTAGTACTGCGTCCACCGTCCCTGTGGGGCTATGCGGAACTGATGCCAACGCCTATGCCACCCCCTATGCGGCGTGGTCGATGTTGTGTCACATCTCGTGTCACGGCTATGCGGAGCCCGTCGGGGCTATGCCGACCCCTATGCCACGGCCATGACGTGGCGCGAACACCCCGACCGGTCCGTGTTGACGAGCAGCTCCTCGCGGAGCTCGAAGCTGTTACACTTGTTTCAGATAGCTGGAGGAGGTGTCGGATGGGCCAGTCGCGGGCAGAGCGCTTCGCCGCGCTCGACGATCAGCTCGAGGCCGCCGTCAGGGACTCGGGCGATCGTGGTACCACGGTGACCGTCGGCGCATCAGACCCGGTCGATCTGCCGCCGGAGTCGTTGAAGGCGTTGCACAAGGTCGTGCATGCCCTGGCGGCGGGTAATGACCCGATGCTGACCACCACCGAGGCCGCCGAGTTCCTCGGCGTGTCCCGGCCGCACCTGACCAAGCTGCTGAAGACCGGCAAGCTTGCCTACCGCAAGAAGGGCAACCGCCACCTCGTGCCCATCTCGGCGATCCAGCGGTTCAAGGCGGAGCGGGATCGCAAGCTGCGAGCGCTGGACGCCATCGCTGAGGCCGAGGCTGACCTGGGCATCCGGTGACCCGCCCCGCCGGGGTGCTGGTCGCGGTGCTCGACGCGAACGTGCTCTACCCGCAGTGGCTACGTGACGTGCTGCTCACCCTGGCGGCGATGGGTTCCTACGACCCGGTCTGGTCCGAGCAGATCATCGACGAGATGCGCCGCAACGTGCTGCACGGTCATCCGGA
>PWTE01000033.1 GCA_003563915.1 Nitriliruptoraceae bacterium
CCCAGAGACGGCAGCATGAGGTGGGGCCGGCGCCATCAGATACGGACGAGGCCGCCTGGCTGGACGCTAGTCCGCTAACGCTCGAGGCCCCGGTCCGTGAAGGACCGGGGCCTCGAGCGTGTCAGCTAGGGGATCAGCGGTTGGGGCCTACACCCTCAGGCGGGCCTGCGGGCACACCCTCAGGTGGGCCACGACGGCCCGAGTCGTCGTTGTCGTCTTCGTCGTTCTCGTCGTCCTCGTCGTCCCCATTCTCGCCGCGAGCCGCCTTGGAGACCTCATCGCCGAGGTCGACCTCCGGGTTGCGGGCCCGCTGGGAAACCGCCTCGCCGAAGCCCTCATCGCCCGGCTTGAGCTCATCGCCGCCGGTCAGGGCCTCGTGGACGCGCTTGGCGGTCTCGGACCGCTCGTCGTCCCCGTTCTCGTCGTCACCGTTCTCTTCGACCGCGACGACTTCATCGACCTCGTCGTCGCCGTTGGTCGAAGCGTCCTCATCGGGGTCGTAGAGCCCTGGCGGGTGCGACGGGCCACGGCAGAACGCGGCGTTCTCCCACTGCTCTTCGTCGCAAACCTCGCCGTCCACGTTCTCGCCGATCGCCGCGACCGCGTCGTCGTGGCCCGGGGGGTTCTGGCCGGTGGACATGCCGCCTTGGGCGAGTGCGACGCCGCCGCCGACCATCAGGACCGCGGCCCCGACCGTGGCGGTTGCTTTGCCGGAGAGTGCGGCTCCGATGCTGCTGAGCAGTGCCATCGTTGGCTCCTCGTTGGCTGTCGTTGGGTTGGTCTGTCGGTGTGAGCGTCGGTGTCCGGTGGGGCGTGACAACCGATCCGAAGGTGTGCGCTCTGAGCACGTAGAGTAACGGCCCGTGTGCGTAGAGTGATCAAGCGACCAAGGCGATCAGGGGGCGTTAGCACCCGCACCGGCACCCGGTGCTCCTTCGCCGGCGGGGGTCTCCGGCTTCTCGGGCGTGCCGGACGGCGGCGTCTCACCTGGTGGCCCGGGAGCTTCCTCCTCCTGGGGCCGTGGTGCCTCATCGCTCGACGACGGGGGTGACACGGGCGTGTCGCGCTCCGCGCGCCCGGTGCCCTGGTTGCCACGGTCGGATGGTTCGTCTGGCTCACCAGCACGATCCCGGCCCGGCCAGTCCTGGCCCTGCCAGAAACGACCTGGCTGGTCGGGACGGAGCCTCAGAGGCGGGAACCCGTCGTCAAGGCCCGGTGGCGTGGATCCGTCTTCCAACCCCGGCGGCACGAAGTCGTCGTCCAGGCCGGGTGGGAGCTGATCGGCATCCGCCCACGGCGTCGGCAGGTCGGCCTTGTCCGGGCCCCCTGCGCGGCCAGGCACCGTGTCCGACGCCGGGATCTGCTTCGGCGGGATCTGCAGCTGACCGACGATGTCCCGCGCCGGGCTCGGAAGCTCGATCCCGACACGTTCGGCAACGTTGGACAGGACCTCCTGGGCCGGCGCCGGTAGGGCCCCGAACCCACCCAGGGTCACGACGACCGCGACGGCGGCGGCAGCGGCGACGCTCGCGACGCGCAGGCCGAAACCGCGGGCACGATGCTGCGTGAGCACCTCGTCGCGCATGGCAGCCAGGTGGCGCCGCGCCGTGAACGCGTCCGGCGGGGTGCACAGCTCGTCCCTGGCTGCCGCCAGGAACGCCGCGAGCTCCGGCTCCGCAACCGGATCGGCGAGCGGCCCCACGTCAGCATCCCCTGCCTCGGCAGGGGGAGCGGCTGGGCGGATGTCGTCCCGCGGTGGCTGTGCGTCCATGTCATCCATGTGAGCGTCGCACGGGCCCGTCAGGAGACGGTCGATCCTGGTCCGTGCGCTGTGCGAGCAGCGTGCGCAGTCGGTCCAGGCCCCGCTTGGTGAGCGCCTTGACGGCATCCGGGGTCCGGCCGGTCGCCTCCGCGACCCCGGCGACATCCATGTCTGCGACCACCCGGAGCAGCAGGACCTCCCGTTGTTCCTCCGTGACCCGCTCCAACATCGCCATCACGTCGTCCATGCCGATGTCGGACAGGGCCGCCGGCTCCGCGCTCTCCGTCGGGGCGAGCGCAGCCTCCAGCAGCGTGGTCTCGTGGGCGTCCGCAGGCTTGCGTTCCAAGGTGCGACGGGCATCGAGCAGCCGCCGGTGGGCGATCGTGAACACCCAGGCACGGAAGCCGTTCTCGTCCCCACGGAAGCTGCGCAGGTCGCGCACGACCTGCAGCATCGTCTCGCCGACCAGGTCGTCGGGATCCGGTGCGCGTTGACCTCGCAGGTAGCCCAGCACCGGTCCGGCCATATCGTGGTAGATCTCCGCCCAGGCGGCGTCGTCGCCGCGGCGGGCCGCGGCGAGAACCGACTCGAACCGGTCACCGAGCGTGGCATCCCCCTCATCGCAGCGTTGCTGGGTGGCCCTGCACCTCATGCAGGAGGCCGTCTGTAGGCTTATCGGCAGATCCCGCCGACGATGGAGACTTCCGTGCCAGATGGCCGTTCGGCGGCGGGGGTCGACCTCGTCCGTACACGGTATGCGGGTGCGCGGGCGCTCGTCACCGGAGGGGCGGGGTTCGTGGGCGCCCACGTCTGCCGCGCGCTGCACGGCGCAGGTCTGGACGTGCTGGCGGTCGACTCCCTGATCACCGGCAGTCGCGGCAACCTCGCCGACCTGCTGCCCTCACCACGGTTCGACCTGGTCGAGGCTGACGTGGTCGACCACCTGGACGCTCCCGACGACGTCGAGGTCGTGCTCCACCTGGCGTCACCGGCCTCACCCGTGGACTACCTGCGCCACCCGATCCACACGTTGAAGGTCGGTTCGATCGGGACCATGCACACGCTCGGTGTCGCGAAAGCGACCGGTGCCCGGTTCCTGCTGGCGTCCACCTCCGAGATCTACGGTGATCCCGAGGTCCATCCGCAGCCCGAGACCTACCACGGCAACGTCGATCCAGCCGGTCCTCGCGGTGTCTACGACGAGGCGAAACGCTTCGCCGAGGCGATGACCTACGCCTACCGTCGTGACCACGGCGTCGAGGTGCGCGTCGCGCGCATCTTCAACACCTACGGCCCCGGCATGCGTGTCGACGACGGCCGGCTGGTCCCCACCCTCATCGGTCAGGCACTGCGTGGGCAGCCGCTCACCGTGCACGGCGACGGCCGTCAGACCCGCTCGCTCTGCTACGTCGACGACCTGGTCGACGGACTGCTGCGCCTGCTCGTCAGCGACCGAGAAGCGCCCTGCAACCTCGGGTCGGACGTCGAGGTGACCGTGCTGGACGTCGCGCACGCGATCCGCGACCTGGTGGACCGCGACCTCGACATCGTTCACGTGGAGGCACGGACCGACGATCCGCATCGTCGCCGGCCGGACCTAGGGGTAGCTCGATCGGAGCTCGGATGGGAGCCGGAGATCGACCTCGCCGAGGGGCTCGCTCGCACCGTCGGCTGGGCACGGGAGCACACCAGGTCCTGATCGCCGCTCGTCCCGCAGATCAGGGGCCGGGAACCGTCAGGTTGGCGTGGATCTCCCGGGTCGCCGAGGACCGGTTCAGCGTGTAGAAGTGCAGCCCAGGCGCCCCCGCGTCGAGCAGGTCCTGGCATAGCTGCGTCGCGACCTCGACCCCGATACGGCGCACCTCGGCGGGATCGTCCTCGACCGTGTGGAGGCGGGCCGCCAGCTCCACGGGCACCTCGGCACCGGACAGCTCCGCGAAGCGTTCGATCTGCCGCACGTTGGTGACCGGCATGATGCCGGGGATCACCGGACGGTCGCAGCCCCGCGCCGCCAGGTCCTCGACCATGCGGAGGTAGTCGTCCAGCCGGAAGAAGAACTGGGTGACCCCGAAGTCGGCCAACTGGAGCTTCGCGGCGAGGTGGCTGCGGTCAGCAGACAGGTCGGAGGCCAGTGGGTGACCTTCCGGATGTGCCGCGACGCCGATCGAGAAGCGCTCGCCGCCGGCCTCGCGTGCGAGCTCGACGAGGTCGGCGGCGCGCTCGAGTTCCCAGAACGGGTCCTCAGCGCCCCGCGGAGGGTCCCCGCGCAACGCGAGGACGTTGTCCACCGCCGCGTCCCGGTAGCGGGTGAGGATGTCACCGAGCTCCTGGCGGGTGTGGTTGACCGCGGTCAGGTGGGCCATCGGGGTCAGCGAGGTGCGTTCGAGCAGGTCGACGACCAACCGGTGGGTCCGCTCGCGGGTCGACCCCCCGGCGCCGTAGGTGACGGACACGAAGGAGGGCTGCAGCGGTTCGAGCTCCGCGAGCGCCTTCCACAGGACCCTGGCACCGTCCTCGTTACGGGGAGGGAAGAACTCGAACGAGATCGTCGGGCCCTGCGCGAGGAGGTGGTCGATGCGGGTCACGGTGACCTTCGTGGTGGTGGGGTATCGGGCGTGGACGCGCGGCGGTCGGGATCCGCGCGGGGACGTTCGCCGCTGCAGACTACGACGGGTGGTCGTGGATGGGGTAGTGCTGAGGCGTCTGGTTCACCCGATGCCTCAGCGGTCGGCCGGTGCCAGCTTCATGCGGACGTCGGCGGCGACCACCCCGTGGCCGTCGGGACGGACGAAGACCGGGTTCAGGTCGAGTTCGACGACCTCGGGCAGATCCTCGACCAGGGCGTTGATGCGGTGCAGGAGGTCCTTCAGCGCGGCGGTGTCTGCGGGTGGGGAACCCCGGTACCCGCGTAGCAGCGGCGACATCCGCAGGCCATCGAGCATGTCCTCGACGTCGACGTCGGTCAGTGGGGTGATGCGGACGTTCACGTCGCGCAGTAGCTCGACCAAGGTGCCGCCCGCACCGGTGAGCACGATCGGTCCGAACGACGGATCGTGGGTGACGCCGATGACCATCTCGATGTCCTCATCGATCATCTCCTGGACGAGGAACCGGTCGGCGTGGTCCTCCAGCCCCTGATGGTGGAGCCGTTCGCGCAGGTCGGTGACCGCGGCGGCGACCTCGTCGGGGTCCTCCAGTCCGAGCACGACCCCACCGATGTCGGCCTTGTGGATCGCCGTCGCGACCTTCACGGCCACCGGCCGGCCGAGGTCACGCTGGACCGCGGCTGCGGCCTCGGGTGAGTCGACCACGTGGGCAGCGGCCAGGGGAACCCCGTAGGCCCGAAGGATCGGTGCTGCCTCGTCCGCGTCCAGCCAGGTCCCGTCCGCGTCGGCGTCGGCGAGCAGCCGGTCGACCGCTCGACGGGCGACCTCGCGATCGAGTCCGTCGGGCTCGACGGGTTGGCCCAGCGGGCGGCGTCGCCAGCGGGCGTACCGGGCCACCCGGCCGAGCGCACGGGCCGCGGCCTCGGGGAAGCTGAAGGACGGCACACCCGAGGCGAGCAGTTCCTGCGGTTGCATCGCCGAGGACATGAAGACCGAGACGATCGGCACCCGGTCTGGGATCTCCACGCGCGCGTCGATCAGCGCCCGTGCCACCCCTTCCGTATCCATCGCACCCGCCGGGACGAAGACCACGAAGATGATGTCGACCTCGTCGGCTTCCCCCAGGACCCGCAGCGCCTGGCCGTAGGAACCCGGTGAGGCGGACGCGATCATGTCGACCGGGTTGCCGATGCCGGCCTCGGCGGGCAGGAACGACCGCAGCTCCTCCTGGGTGCGCTCGGACAGGCGTGGTACCTCCAGTCCGTTCGATTCGAGGGCGTCGGCCGCGAGGATCCCGGGACCACCGGCGTTGGTGAGTACCGCGACCTTGCGGCCCGCCGGGAGCCCCTGGGATGCGAGCAACGTCGCGACGTCGAACATCTCCTCGAGGGTGTCGGTCCTGACCACCCCGGTCTGGGCGAACAGCGCCTCGACGGCGGTGTCCCCGCTACCGATAGCTGCGGTGTGTGAGGAGGCCGCACGCACCCCGGCCGAGGTCCGCCCGGCCTTGACCGCCACGATGGGCTTGGTCCGGGAGATCCGACGGGCGATCCGGGAGAACTTCCGCGGGTTGCCGAACGACTCGAGGTACATCAGGATGACGTCGGTGTCGGGGTCGTTCTCCCAGTACATGAGCAGGTCGTTACCGGAGATGTCGGCCTTGTTGCCGATCGACACGAACGTCGCGATCCCCAACCCGAGTTCCTCGACGTGCTCGATCACCGCAAGGCCCAGAGCCCCGGACTGCGAGGACATCGACACGCGCCCTGGACGCGGGAAGGTCCGCGAGAAGGTCGCGTTCATCCGGACCTCACCGGAGCCGTTCAACAACCCCATGCAGTTCGGGCCGATCAACCGGAGCCCGTGCCCACGCGCGTTCGCCAGGAGCTCCTCCTGGCGTTCCTCACCCTCGCCACCGATCTCCGCGAAGCCGGCCGAGATGACGCAGATCGCGGCCACGCCCAGCTCACCGGCCTCGTCGATGACCGGCCCGACCAAGGGTGCCGGCACGCAGACCATCACCATGTCCGGGACCTCGGGGCAGTCCGACAGGGAGGGGTAAGCGGCGACACCTTGCACGTAGGACGCGTTGGGGTTGACCGGGTAGACGACCCCGTGGAACCCGCCCTGGAGCAGGTTGCTGAAGACCAGGCCGCCGATCGCGTCGCGATCCCGTGACGCGCCGATGACCGCGATGCGTTCCGGCCGGAAGAACCTGAGCAGCGCAGCTTCAGCCGCAGCCCGGTCGGAGGCGTCGATCACGTCGAGGAAGCGCTCGGTGAACTCGAGTTCCAGGTCGGAGCGCACGACGCCACCCTCGTCGTGGGCGGCGCGGTACTCGAGGCCGAGCTCCCGGACGAGGTTCAGCATCCGGACGTTGTCCGACAGGATGTCCCCGGAGAGGTGGGTGACGCCGGCCGCGTGCGCGGCCAGCGCGACCTCACGCACGAGCACCGTCCCGATGCCGCGACCCTGCTCGGCATCCTCGACCAGGGCGGCGAACTCGGCCTCCGACGGATCGTCGGGATCGCGCTCGTAGCGGGCGACGCCCACGATGCGTTCCCGGTCACCTCGACCGCGAACGGCGACGACGGCGAACTGCAGCTCCGGGTCGAGGTGGGTGAAGCGTTTGACCGTCGTCTCGTCCATGCGGAACGGTCCCATGAAGCGGCGACGTCGCGACTCGGCTGAGGTGCGGTCCCACATCGCGAGCATCAGCGGGTCGTCGTCGGGCGAGATCTCACGGATCGTCACGGTGGTGCCGTCGGGCAGGACGTGATCACGCCGTCGCATGGGGGCCTCGTCGTCGTACGGAGCTGTCGGGTCGTATCCTCGCGTGCCCGTCGCGAACGCGCTACCAGGTGCGGTGCTTGCTGCCACGCCGCGGGCAGGGCAGCATCGCAGACGAACCGGACGAGAGGTGGTCGCGTGGCACGTCCCTACGATCGTACGAAAGCTGCAGCGGAGAGCCGACTGGAGGCGCTCGACGATGCGGAGATCCTCGACGAGCCCCCCGCCGAGGCGCCCGACGCCACCGAGGACGTGGTCGCGTCGGAGCCGCAGACGATCGACCCCGAGGAGTACGGGTTCCACGTCGACGACCCCGATGCGGACCTGCTCGACGACGATCTCGACGCCGGGTTGCGCGACGACGAGGAAGCCACCCTGTTGGATGCGGTGGCGGAGGCCTTCAACGCCCGCGATCTCGACCAATTGATGGCGGTGCTGGCGTCGGATGCCGAGTCCCCCGGGTTGTTGGGCTTCGACCGGGACAACCTGCCCGAGGCGATCGAGGACCTGTGGCAACGCCGTCCGACGGGGTGTCTGACCCGCGGGTACCACGGTGAGGTGCACGTGGGGGTGCTGTGGGAGCATGACGGGGCGGCGTGGTGGCGCGTGGCCGCGGTGCACGTCGACGACGTCGGGGACGGCACGGTCGGGGTGCTCGAGTTCACGGAGGACCCATCGCTACTAGACGAGCTGATCGCCGACCCACCGGATCCGGACGAGCTCGACGAGGGTGCCCGCTGGTCGGAGTGGGAGGACGGTGACGAGGGCTCCGGCGGCTGAGCGGTAGCCAGCGGCGGGATGGCTCACCCCGCGGGCGCGACCTCCAGGAGGTGTCCCAGCAGGAGCAACGCTCCGGCCTTGTCCAGCGGATCGTTGGCGTTGCCGCACTTGGGGCTCTGCACGCAGCTCGGGCAGCCGTCGTCGCAGCGGCACGTCGCGATGGCCTCCCGGGTGAGGGCGAGGTGGTCGGGCAGGCGGCGGTAGGACCGCTCAGCCAGCCCCGCGCCACCGGGGAAGCCGTCGTAGACGAACACGGTGGCCTCACCCGTGTCGGGGTGTTCGGCGGTGGAGAGCCCGCCCAGGTCCCAGCGGTCACACAGTGCCAGCAGGGGGAGCAGCCCGATGGCGGCGTGCTCGGCCGCGTGCAGCGCACCCGGTACCCGTGCTCGAGGGAGTCCGATCCCGTCGAAGGCCCCAGCCGGTAGCGCGTACCACGTGGCCACGGTGCGTAGCTGCACGGGTGGCAGGTCGAGGGGGACGTGCTCCAGGACCTCGGCGGAGCCCAGTCGCAGGACGTCGTAACCCGTCACCTGCACCGTCACCTCGACGCGGCCCAACGCCACGCTCACGTGGTCCCACCTGGCGGACTCCAGCTCCTCCAGCACCGCCACGTCCGTGTCGGTCCGCGCCCGGGTCGTCGTCGTGGCCGTCGGGGCCTCCTCGATCACCGCGAGGTGCCGCTCCAGGTCGAGGTCCGCGACCCGGTAGGTCCGCCCCTGGTGGAGGTACATCGCGCCGGTGTGCACCTGCCGGTGGGCCCGCGCCTCGTCCACGTCGCCCAGCAGGGCGCCGGTGTCGGCGTCGACGATCCGCACCGGGCGTCCGCCGGCGGAGCGCAGGTCGACCTCGGCAGCTGCCCGCCGACGTGAGGTCCAGAAGTGCTGGCCGCCGCGTCGCCGCAGGACGCCGCGGTCGACGTCCGCGGCCAGGAGGGCGGGTGCCTCGTCCCCGAACCACCGGGCGGCCTCGTCGTCGTCCAGCGGCGCCTCCTGGCAGGCGCAGCGCAGGTGGGGCGCCAGCAGGTAGGGGTTGCCGGCGTCGACGATCGCGGCTTCCGGGTCGCGACCCAGGAGATCGTCGGGGTGCGCGACGAGGTAGTGATCCAGCGGGTCCTCCTGCGCGACGAACACGCCGACGGCAGATCCGCCGGCGCGCCCGGCCCGCCCCAACCGTTGCCAGAACGACGAGGTGGTGCCGGGCCAGCCGGCTAGCACCACGGCGTCCAGCCCGCTGACGTCGATGCCCAACTCCAGGGCCTCGGTCGCGGCGACGCCACGGAGCCGCCCGACCCGCAGGGCCTCCTCCAGCTCGCGCCGGTCCGCGGCGAGGTAGCCCGCGCGGTACGCCGCCACCAGGTCGGCCAGCCGCTGACCGGTGTCGTCGGTCGCGTCACCCAGCCGCTCCTGCGCGGTCACCGCGACCACCTCGGCGCCCTTGCGGCTGCGGGTGAACACCAGGGTCTGGACGTCCGCGGCGACGAACCTGGCCATCAGGTCGCCGGCCTCTCGGAGCACCGAGCGGCGTCCGACCCGACGCTCGTCGTCGTAGGGCGGCAACCAGAGCCCGAGGTCCAGCGGGCCGTGCGGTGCGCCGTCGATCGTGACCTCGCCGATGTCCAATCCGGTCAGCCACCCGGCATGTTCCGCAGGGTTGCCGATCGTGGCGCTGGCCAGGAGGAACGTCGGCGCGGCGCTGTAGCGCTCCGCCGATCGCCGCAGCCGGCGCAGGACCAGGGCCACGTGGCTGCCGAACACCCCACGAGCGACGTGGGACTCGTCGACGATGACGTAGGTCAGGCGGTGGAGCACGTCGGCCCACCGGCGGTGGTCCGCGAGCAGCGAGTGGTGCAGCAGGTCCGGGTTCGTGAGGATCCAGTTGGCGGTCCGGCGGACCGCGTCACGTTCGGTCCTGGGCGTGTCGCCGTCCACGACGGCCGCCCGGACCTGCGGGAGGGTGAGATCCCGGAGCACACGCAGTTGGTCGTGCGCGAGGGCCTTGGTGGGCGCGAGGTAGAGCGCGACCGCCTGCTCGTCCTCGACCAGCTCGTGCAGCACCGGGAGCTGGAAGGCCAGGCTCTTGCCCGACGCGGTGCCGGTCGCCACGACGGTGTGTCGTCCGGCACGGGCACGGCGGTAGGTCTCGGCCTGGTGCTCCCACAGTTCGGTGATGCCGGCCCGCGCCAGCCGACGGCGCAGGACCTCCGGAAGGCCGTCGGGGAGCGGCGCGACCCGGGCCCGTCTGGCGGGGAGCCGCGTGACGTGCACGAGCCCTTCATCGTCCGCAGCCGCGCCGGCACGGTCCTCCGACGCGGTGACACGTCCGAGCAGTTCCAACACGTCACGCGGGTCCGTGGTCGTCTCCCTGCGAGCTGACGGCGACCGGACGCTACCCCGTGAGCGGCTACGGTCCTGCCGTCGACGAGGTCACGGCACCGGGACCAGGAGGACGACGGCCGTGGAGCCACTGCGCATCGAGCGGTACGACGAGGACGGGTGGATCGTCCTCCGGGTCGTCGGTGAGGTCGACGTCGCGACCGCACCCGTCCTGCGGCAGGCGCTGGTGGAGGCGCAGTACGAGGGCCGGCGACACATCGCCCTCGACCTCGACGGGGTCGAGTTCCTGGACTCCTTCGGGTTGGGTGTGATCGTCGGAGGACTGAAGCGGGCCGGCAACCATGATGGCGAGGTCGTGATCGTCTGCTCCCGGTCGCGCCTGCTGCACGTGTTCGAGGTGACCCGGCTGCAGGAGATCGTGCGTATCGCTGCGTCGCTTGGCGACCACGGCCCGGCACCCGATCGGGACCGCCGTTAGCATCCGGCCAGGCCGGTAGGAGCAGCGTGGTGGAGCTCGACGAGCGGACGCGGATCAGCGTGGCGGCGTACGACGCCCACGCGTCCGAGTACCAGTCCGCGCTGCGCCTCAAGCGGCCCGTGGCGGACGTGCGCCGGTTCGCCGACATGGCGGAGCGCGACACGCTGGTCCTCGATGCCGGCTGCGGGCCCGCGAGCGACCTGCGGCTGCTGCGTGACGCGGGTGTGCACCCGGTCGGGGTCGACCTCGCGCTCGGGGCGTTGCGTGAGGCCCGGATGCTGCTGCCTCGCCATCCGCTCGTCCAGGCACCGATCCAGGATCTGCCCTTCAAGCCGCGCTCGTTCGGTGGCCTCTGGCTGTCCGGGGCCTTCACGAACCTGCCGCGCGGTCAGTGGCGGTCGGTGTTCGCGTCGCTGCTGGAGCTGCTCGACGAGGGGCCGGTCTACCTCTCGTGCTACCGGGGTACCCGCGACCTCGCCGAGATCGAGGATCCGATCCTCGGTCGTCTGCACATCTCGGAGGCAGCCGAGCAGGAGGTCGAGGCGCTGTTCGCCTCGCATGGGCTGACCGAGGTGTCGGTCGAGATCCGGCCCGACCCGATCCTCGATCGGCGCCGCCCGTGGGTGGTCGCGCTGGGTCGGTTCAGTCGCTGAGGTCCGCGTCGGGTGTGGGCTCCTCGCCGTGGAGCAGGGCGAGCATGGGTTTCGCCGCGACGTGCAGGGGGCGGACCACCAGGTCGGCGCCGGCCGCGTCCAACCATTCGACGGCGTCCTCGTCCTCGGCGGCGACGGCGATCCTGCCGTCGTAGCCGTGGTAGCGGAAGGCGTCGAGGAGGTGGAGGTTGGTATCCAGGTCACGCAGGGAGCTGATGACCCAGCGGGTGCGGCTGAGGTTGACCCGCTCCGGCAGGTCGGGATCGCTCGCATCGCCGTAGATCACCGGGATCTGCCAGCGTGTGTCCTGGACGCTACGCGGATCGAAATCGATGGCTAGGACATCGTCACCACGTTCCTGGAGCTCCTCGAGGAGGGTCGTGCCGAAGCGGCCGAGGCCGATGATGACGTACTCGGGTTCGGGCGCCTCCTCATCGAGGTCCAGGGTCTTCGGCTGCTTGCGTTCGAAGGGCCGAAGGACCGGTTCGAGGCGCTCGTAGATCGCGTCGGATCCGTAGATCATGTAGGTCGACACCCCGATCGTGACCAGCCCGACGGCGGTGACCAGGCCCACGACCTCACTGCCGACCTGGCCCTGCGCTGCGCCGAGCGCGATCAGGATCAGGGAGAACTCGCTGATCTGGGCGACGGTGAGCCCGGCCTTGAAGGACACCTTCTTCCGGTAGCCCATCACGCCCATGATGATCATGACGATGATCGGGTTGCCGATCAGCACGAAGGCGGAGAGCAGCAGGGCCGCACCCAGCTGATCGAGCGCGGTGGACAGCTCGAAGGTCGTGCCGAGCTCGATGAAGAAGAACACGAGGAGGAAGTCGCGCAGGGTCGACAGCCGTCCGCTGATGGCTTCCCGATAGGGGGTCGAGGCCAGCGACATCCCGGCGAGGAAGGCACCCCCCTCCTCGCTGAACCCCAGGAGGATCGACACCGCGGCGACCAGCACCGCCCAGCTGACGGCCGCCAGGACCAACAGCTCGGAGTTGCGGGCCAACAGGTGGGTCACCCGCGGGGCGACGTAGCGGCCGAACAATCCGATGAAGGCCAGCAGCCCGATACCGCGGACGACGACGCCCAGGATCTCGCTGGCCAGGGTCCCCTCACCGTTCCCGCCGGTCGCGGTGATGACGATCATCGCGAGCACGACGCAGATGTCCTGCACGATCAGGAAGCCCAGCGCGATCCTGCCGTGGAGGTGGTCCAGTTCGCGCTTGTCGGTCAGCAGCTTGACGATGATGATCGTGGACGAGAACGTCAGCGCGACCGCGATGTACAGCGCGGGGACGACGTCGAAGCCCAGGGCGATCACGATCAGGAAGCCGATGATCGAGGTGAAGGCGACCTGACCCAACCCCGTGGCGAGCGCGACGGGACCGAGCCGGCGTACCAGGCGGACGTCCAGCTTGAGCCCCACCACGAACAGCAGGAGCGAGATCCCGATCTTCGCGAGCAGCTCGATCTCCGAGGTGGATTCGACCAGCCCGAGCGCCTCGGGTCCGACGGCGATCCCGGCCGCGATCAGCCCGACGATCAGCGGTTGGCGCAGCAGCATCGCGAGCGCCCCCGCGGCCACGCACACCGCGAGGACGGCGGCGACCTGCTCGAAGATGCCGTCCACCGATCCTCCTCGTCGGGAGGCTCAGACGCTAGCGGGGCCGCTCTCCTGGGGCGAAGCCGGTACGAGCCCCTGTTCCTCTCGCCGCCGTTCGAGCCAGGCGACGGCCTTCCGGGCGGTGAGCCCGTGGATCAGCAGCGAGGCGAAGACGGTCACGCACAGCAGGGCCCACATGACGTCTGCCTGGGAGAAGTCGGCCTTGTTCAGGCCGTACGCGAGGTAGTAGATCGAACCCAGGCCGCGGATCCCGAAGAACGACAGGATCATGCGTTCGTCCCGGGTCGCACCCGCGTGGCCCATCAGACCGACCCACCCGGCGACCGGGCGGGCGATCAGGACCAGGACGAGGCCGAGCACGATCATCTCCCACGTCACCAGGCGGAACAGCCCGTCGGCGAACGACGCGCCCAACAGCAGGAGCACGACGCTCATCGCGAGCAGCTCGAGCTGCTCGGCGCCCTCGTGGAGGTGGTCGTGGACGTGGTTGGTCCGCTCGGTGTCGCGGACGACGTAGGCGGTGACGAAGACCGCGATGAACCCGTACGCACCGGCGACCTCGGTCAGCCCGAACGAGACCAGGGTGTAAGCCAGCGCCATCACGGCGGGCGCCAGACCCTCGCCCTCGTCGAACATCCCCGCGAACCCCTTGCCACCGACCAGTCTGACCGTGACCCACCCGAGGGCCTTGCCGACCACCCACCCGATCACGAGCCCGCCGAAGATCTTGTAGAGCACATCGACCAGGAACCAGTTGACAGCCCACTCGGAGGGTTCGAACCCGAAGATCGCCAGCAGGATCGCGAGGTTGACGAAGGGGAACGCCAGCCCGTCGTTCAGCGAGGACTCCGAGGTGAGCCCGAAGCGCACCTCGTCGGGTTCGTCGGCGTCGGGGTCACCGGTCGTTGGCGGTCCGGTCTGCACGTCGACCGCCAGCACCGGGTCGGTCGGCGCCATCGCGGAGGCGAACAGCACGGCGGCGGACGGGACCAGCCCGCCGATCCACCAGCCGAGCCACGCGGTCAGGGCGATGCTGATCGGCATCGTGATGGCCAGCAGCCGCCAGGTCGTCATCCAGCCGCGCCAGCTCACGCGCCGGTCGATCGAGAGCCCGAGCCCCGTCAGCGCGACGATCACCGCGAACTCGGCGAGGTGTTCGGATAGGAAGCCGTTGGCGACGGGGTCGAAGGTGCCCGGTTCGAAGACCAGGGTGAGCAGCGCGCCGACCGACACGATCACGATCGGGAAGGAGATCAACCGGTCGCGCAGCACCAGCGGGAGCCCGACGGCTGCCAGTGCCAGCAACCCGACCACGAACATGAGGAAGTGATACATCCTGCGCCCTCCCAAGCGACCGCGCGCACCCTAGTAGCGGATTGCGTCATGTGGAACCGTTGGGAGGGCGCGGTGTGGATCAGGAGGTGAGCAGCGGCGCGATCACCAGGCTGACGATGGCCATCACGTTGATGAGGATGTTCATCGACGGGCCGGAGGTGTCCTTCAGCGGGTCACCGACGGTGTCGCCGACCACGTTCGCGGCGTGGGCCTCGGAACCCTTGCCGCCGTGGTTGCCCTGCTCGACGTACTTCTTGGCGTTGTCCCACGCGCCCCCGGCGTTGGCCATGGTGAGCGCGAGCAGTACCGCTCCGAGCAGTGCGCCGCCGAGGAAGCCGCCGAGCGACTCCGCACCGAAGCCGAACCCGACGATGACCGGGGACAGCACGGCGATGGCGGCCGGGAGCAGCATCTTCTTGACCGCGGCCTTGGTGGCGATGTCCACGCATCGGACCGCGTCGGGCTCGGCCTTGCCCTCGAGCAGACCCGGGATCTCGCGGAACTGGCGGCGGATCTCCTCGATCATCTCGAAGGCCGCGTCGCCGACGGCGTTCATGGTGATGGCGGCGACCAGGAACGGCAGCGACCCACCGATGAACATCCCGATCAGGACATCCGGGTCGGAGATGTTCAGCGAGAAGCCGTCGATGCGTTCGCTCACGATCGCGATGTAGGCGTTGATCAGGGTCAGGGCGGCCAGGGCGGCGGCGCCGATCGCGAAGCCCTTCCCGATCGCGGCGGTGGTGTTGCCCACCTCGTCGAGTTCGTCGGTGATGACACGGGTCTCCGGGCCCATCGCGGACATCTCGGCGATCCCGCCGGCGTTGTCGGCGACCGGACCGTAGGCGTCGATGGCCATCGTCATCGCGACCGTGGCCAGCATGGAGACGGCGGCGATCCCGACGCCGTAGAGGCCGGAGGTGAGGTTGGCGACGAAGATCATCGCGCCGATCGTGAAGATCGGGATCACGACCGACTGCATCCCGACGGACAGCCCGGCGATGATGACCGTCGCTGGGCCGGTCTCACCGGACCGGGCGATGTGCCGGACGGGCTTGCCGCCCGTGTAGTACTCGGTCGACAGGCCGATGATCACCCCGCCGACCGAACCGACCAGCACGGCCCACCAGGTCCCGAACCCGACCCCGACCCAGCGCATGAGGAACAGCGACAGGATCACGAAGCCGCCGGCCGCGGCGAAGGTGCCGATGCGCAACGCGGTCGCAGGTGCTCTCCCGGCGGAGGCCTTCACGGCGAAGATCGCGGCGATCGAGCACAGCAGCCCGAGCGAGCTCAACAGCAGAGGCAGCGACATCAGGCTCATGGCGGGCACCATCGAACCGCCGATGTTGACGCCCGCGGCGTCACCCGCTTCGACGACCAGCACCGTCGCCAGCGCCACGGTGGCGATCGTCGCGCCGTTGGTGGACTCGAAGATGTCGGAGCCCATGCCGGCGACGTCACCGACGTTGTCACCGACGTTGTCGGCGATGACACCCGGGTTGCGGGGGTCGTCCTCGGGGATACCGGCCTCGACCTTGCCGACGAGGTCGGCGCCGACGTCCGCGGACTTGGTGAAGATCCCGCCACCGACGCGGTAGAACAGCGCCACCACGCCGGCGCCCATCGCGAACCCGTGGATCTCCTCGGCGGTATGCGGGTCGGTGCCGAAGACCACGTAGAGCAGGCCGAGGCCGAGCAACCCGAGGGAAGCGAGCACCAGACCCATGACCGAGCCACCGAAGAAGGCGACGGTCAGGGCCGTGTTCATGCCCTTGTCACGGGCGGCGGTCGTGGTCCGGACGTTGGCCTTGGTGGCGGCCATCATGCCGAGGAAACCCGCCAACGCCGACGCCACGGCACCCACCAGGAACGAGGCGGTGGTGGCCGCGCCGAGTGGCGAGAGCAGCAACGCGACCGCGATCACCGCGACCGAGGCGGCGATGAGCTGCAGCTCGCGGCTCATGAAGGCCTTGGCGCCGGCGCGGATCAGTTCGGCGATCTCGCTGGGGCGCCCCTCGGCCGCGGGGTACCGGACCATGGCGCGGTACATGATGTAGGCCGTGACCAGCCCCACCACCCCCGCGATCGGTGGGATGTAGATGATGAAGTCCACGGGTCCTCCGGGATGAAGCGTGCAGGATGGGAAGCGGTGACCGAGCGGGCACGTCGATGAGTGATGTCGGTGGCGTGAACGTGACGACGCGCGGCGCAACCCCCTGGGCACCGCCGGCGGCGGAAGGTAGCCGAGCCGCCGAGGGCGTCCAAAAGGACGGCCGTGGGCACGCTCGCCGGGGAGCGTCCTTGCACGTGACGTGCGGCGCAGCAGCGGCGTGCGCTCCACGTTGCGCACTGGGCGCACGTTTCGGCGGGGATCGTCGGGGTCCCCGAAGGGGGACCCCGGACCGACCGTTGCCAGCACGGGTGGCCACGGTGCGCCACGGGCTGGTTGACAGGGCCCTCGACGCGGCTCACCTTGCCGCCTCCCCGGTGGGAGCCACCCATCGACCTCGGGCGGGCGGCAGCCTGCCCATGGAGCAAGGACACGACCCCAGTGGCCGACAACCTCGTCATCGTCGAGTCGCCCGCCAAGGCGAAGACCATCGAGCGCTACCTCGGCGGGGACTACACGGTGCTGGCCTCCTACGGCCACATCCGTGACCTGCCACGCTCGGACTTCGCGATCGAGTTCGACGATGACGGGTCGGTCCACCTGGTCTACGAGGTGCCGGACAGCTCCGGCAAGCACGTCTCCGCCCTGCGCAAGGCGGCGAAGGAGGCCTCGACCGTCTGGCTGGCGCCGGACCTCGACCGTGAGGGCGAGGCGATCGCCTGGCACGTCGCCGAGGTGCTCGACCTGGACGTGGACGAGACCAACCGGGTCACCTTCGACGAGATCACCGAGGACGCGATCCGCACCGCCTTCGCATCACCTCGACGTCTGAACACCGCGCTGGTCGACGCGCAGCAGGCACGTCGGGCGGTCGACCGCATCGTCGGCTACCGCCTGTCCCCGGTGCTGTGGCGGACCGTGGCGTCCGGTATCTCCGCAGGCCGGGTGCAGTCCGTGGCGCTGCGGATGCTGGTCGACCGTGAGGACGAGATCCGTGCCTTCGTGCCGGAGGAGTACTGGAGCTTCCCGGCGAGCTTCGCGCGCGCTGCCGACGCGGCGCCTGAGATCGACGCCAGCCTCTACGCGGTCGGCGACCAGCGGGTGGTCAGCCCCAAGGATCTCGAGGGCAAGAGCGATGCGAAGCAGGCGGAGCTGCTCGTCGTGCGATCCGAGCCGGAAGCGACCCGGATCGCCGAACGTGCCCGTGCGCTCGACTACACCGTCGCCGAGGTGCGTCGCACCCAGGCGAAGCGCAACCCGAAGCCCCCCTTCAAGACCTCCACGTTGCAGGGCGAGGCGTCGAAGTACGGGTTCTCGGCCCGCCAGACCATGTCGATCGCCCAGCAGCTGTACGAGGGCGTCAACCTCGGCGGCGAGCAGGTCGGGCTCATCACCTACATGCGGACCGACTCGCTCAACCTGTCCGACACGGCGCTCGGTGAGATCCACGGGCACGTCACCAAGCAGTACGGCGAGCGGTACACGATCGACAAGCCCCGCCGTTTCGCGGCCAGTAGCAAGGGGGCGCAGGAGGCCCACGAGGCGATCCGTCCGACGTCGATCGCGCGCACGCCCGAGAAGGTGCGGCGCTACCTCTCCAGCGAGCAGGCGCGGCTGTACGAACTGATCTGGAAGCGCACGGTCGCCACCCAGATGGCACCCGCGCTGTTCGACCGGGTCTCCGCGGACGTGGTCGGCGAGGACGACGAGGGCCCACTGACCTTCCGGGTGACCGGCCAGGTCGAGCGCTTCGACGGCTACCTCCGCGCCTACCGCGCGGTCCGGGACGAGGACGAGGAGGTCGACGAGGTCACCGACCGCCTCCCAGAGCTCGAGGAGGGCCAGACGCTCCACCTCGCCGAACTGCTGCCCGAACAGCACGAGACCTCGCCGCCACCGCGTTACTCGGAGCGCACCCTCGTCGAGGCGCTGGAGGAGGAGGGCATCGGGCGCCCGTCGACCTACGCGTCGATCATCTCGACGCTGGAGCAGCGCGACTACGTCGTCAAGGACAACCGCCGGTTCTTCGTGACCCCCCTGGGCGAGGTGGTCGTCTCGTTCCTGAAGGCCCACTTCACCGAGATCGTGGACATCAACTTCACGGCACGCATGGAGGAGACCCTCGACGAGATCGCGCAGGGCGACGAGTCGTGGCACACGACGGTGCGGCGCTTCCTCGACGAGGTCGACACCTGGGTGACGGAGCGCAAGCCCGAACGCCCGCGCCTACCGCTGCACGAGCCCACGGACTGTCCGGTCTGTGGGGCCGAGATGGAGCGGGTCTTCTCCGGGAAGTCGAAGCAGTGGTTCGCGTCCTGCAGTCGGTGGCCCGACTGCGACGGCACGCTGCCGCTCAACGACGACGGCACCGTGGGCGAACCCGAGCCGGAACCCGAACCCGACGAGGACGTGCGCTGCCAGGAGTGCGGCAAGCCGATGCTGCTGCGTTCCGGCCGCTACGGCCGGTTCTTCGGCTGCGTCGATTACCCGAAGTGCAAGGGGATCCGTAACGTCCAGCAGCGGCTGATGTACCGCACCGAGGACGACGAGGTGGTGCCGTTCCGCTCGCCCACCGACCCGGAGAACAGCTACCTCGAACGGCGGGTGTCGCGGTACGGCAAGCCCTTCGTGGGGTCGACCGGCTACCCGGACGACGTGTTCGCGGTGTGGTCGCTGCCGATCGCGACCCCGTGCCCGAAGTGCGGGGCACCGCTGCGCCCGCCGCCGAAGAACCGCAAGGTGCCGACGGCGATCTGCACCCACCCGGAGATCAACCACACCTTCGAGGCCGAGGACTTCGACCTGCCGTCGGTGGGGACCTGGACGGTCGTTGATGGCGTCGAGAAGTACGACCCCGAGCTCGGTGGCGAGCCGCTGGAGACCGAGGAGATCCCTCCGCCGATCCCACTGACCTACACGGGGGAGCAGAAGCCGCCCGCCAAGAAGGCCGGGAAGAAGCGGGGCAAGAAGGCGGCGAAGCGCTCGAAGAAGAAGGCGACATCGCGCAGCTCCGGCACGCGCAAGGCGGCCAAGAAGCGCAGCTGAGGCCACGTGACCTCGCCGTCGACCTGGCTGTGACCTCGCGACCGCGCCATCCTCCGGAGGTAGGCTCTGAGGATGGCCGAGGACCAGGGACGCGAGCCCGACGGTGAGGTGCTGCAGGGTGCGTCCGCCAGCACCTACCTGAACCTGGCCAAGAACCGCGGCTTCCGCAACCTCGCCGGTTCCACGCTGGTGTCCACCATCGGCGACTGGATGGGGTTCCTGGCGATCATCGCCCTGGTGTCCCGGGACCTGGGTCCGACCCGGTTCGCGGCGTTCGCGGTCTCTGCGGTGATGGCCGCACGGGTGCTCCCCAGCCTGGTGCTGGGTCCGGTGGCCGGCATGCTGGTGGACCGCTGGGACCGCAAGCGCGTCATGATCGCCGCCCACATCGGGCGGGGGATGATCATGGCCCTGATCCCTTTCGCCGATGTGCTGGCCCTGCTGTTGGCGACCCTGGTGATCGAGACGATGTCGGCGCTGTTCGGGCCGGCGAGGGACGCCGTCTTCCCGACGCTGGTGCGCAAGCACGAACTGGTCGTCGCCAACCAGGTCAACCTCGTGACGACCTACGGCACCCTGCCGATCAGCGGCGGGTTGTACGCGGTGCTGGTGCTCCTCGGTGAGCGGCTCGCCGGGGCCGAGGGACTGCTCGCCGAGCGACCGCAGGCGGTCCCCATCTGGGTGAACGCCGGGTCCTACGTGCTCGCGGCGCTGTTCGTGGCCCGTATCCCCATGGGACGAAGGGTCGCGAGGCAACCCGGAGGGACCGAGCCACGAGCCAGCCACTGGGAGGAGTTCAAGGAGGGGCTGCGTTTCGTCGGCGGCCACCCCGTCATCCGCTCGCTGATCGTCGGGGTGATGGTGGCCGCCGGCGTGGCCGGGGTGGTCATCACGGTCGGGGAGTTCTTCGGCCAGCTCCTGAACGCCGGCTCGTCCGGTTACGGGATCCTGGTGGCGGTGGTCGGATCTGGCCTGGTGATCGGGCTGCTCGTCGCTGCGCCCCTCACCGACCGGATCTCGACCGAGCGGCTGTTCGGTCCTGGCATCGGGCTCGCGGGGGTCGGGCTGATCGTCACGGCCACGATGCCGACCATGGGCGCCGTGATCGCCCCCGCGATGATGATGGGGGCAGGCGCCGGTGTCGCGTTCATCGTCGGTTACACGGTGCTGCAGCAGCGGGCCGACGATCGCATCCGGGGCCGGACCTTCGGGGCGTTCAACTCCGGGGTCCGAGCGGCCATCTTCGGCTCGACGATCTTCGCCCCGGTCCTGATCGGCGTGTTGGGCCGTGAGCGTCGCGTGCTGACCGAACTCGAGGACGGCACGCGCGCCTTCCTGTTCCCCTACAGCTTCGGTGGCGTCCGGCTCACCCTGCTCCTCGCCGGGGTCCTGGCGGTGGTCGGCGCGGTCTGGACCGGGGTGGCGCTGCACCGGGCCCTGAAGCGGGAGGAGGTGCCCGCAGAGGGGCAGCTCGACCTTCCTCCCCAGCCCCGCGACCTGGCGCCGACCCAACATGGGGCGCTCATCGTGTTCGAAGGCGGTGACGGTGCCGGGAAGTCGACCCAGATCCGCCTCCTACGAGCGGCGATCGAGCGTGCCGGTTGCGATGTGGTGGTGACCCGCGAGCCGGGAGGTACCCGGGTCGGTGAGGCGATCCGCGAGGTGCTCCTCTCGCCCATGACCCACGACCTGTCCGACCGGGCCGAGGCGCTGCTGTACGCCGCCGCGCGTGCTCAGCACGTCGACGAGGTCATCCTGCCGGCCCTGGAGAAGGGTGCGGTCGTCCTCTGTGACCGCTACATCGACTCCTCGGTGGTGTACCAGGGTGCGGCCCGTGGTCTGGGCGACGAGCAGATCCTGGAGCTGAACCGGTGGGCGACAGGGGCGTTGGTGCCGAAGCTCACCGTCCTGCTCGACGTCGATCCCGCCGAAGGTCTACGGCGCGCGACGCAAGGACGCGAAGCCGACCGCCTGGAGTCCGCGGGGCTGGCGTTCCACCGCCGGGTCCGTGACGCCTACCGACGGTTGGCCGACGCCGACCCGGACCGCTACCTCGTGCTCGACGCCAGCCTCCCGGTCGAGGACCTCCACGAGGAGATCCGTACGGAGGTGCTGCGCCGCCTCGCGGATCGTGACGGTGCCGGAGGGCTCGAGTCCGAGGTCGCTCCTGCGGATCCTGCGGCTGACGTCGCGACCGACCCGACAGGGAACGAGACGCCATGACGATCTGGGACGGTGGAGCGCACCAGCAACCAGCAGCAACCCGGGCGCTGCGTCGCGCGCTGGCAGCGGATGAGGTGAGCCACGCCTGGCTGGTCTCCGGACCGTCCAGTGTCGGGCAGCAGGACCTCGCCCGTGCGTTGACCATGGCCCTCAACTGCGATGCCTCCGACGTGCCCGACGAGGCGTGCGGTGTCTGTGACCGCTGCGCCCGGATCCGCCGCGGGACCCACGAACTGTTGGAGGTGCAGCAGCCAGCAGGCGCCGCCTACGTCGTCGACGACGTCCGTGAGGGCTGGATCCGCCCCGCGAGCCGCAGCATCACCGACGGCCACCGCCGGGTGATGCGCATCGTCGCCGCCGACCGCATGAACGAAGCCGCCCAGAACGCCTTCCTCAAGGTCCTGGAGGAGCCGCCTCCGTCGGTGGTCTGGCTCCTCGAGGTCGAGGACGAGTCGGTGCTGCTCGACACCGTCGTGTCGCGCTGCCGGCGTCTGACCGTCGTGCCCTGGGGCCTGGACGCGCTACGGACTCGCGCTCGCGATCTCCAGGTCCCCGACGCACGGGTCGAGGCGGTCGCTCGGGTCGCGCTCGGGTCGCCGGACCGGGTCGGTCAGCTGGCCCGATCCGACCTCCTCGCGGCGCGGGACGACCACCTCGCGCTGCTCGACCGTCTGGCGACGGAGGGGCCGGGCACCGTGGTCCCGATGGCGAAGGAACTCACCCGCTGGGCCAAGGCGCAGGTGGACCCGATCAAGCAACGGCATGCGGAGGAGCTCAGCCGCTACGAGGAGGACCTGGGGGTCGACGCTCGCGGGCGAGGCTGGCCGCCGGGCCTGAAGAAGCAGCTCCAGCGTCGGCACGAACGCATCGAACGCGGCGCGCAGCGGCAGGCGCTGGATCTGGTCCTGGACAACCTCGCCACCTACCTGCGTGACCTGCTGATCGTGGCGAGCGGTGGCTCCGACGAGGCGGTGGTCAACGTCGATCACCTCGACGATCTGCGGCGAGATGCCACGAGGCTCCCGGTCCGACAGGTCGTGGACGGGCTCGCGGCGGTCGAGCGGTGTCGTGATGCGCTCGTCCGCAACGGCAACCCGGAGCTGCAGCTCGAGCGGCTGTTCCTCGCGCTATCGCTCCCGCTGTACGCGGCGGCGGTCCGAGGCTGAGGAGGTCCGCAGGATGGAGGTCCACCACGTCGCAGCGATGGAGCTGGAGCCGGACCCGCTCGACCCCGACCAGGTCGTCGCCGGAACCCCGGAGGTCCGTGCGGCGGTGCTGCACGCCGATGACCGGGTCGAGCGTGGGGTCTGGGAGATCACCCCGGGAACCGTCACCGACGTCGAAGCGGACGAGCTGTTCGTCGTCGTGTCCGGCCGTGCGACGGTCGAGGTCGAGGACGGACCGACGTTGGAGGTCGGCCCGGGCGACGCGGTCGTTCTCGAGGCGGGGGCGCGCACGCGCTGGACCGTGCACGAGACCCTCCGCAAGGTCTACCAGGTCACCCTCTGAGCTGAGCGCTCGCCCTCTGACCCGACAAGGGCGGGCTCGGTCACCCGGCCTCGCCGCGCCAGGCGGCCGCTGCCGCCGCGACCAGCGACGGGAGCCCAGCCCACGACATCGTCAGGAACGCCTCGGCGGCCCCACGTCCCGCGGCGGTGGACAACGACCGCCAGCGTGCGAGACCGAGGCACGCGTGCAGGTCGAAGGCCTGGCCGGCGGTGAGATGCGCGTCCAGGGCGGCCCGCTTGGCCGCCAGGGTCGAGGTGATGTCCACCACCCGATCGGGGAGGGGGATCGGGGTGTGCGCTTCGTAGCCCCAGAGCTCGGCGCGGGTCGGTGCCACCTGGGCCAACGCGGCGGTGCAGGCCCGGTGGTCGGTGTGGCGCTCCAGCGGCCAGGGCGTGAACACGACGTCGGGGTCGACCTCGAGCAGGTGACGTTGGAGCCTGGCGGCCAGCGTGTCGCGGTGGTCCGCCACGTTGCCGTCGGGGAGTCCAAGCAGGAGCGGCGGGCGGGCCCCCAGATGGCGGCAGGCCGTCGCAACCTCGGCGCGACGTCGTCGCGCGACCTCGGCAGGTGGCTGTGGGGTCCCGATCGTGGCGTCCCCGTCCGTCGCCACCAGGACGTGCACCGTGGCGCCGCCGTGCGCCAGGCGGGCGATCGTGCCGCCCGCACCGATCGTCTCGTCGTCGGGATGTGGGGCGAGGATCATCACGCGGCGGAAGGACGGCAGGGCGACCAGCGGCGCGTCCGTCGGCACGAAGGAGCCGACGCTCAGCAGGGTGCTGAGCACCTGCTGGGGGATCCGTGGCCGGGCGCGGGCGGCGGTGCGCACGAGCGCCGGGGGGAGCCTCACGCGACCGGGGTCAGCGTGCCGTGACGTCCGTGGCGGTGGAGCAGCGTCTCCTGCGCGACGCTCCAGGGGTAGCGCAGGGCGCGCCGGCGCGCGGCCTCCCGACGTTGCGGCTCCTCGATCGCCAGGAGGCGCCGCACCGCGAAGGCGAAGGCGAAGCGCTGGGCTGAGGCGGCGGCCCCCGCTGGTGTGACCGCCGAGCGGCCGGGAGGCAGCGCGAGCAGTTCCGGCAGCGCCCCCGCCGTCGGCACGACGATCGGCGTGCCGCACGCCAGCGCCTCCAGCGCCGCGAGCCCGAAGGACTCGGCGGGGCAGGGGGCCAGGGCCACGTCCGCCGCGGCGAGGTGGTGGGCCACCTGCAGCCGGGGGAGGTGGCCGAGGAAGCGGACCGGCAGTCCGCGTGAAGCCCGCTGCAGTGCCACGCGTTGTGGGCCGTCCCCCAGCACGTCGAGCTGACAGGGGACCCCCTGCGCCAGGAGCTCGCGCAACGTCTGCAGCGCCAGCTCGGGCCGCTTCTCCCGCGAGAGCCGGCCCACCATGATCAGCTTCGCGTACCCCCGCGGGATCGCCGGCCCGCGCAGGCGCGGGTGGAAGCGATCCAGGTCGACGCCCCACGGCACGACCTGAGCGGTGCCGTCGGGGAACGCCTCCGCGGCGTACCGGCTCGGGACCACGACCTGACGGACCTGGCGGACCAGGTGATGGTCAGCTCGCGTGGCGGTGGCGTTGGTGAGGCTGCCGAGCCGCCCCCAGGTGCGCAGGGTGTGCTGCAGGCGTTCGTGGACGAGGAGCGATGCCGCGATGCCGCGTTCGCGGGCCCACGGCACGGTCCACGCCAGGGTGAACCGGTCCGAGACCTCCAACGCGTCGGGTCGCA
>PWTE01000233.1 GCA_003563915.1 Nitriliruptoraceae bacterium
GCTCGCCGCTCGAGAGCAGGAGGACCGTGGCGAGGACCACCAGGACGACGCCCAAGAGGATCACGAACAGCCGCCGTCGCGCGCGTCGTGTGCGGGCGCGGACCGCGTCCGATGGTGGGGTCGCCGACCCGAGAGGGGCCCCACAGTGTCCGCAGAAGCGTGACCCGGGTGGCCACAGCCCGTCGCACTGCCCACAGCGGGTGCGTGCCGGCACGTCGCGCTCCCCTCGAGGTGATGGCTGCAGCCTACGACGAACCCGCACCGGTCGGTCCCGCGGTTCGGTCGGTCCCGCGGTTCGTGCGGACCGGTCGCACCGGATCACGGGCTGGCCGAGTCCACGACCCGTCGGACGGTGAGCACCTCGTTGCCCTGCGTGACGACCAACGGGTCCAGCGACACCACCTCGAGGTCCTCGTCGCCCAGGACGCGGACCTGCCCGCCAGCGGACACGACGCCGATCCGGTCCGTGGCCTCCTGGATGATCCGGTCGGGTGCGCGGTGGGTCGCGTAGACGCGGGCCGCGACATCGAGGTCGAAGGGGAGCCGCGGTGCACGGCCGGTCGTCGACCGTGGGTTTCCCGTCGCGGCGTCCACGAGGGACCATCGTCCACCATCCGCGGCGGGGTCGAACATCGCCACGGTGTCGTCGAACCAGGACATCGCCGCGGGGCAGCACCGGGAGCTGTCGAGGCCCGCGAGGGGGAGTCGCCAACGCGGCGACCCGTCGGCACCCAGGGCGGTGACGGCGACCTCAGGGTTCTCGGCGCCCGTCGACGCCCGGTCCAGCCAGGCTGCCACCCACAGCTCGCCGGCCTGGTGGAACCCGGTGAGCAGCGCCGCCGCGCCCGCGCTGGCGACCTCGCGTCCGTTCACGGCATCCACCAGGGTCGTCCCGTCGCGGTCCGCTAGGAGCAGCCAGCGGCCCGACGACACCTGCACCTGCTCGGTCGGGGCGAGGTCGCGCTCCCACCGAGCGTGTCCATCGGCCAGGTCCAGCAGCTCGACCCCGCTGCCGCGGCTCACCAGGAGTCCGTCCTCGACGAGGTTCAGCGGGATGATCCCCTGCCGTCGCCACACCTCACGCCCGTCCTCGAGGCGGTGGCTCGTCGCGGTGCTCGGGTCACCGGCCGCGGCGTTGTCCGTGGTGGCGCCGGTCCAGCTCGCCTCCTCGCGTAGCAGCAGGAGCTGCCCGGCCTCGAAGCCCGCGTACCTGAGAGGGGCGTCCGACTCCAACCGCCACGACTCTTCGCCCGAGGCATCGACCACGATGGCGCGCTCCGGCCACACCAGGGCGACCATGCCCCCGGGGCCGACCGCGAGCCGCTCCGGCGGTCGTTCCATCGAGTTCGGGCGCTCGTCGAACAGCCGCGTGATCGCTACGTCGTACGCGCGCGTGGACGTGTCGGTCTCCTCGCTCTCCGGTAGGCCCAGCCAGCGGACCCGCAACGTCGTCCCGTCGAGGATCGCGAGCCATCCGTGCGCGACCGTCGCGCTCTGGAGGTGGAAGGTGAGCTCCAGCCGGGATGCCTCGCAGCCTTCCGGTTCACACCGCAGACCGCCGGGTCCCAGCGGCTCGAGTGCCGCCCGCTGGTCTGGCGTCAGTTCCGCGGGTGGGCCGAGTTCCTCCGGGAGCTCCACGGCTGACCCGTCGTCGGGGCTGGCCTGGTCGATCGCGGTGGAACCCGTGGTGATCGCGACGGTCAGACCGGCGATCGCGGCGAGCGCGGCGACCAGTGCCAGGGGACGAGGGACGGGTCGTGAGCGGCGTAGCCCGGCGGTGCTGTCCTCCCGGGTGAGCGAGGAACCGCAGCGGCCGCAGTACCGCGCGTCCCGCCGATCCCACACGGCATCGCAGCTCTGGCAGGTCACCTGCCGTGGTGCGATCACGGAAGCTCCCTCTACTCCGAGGTGGCCGAGCGTACGGGGACGGGTTATCCCCAGGTTCGGTGGGGTCCATCGGCGGGATCGGCCTAACCGCCCGTACGGTCCGGCTCGTTGTCCCGCCCAGCCACCTGCCACCTCGAGGTAGCGATGCCCACCCCGGCGCCGTCGCCCGCGACGACCCCGACCTCCGGCGATGCGGTCGTGGACGGCACGGGGGTGCGACCCGGCGGGACGGGGTCCGCCCGGCCCGTCGCCCTGCACCTCGACCCGGCGCTGCACGAGCCGGTCCGCCGCTGGGTCGAGGGGGTGCTGGGCTGGCAGGTCGTGGATCGGCAGACCGGAGGGTTGGTGCCACCGACGGTCCACCTCCTCGGCCCCGATGCCCGGCCGCCCGGTGACGGCGTGCCGCGGGTCCTGCTCCTGCCTGACGCGGGAGCCGATCCCGGCGTGGCACCCGACCCGGCCACGGCCGCCCGGGCGGCCGTGCGGATGCAGGTGGATGCCGTCGTCGTCTGGCCGGCCGAACGCGACCGTCTGACTGCGATCGTCGGTGACGTGGCACAGGCCGGCCGTGATCGCGTGCAGGGACCACACCTGCTCCGGATCGGTGGGGCCGCAGGAGGGGTCGGGACCACCACCGTGGTCCTCGCGGTGGCGGGGTTGGCAGCCTGGCGGGGCGCCCGGACGCTGGCCACCATCCGAGGCGACGCTCCGGTGACCGACGCGACGGTGGTCCCCGCGGCGGCGCTCGGGTCGGGAGACCTCTGGGACCGGCTGAGCGATGTTCCCGGGGTGAGCAGGCTACGCACCGTCCGGCTCGTCGATCCCCCGCCGGTGGCACCACCTCGCGACCCTTCGATCGAGGTTGCGGTCCTCGATCACGGCGTCGACGTCGACACCGAGGTGCTGGTGTGTCGACCAGATGCGGCAGCCGCCTCCGCTCTGGAGATCACGACCGCGGCCGTGGTCGTGGTGGTCGGTCACGGTCCCGTCACGCTCCGGGAGCTCCGCCAGGTCGCGGGCGGCCGACAGGTCCTCCCGCTGGCGTGCTCGTCCCGGGTGGCCCGGGCGGGACTTCGGCGTCACGTCCCTGCCGGTCTGCCAGGTGCGTGGCTACGCGGACTGCTGCCGTTGCTGGGCCCGCGGCAGCGGCGACCCGGCAGCGGAGGGGGCGTCGGGCAGGCCGGGGGGACCCGAGACGCTGGAGCCGCTGACGATGCCTCGGGACGGGTGGCGTCCCGCGAGCGGCAGGACTGACACCGAAGCTTCACCGACCCGGGGCGGGGACGGAGACCCCGTGGTGCGTGCATCCCAGGCAGCGCCCGATGAGCAGCACCTGCGTCACGCCGTCGCGCGGCGGCTGCGCGACGATGTCGAGGTCACGGCTGGCCATACCGACCGTGCCACGCTGCGGCGTGCGGTCGCACGGGCGCTCGCGGCCGAGGGGGTCGTGGTCGCCCCCGAGACCTGGGCACGCCTGGTCCGTGATCTGGTCGACGATCTGGCCGGGCTCGGGCCTGCGGAGGCCCTGCTGCGCGACCCGGACGTCACGGAGGTCATGCTCAACGGGGCGGACGAGGTGTACGTCGAGCGCGGCGGGAGCATGCAGCGCGTCGAGGTCCGCTTCGATGACGACGCTCACCTGTTGCGCGTCGTCGGCCGGGCACTGGGACCGCTGGGGGTGCGACTGGACCGAGCCCATCCCTTCGCGGACGCGGTCCTGGGAGATGGGGTGCGACTCCACGCGATCCTGCCGCCGCTGGCCGAGCGTCCGACCGTGACCCTGCGGCGGGTTCCAGCGGTCATCCCCACCTGGGACACGCTGCTGGCCGGCGGCACCGTCACCGAGGAGCTCCGCGAGCTGCTCGTGGCCGCGGTTACGGAGCGCTGCAACGTGGCGGTCTGTGGTCGCGCCGGGGTCGGCAAGACGACGTTGCTGGCGCGGTTGCTCGCGGAGGTCGGTGACGACCGGGTCGTGATCATCGAGGATGCTCCGGAGCTGCGACGACCCTCGCCCCACACCGTGCACCTGCGGACCCGCGCGGCCAACCCGGACGGTGTGGGAGCGGTCGACATCGCCACGCTCCTCCGCAACGCCCTGCGGATGCGACCGGACCGGCTGGTGGTCGGCGAGGTCAGGGGCGTCGAGGTCGGTGACCTGCTCCAGGCGATGAACACCGGCCACGACGGCTCGCTCACCACCGTGCACGCCAACGGTGCCGCGGAGGCCCTGGTCCGGCTGGAGGGGATGGCGTTGCTCGCCGGCATCCCCCTCGTCGCGGTCAGAGCACAGCTCGGTGCCGCGCTCGACCTGGTCGTCGCGCTTGCTCGTCACCGGGACGGGCGCCGGCACGTCCGCGAGGTCGTCGAGGTGGCACACACCGATGCGGGTCCCACCACCCGGGAGGTGTGGCGGTGCGATCCGTGACCACGACCCCCACTCCGGACGCGGCTGCGCGATTGCGGTTGCGGATCGCGGCCGGTCAGGACGCCGACGGTTCGGCCGATCCGGCCCTGCCGCCGCGGCTGCAGCGGACGGTCCGGGTCGCTCGAGCCGTCGGTGCGCCGCTGGCGCCAGCGGTCGATGCTGCGATGGAGGCGCAGGACGACCGTCGCCAGGCAGAACGTGCCGTCGCGGTCGCCAGCTCGCAGACGCGTGTCGTCGCCGGTGGCCTGCTGCTCGCCCCTCTGGTGTTGGTCCCGGGACTCGGGAGGCTCCTCGGAGCCGATCTGCTGGGCTTCTACCTGACCGCGACCGGTGCGACGGTCCTGGTCGTCGGCCTCGGTCTGTTGAGCATCGGGGGCCTGGCCGTCGTGTGGCTGCTGCGTCGGGTGACGCGGCGACGATCGCCTCGTACGTCGCGTCGCCCCGCGACGTGGTCGATGGTCGCGATCGGGTCCGGAGCGGTCGCGTGGTCGGCCCTCGGCGCGTGGGCCGGTCTGGCGCTCACGACGTTCGGGGTCGTCGTGGCCTCACGGTCGCGGCCGGCCGCGGACGAGGTCGACGCCGACATCGAGGAGGCCGTCGAGCTCACGGCGATCGCGTTGCTCGGAGGGCTACCCGTCGCCGCGGCCGTACGGGTCGCGGCGGCGGAACTCCCGGGCGTCGCCGTGGCTCTGCGCCAGCTGGCCTTCGATCTGGAGATGGGTGCCCCACAGCGGGTTGCTGAGCCCGTGCCGGGGTCGCCCGCGCTGGCGCAGCTGGCCGAGCTGCTCGCCACCGCCCACGATGTCGGTGCGCCCGTCGCTCCGGCTCTGCGTCGACTCGCTTCCCAGTTGCGAGCCGACGATCTCGCGCAGGTGCTGGCTGCCGCCGAGCGGCTGCCTGCGCAACTGACCTTCCCCACCGCACTGTGCCTGCTGCCGGGCACGGTCCTGTTGGTCGGTGCGCCGATCGTGCAGGCCGGGTTGGCGGCGGCAGGTACCTGACCCCTCGAGGAGGGAATCCATGGCAACAACACACGCAGAAGAGCGCACCCCCCGCCCGGTCGGATCGGTTCCCGAAGCGGATCCGGACCTGACGTCAGGGCAGACGCGGAACGACGAGGAAGGCTCGCTCGTCACCGAGTACGGCCTGCTCGCGGTGGTCGCTGCGACCGTCGCTGGCGTCATCATCCAGTGGGCGTCCGGCGGAGCGCTCGTGACGCTGTTCAACGCGCTGCTGCGGCAGGCGCGGGCGCTCGTCGGCGCATGAGCCGGCGCCACCGGGAGGTCCGGACACGCACCGGGCCTCCCGGCTCCACCGTGAACGAAGGTCCGGTCGAGGGGTCGCTGAGCCTCGAGGCGGTGATGGTGCTCCCCATCCTGGCGCTCCTCGTCGTCGCGCTGCTCCAGGTGGCAGCACTCGTCACCGACACGCTCCTCCTCCACGAGGCGGCACGAGCCGGCGCGCGTACCGCGGCGACGACGACGGGTAGCGAGCCGGTGGCCCGTGCCGCCAGGCAGGCGGCTCCCGAGCTCGAGGGCATGCAGGTTCGTGTCGAACCGGTCGTGCGGCGCGACGGTGATCTTGCCCGGGTCGAGGTGCGCCTCACCCGCCAGATCGGCCCGGTCCGTCACCCGTTGCGCGCCGTGGCCTTCGGTCGGGTCGAACCGGCGGTCGGCAACCTGCGACGTGACGCGTTGCCGGGCTCGGCACCCCAATGAGGTCTCACGAGCTGCGTTGGGGCGAGCACGGGACCGCGACCGTCGTGGTGCCCTTCGTCCTGTGGATCGCGACACTCGTCGCGATCGTCACCATCGATGTCGGGGCGTACCTCGTGGCAGCGTCCCGCGCCCAAGCCTTGGCGGACGCGGCGGCTCTGGCCGCGGTGAGTGCCGATGTCGTCGGCACCCGAGGAGGAGCGCCACCGGCGGAAGCACGCAGGATCAGCGTGGTCGGTGGTGGCCGACTGGAGCGCTGTGACTGCCGCCGCGGATCCGAACGCGCCACGGTCGCGGTCAGCGTGCCCGTCCCGGGCCTCATCATCCCCAGCCTCGGCGCCTCGCGGGTCACGGCGGAGGCATCCGCCGTGCTCGCGCCTCCCGAGGACCTGCGGCCTGGCCCTACCCGGGAACGAGCTCGATGGCCCGTGTCCGGCGGGACGGGCTGAACGGGCGTCGGGGCGCGCACGCCGGGAAGGGGCTGGGAGCCTGCGCTGTTACCGTCCCACGGGACCGACGACGGCGTGTTCCCGGAAGGCGCAGCATGCAGGCCGATCTCGTGCTCGAAGGTGGTGGCGCGAAGGGGGTCGCGCTCGCCGGGGCCATCGCGGGACTCCACGACGCCGGTTGCAGCTTCCAACGCGTCGCCGGGACGTCGGTCGGTGCGATCGTCGGCGCGCTGCTCGCGGCCGGCATGCCCGCTCCTGAGCTCGAGCAGCGCGCTCGCGCGCTCGACCTGATCGATATCGCCCCCCTGAGCCGCTGGTCGCGATTCGGGCCCTGGGCGCGCAAGGTGTCGGTCCTGCTCGAGCGTGGCATCTATGACCACACCCCGCTGCGGCGCTGGCTGACCCGTGAACTTGCTCGCTACGGGGTGCGGACCTTCGGCGACCTCCGTATCGATGATCCGTCGGCTCACATCTCTGCCGACCGCAACTACCGGCTGGTCGTCACCGCAGCCGACATCACCCGTGGTCGCCCCGTCCGACTGCCGTGGGACGCGGTCCACTACGGGCTCGATCCGGACGAACTGCTCGTCGCCGACGCGGTCGCGGCATCCGCCGCGCTGCCGCTGGCGTTCGAACCGGTGCGGCTACGGACCGCGGCCGGCCAGGAGGCCGTCCTCGTGGACGGAGGGCTGCTATCGCGCTTCCCGATCGACGTGTTCGACCGGACCGACCAGCAACCGGCGCGGTGGCCGACGGTGGGCATCAAGCTGAGCTGCAACCCCGCGTCCGACGGTTTCGTCGCTCGCTATCCCGTGACCGGGCCGCTCAGCTACCTCCAGGCGCTGCTCGGGACCGCGGTGGCCTCCTGGGACGTCCGCCACCTCGACGACCCCGCGATGATCGACCGGACCGTGTTCGTGGACACCAGTGACGTGTCGACCCTGGATTTCTCCCTGCCGCAGGAGGTCCGCGACGATCTCGTCGACCGTGGGCGCCATGCCGCGCGCACCTGGCTGGAGTCACGCCCCCACGTACACACCCCCGTCTGACCCCGACGGTATGGCGATCTGGGGCCGATGGTTGCCGGGGATCACCACACCTCGACGCCCTGGGCGCCGCCCACCCTACGGCGACGCCCTTCCCCGCCCTACCGGGCGTTGACGTACTCCAACCGCCTCCGGGTGGTGCACTGGTCTGGGGCGCCGCCCACCCTACGGCGAAGCCCTTCCCCGCCCTACC
>PWTE01000037.1 GCA_003563915.1 Nitriliruptoraceae bacterium
ATGGGAGCGCGAGAGGCTGTAAGGGGTGATCGCCTTGGTGCCGTGGGGGTTGCGCCGGTCGGTGGGTAGCAGCTTCAGCTGCCCGACCGGCGTGTGCGGGTAGCGGGCGCGCACACGCTTCTTCTGCTCGGCGATCAGCTGGGCGGTGGTCTCGGCGATCGGGAGCCGACGGCCCAGCCGGTTGGCCTTGAGGTTGTCGTAGACGAGCACCGCCAGCCCATCGTCATCGCGAGCCAGGCAGTCGAAGCCCAGCGAGCAGATCTCCTCGGGACGCCGTCCGGTGTCGATGGTCAGCTCGATGCCGGTGCGCATCACTTGTGAAGGGAGCTCGTCCAGGCGGGCGCACACCTGGCGCATGATCTCGGGTGGCAGGTCGCGGCCCGGCTCGGCCGGTTCGGGCTTGTCGGGTACGTCGGCGGTGTAGATGGCGAAGTCCTCACCAAGCCCGCCGGCCGGCCCGTCGGGGCGGGTCAGTCCCATGGTCCTCGCGGCGGTCAGCACGGCACGAACCTCGCGGCAGGCACGGATCCGCGCGTCGAGGGTGATCGTCCCTTCGGCCTGCAGGTAGGCGAGCCGATTGAGGAAGAACTCCATGTCGGCCCGGCCCAGCGCACCAGGTGCCTCGCCTCGATCGTCACGCATCCGCAGGCTCTCCGAGAGCCGGGCTACACAGCCCACATGATGGCGCACAGCCACGCCGCCCTTGTAGATGGATGACCGACGTTTGGGGAGATCGTCGACAGCCCACCGCTTGGTGATCTCGCGCAGCCACGTCTGGGAGATGTTCGAAAACGTCAACGTCCCCGATCGGCCGAACACCACCAGATCCCACTCGTCCTGGGCGAACTCGCTCTCTGGGCTGGCCAGTGCCCGACGTGCATGGGCCATCACCGAGTTGCACAGCGCTTGGAAGGTGCCGTCAGGATCGGTGTCCAACACGAACTCGGCGAGGGGGGCCACCTGCTGGCGGCGCAGCTCGTTGCACAGTCGCCGCAGCTCGGAGTCTCTGGACTTCACCCGGTCGATCCGGCAGCGCTGCTGCAAGCCCACCAGCACCTCGGCGACCACCAACAGATCCAACCCCCGGAAGCTGATCTGCCCGCCCATCCCGACCGCGGTCTCGGTCAAACGCCAGCGCTGCTCATCAAGATGCGCATCGTTGCGGCGAGCAACACGAAGGCGGATCTGGTGGGCCTCACAGTAGGAACCGTCGCGGTGTCGCCGTTGACGCGGACAGGCCGCAACCTCGCAAGGGTCGCAGGCTGCAAGCGGCCGCACGGTCGGGTGTGCGACGAACTCGGCCACGTGGATCTCGAGTGTCCGGGCCTGGTCGAGATGGGTGCGGCACAGCCCCGTCGGTGCCGACGCACTCTCGCGTGCGCAGCCCGTCACGGAGCATCTGCCTGGGCCTCGTCGTGGCCGACCGGTCCGTGGCGGCAGCAGGCCGACCTCGGCCTCGGACAGGCCCCGCTCGGCGAGACGGCCCCGGCATGACTGGCAGATCCGCGCGCGCGTCGTGGCAGTGGCCGAACAGCCCGCCGCCTTGCAGACCGCACGGCCCAGCAGCGGATGCTCGGCCGGGACCGACAGCACCAGCACGTCCGCGTCCCAGCCCACCTCGGACAGGAACGTCGGATCGATCGCCGCGGCGATGCGCGCAGCCCGGCCCGTAACGTGGCGTTGGGCGAACACATGCGAGACATCGGACCAGGCCGGGATCGTGGCGGTGGCGTGCACGGCTGCGCTCATGGGTTGATGCCTGTCTGCGAGCGGGGGGCGGGCACCGCGTCGACTGCGTCGCGTAGCCGGGCCGGATCTGGATGCAGATACACCTGGGATGAGGCCATCGACACGTGCCCAAGCAGCTCGGCGATCTCGTCGAGGCGACCCCCGGCGTCAGCGAGGTTGCTGCCAAACGCGTGCCGTAGCTGATGAGGCGAGACCACCCGCGACAGCCCCGCCCGTCGAGAGCACGCCGACAGCAGTTCGTTGATCGCGTCCGGGCGCATCGGTGCACCGACCGGTTCACGGAACAGGTTCACCAGCACGAAGTCGCTGTCCTGCGCATCCGTCACGCCCAGACGTTCGAAGTCGTAGCCGTCGAAGGCCTGCACCACCAGGAAGTCCAGCGGAACCACCCGCTGTCGGCGCGACTTCGCCCACGCCCCGTTGGGGTTCTCGCGGCGGACCACGTGAAGATGGGCCCGTTCGACCTCACAGTCCAGCAGCCGTGAATCCGGCAGCAGATGCACATCGCAACGGCGCAGACCACACGCCTCCCCGCGTCGCAGCCCGGCACGGGCCATCAACAGGATGATCAGCCGGTCCCGAGCCGACCGGCAGCTGTAAAGCAGCGCGACAATCTCCTCGTCGCTGGCTCGGTCCACCGAGGTCTCCGGCTCCTTGAGCCGGTGCCGAGCCCGCATCCGCCAGGCCATCCGGCCATCCTCGCCGCGGGCCTTTTCGGGCAGATCACGCTCATCAGCAACCTCGAACAGCAGCGGCACGAGCTCCGCCGGTGCGTCCCCCGAGCTGACCGCATGGACCACCAACCCGCGGACCGCAGTCAACACACCGTTGACCCGGCGAGCTCCCCGCACCGGGGCCCGGCCCGGGCCCGCCATCACCTGCGCGAGCCCGTCCGTCTCCACATCAAGGCCGCTGACCTCCGGGCCAGCATGCTGCAGCCACACCATGAACAGCCCCAGCTGCTCCACCCCGGCATGCCAGTGCCGGCCGGTCCGAGAACACCACCGCAGAAACAGCGCGATCGCGCCCGCATACGAGCGCGTTGTCAGCTCCGAGCCATCCCGGCCGAACCGCACATGACGCAGGAACGCATCGACCTCGTCGACCACCACGAGGTCATCGTCAAGCACCGTCCAGTAGCAGACCCCCGATGGAAGCTTCACCCGGAACGCCCGCACCATGACGGCCTCTCGTCCACGAGCGAGTACTACCAGCAACATGCACAACAACCCAGGAGGTGTGTCGCAAAACCCGCCCGTCGGAGCCTCTACGCAACATGCTGCGACACCCCGCGGACCCCCGGAGAAAGCCGAACCCCGTTGTACTCGGCCCGGGCGAGCTCGAGCTCGGTGGCGAGCACGCCCGGGTCGTCGATGGTCTCCAGGTGGGGGCACTCGCCCTTGAGGTGGGAGAAGAAGCTTTCGATGTGGGCCTGATCGGTCGGGGTGTGAGGTCGGCCGGTGTGCATCGCCAGGGCGTGCAGGGCCATGAACTCTCGGGTGGTGCCCGAGATCATCTGCGGGCCGTTGTCCGAGACGGCGAGCAGGACAGGGAGCAGTTCGTCGGCGTTGGGTTCGACCATCCGTTGCTCGATGCCCTCGAGCAGCCCCTCAAGCTCGAGCGCTCGGGTGTAGATCGCCTGCACATGGACCGACTCGCCCCGGCCGCGGGGCACCAGCAGGGTCGTGATCCACTTGCGTGACACCAGATCCAGGATGGCGAGCGCGTCACGGCCGGCACGAGCGAACGCGGAGAAGTCGTGCGCCCAGACCTGGCAGGGCCGGTACTCGACCCACTCCGGCCAGGGTCTGCGCGGACCGGCAGCGTCGCGTGCCGGCGCGGCAGGCAGGATCAGGTTCTCGGCCTGCAACACCCGCAATACGGACGATTCGGACACGAACACCTTGTCGAGCCGCGACCCGCGATGCGCCAGCTTGCGGTGGGACCGGTCGATCTCGGCCCACTCATCGAACAGCTCCAAGATCGCCTGCCGTTCCCAGTCCAGCAGCCCGTGCAACGCCTCGGCCGGACCCGGCGGCGCATCGACCAGCGCCAACCCCGCCGTGCGACGCTGCCGCCACACCGACACACGCCGATCGTTGACCTCAAGCAGCGCACACGCCCGCCGGGTCGACCAGCCGTGCGCGACCGCATGATCGACCAGTGCGAGCAGCCCGTCCTTGATGCCGGCATCGACGCGTGTGGGGACCGGGCCGGCGGTCAGTCCCAACGACCTTTTCCCCGGAACAGATGCAACTCCACCGCCTGCTCGGTCACCGTCGCACGAAGCCGCTCGATCTCGGCCTGGGCGTCCTCGAGCGCGAGCTCCGCGGCGGACTTGCCCGGCCGTCCCGGCCGTGAGGACGCCAGCCGATCGAGCGCACCTTGCTTGGCGAGCTTGATGATGTGGGTCACCGTGGAACGGTCGATACCCCACCGGTCCGCGATCTCACGCTGGGTGCCCTGGCCGGCCACGACCTCCTGCCAAACCTGATACTTCTCCTGCGGCGTCAGATGCCGCCTCCGGCGACGCTGTCCACCGCCCGGCTGTTCTGCCATGATGTCCACCTCCAGGTGGTCCTCACGGACCCCTCCCTGGCGGGGAGTTTCTCACAGCCACCGTCCAGCGAACCCAGACGCGGAACACCCCACGCTCGCAAGGCGCAGGTTCGCGTCCGGCTACGCCCGGCGATCGGTGCCTGGGTGACCGAGGGCACCGTCCTGGCGTGGTGGTGGCACGACGCACCATCCGGCGCAGGGGCCGCTGAACGCGATCAGCAGCCCGCAGCGCTCGATGGGGAGGATGCGAGCTCGCTCGTCCACGCTTCGGTGCACCTCGGAAGCGACCGGACGGAGTCCAACGATGTGTCCTTCGGCATCCGCCAGTTGGTCGACATCGCACTGCGAGCGCTCTCGACCGGCGTCAACGACCCCTCGACCGCTCGACAGGCGATCGAGCAGATCACGGACGTGCTCGCGGCAGCATCCGGGTCCCCGCTCGGCGCCCAGCAGACACTCGACGCCGACGGGCAGGTCCGCATCTCGATGCCGCGGCCGACGTTCGCCGCCCTGCTCGCCCTCGGCATCGACCAGATCCGCATGGATCCCGGCGGCGACCCGGACGTGACCGTTGCCCTGCTGGCCCTCTGTACCGACCTCGGCGAACGGGTGGCTGACGATGCGACGCGCCGTGACGCCGTGGCAGCACATGTCGACCGGATCATGGCGGCCGTGTCGTTGCCTGATCCAGACGACCGGGAGCGCGTCGAGCGAGCCGCCGACAGAGCACGAGCGACGCTGAGCGAAGGGCGCCGCCAAGCCACGGAGACCGAAGCCGGTTGATGGCGACCGAGACATCGTCACCGGCACACAGCCCACCAACGACCCGACCTGCCCCCTGCTCAGCCGCCCTGGGGGACGGCCGGCCATGCCCCCCGGCAGCACGACCAGGGTCCCAGCGCGCAAGCATCAACGATCCGCCTCGAGTTCCTCGCGCAGCCGCAACAACCCGGTACGCATACGGGTCTTGATCGTGCCCAGTGACGTGTCGAGTAGCTCGGCAACCTCCCGGTAGGTGTGGCCCTGGTAGTAGGCCAGCTCGATCGCTTGACGTTGCAGCCCGGTCAAGCTGGCAAGGGCTGCGGCCACCTCACGGTGCTCCTCGTCGAGGATGACCTGATCGGCCACCGCATCGAACGCTCGCTGCTGGTGTCGGGCACCGATCCGGTGCGTCCGATCACGTTCAGCCTGCTCGGAGCGGACTCGGTCGACCGCCCGTCGGTGGGCCACCGTCAGGATCCATGCGCCTGCCGTACCCCGGACCGTGTCGAAACGCGCTGCCGTGCGCCAGACCTCGAGTAGAACCTCCTGGGTGATCTCCTCGGCCTGGGCCGGGTCATGGATGACCCGGCGGGCCACTCCATACACCCGACAGCCGATCCGTTCGAGCAGGACGCTGAACGCCTCCTCGTCGCCGGAAGCGACCTGGAGGAGCAGATCACTCTCGGCATCGCCGGTGCCATCGCGGCGTCGACGGTGGTTCCGCTCCGACGCGGAAGCTCGGCTCGATGCGAGGTCCTCGGTCGAGCGGCCGCGGATGACGTCGGCGTGGATCTCCGCGGTGCTCGATCGCTCCAACTCCTCGGACCGGGAGCGAGCGCGTCCGACGACACCGGGGTCGACGGACCGGCGTGGTCGGTGAGGTGGGATGATCTGCTCCTGACAGGATCGGCTTCGAACCGTTCCGTGCCAGGATCTGGAGCACGTGGACCGCAGTCCAAGGGTGCTGATGTTGCGATACAGCACGGTCACGACGCTATTCGACGGTGGCGATGGGTGCAAGGTGTTGCGGGCGGCGTGGCTATCGGGTGGACGACGGCGAGTACGGCGGTCCCCTCCCCACGAGGTGTTCGAGGTCCTCCCTGTAGACGAGGACCTCGAGCCGATCGCGGCCAGAGGGTGACGTACGGCGTGAGTGCCTCTATCCTCTCGGCTATGCGGAACGTCGAACTGCTGCTCCTTCGTCGCCGCGGCGAGGTCGGGTAAGGCCGGCCACCTCGCCGCGGAGGTCCCGCGATGCCGGTCGCACCAGCTGCCACCCGACCGACGAAGGACCACGACGTGAGCGACACGACGACCCCCGCTTCCTGGCTGCCTCAGCAGCAGCCCTCCGGCCTGCCGATCCACCGGTACCGGCCCTTCCACGAGCAGATCACCGTGGAGTTGCCGGACCGCACCTGGCCAACGCGCCGCATCGAGGCCGCCCCCCGCTGGGCTGCCGTCGACCTGCGCGACGGCAACCAGGCACTGATCGACCCGATGGACGGTCCGCGCAAGCTCGCGATGTTCCAGCTGCTGGTCGATCTGGGCTTCAAGGAGATCGAGGTCGGTTTCCCCGCGGCGAGCAAGACCGACTTCGACTTCGTCCGCCGGCTGATCGAGGAGGACCGGATCCCGGACGACGTCATCATCCAGGTGCTGACCCAGTGCCGCGAGGAGCTGATCGAGCGGACCTTCGAGTCGCTGGTCGGCGCCGACCGTGCGATGGTGCACTTCTACAACTCGACGTCGGTCACGCAGCGGCGCGTGGTCTTCGGGATGGGTCGTGACGGCATCCGAGACATCGCGGTCAACGGCGCGCGCATGGCACGCAAGTACGCCGATGTCATCACGCCGGACACCGACATCCACTGGCAGTACTCGCCGGAGTCCTACACCGGCACGGAACTGGACTTCGCCGTGGATGTGTGTGCCGCCGTCATGGACGTGATCGAGCCGACCACCGAGCGGCCGATCGTGCTCAACCTGCCGGCCACGGTCGAGATGGCGACCCCGAACGTCTACGCCGACTCGATCGAGTGGATGCACCGCCACCTGCCGAACCGTGACCGGATCGTGCTGTCCCTCCATCCCCACAACGACCGCGGTACGGCGGTCGCCGCTGCCGAGCTCGGGGTCATGGCCGGCGCCGACCGCGTCGAAGGCTGCCTGTTCGGCAACGGCGAGCGCACCGGCAACGTCTGCACGGTCACGCTCGCGATGAACCTGTTCAGCCAGGGCATCGACCCGATGTTGGATCTGTCGGACCTGGACGCGGTCCGCCGCACGGTCGAGCACTGCAACCAGCTGCCGGTCCACGAGCGCCACCCCTGGGGCGGCGACCTGGTCTACACGGCGTTCTCCGGGAGCCACCAGGATGCGATCAAGAAGGGTCTGGAGGCACTGCAGCGCGATGCTGAGGAAGCGGGTGTTCCGCTGCGGGACCACACCTGGGACGTGCCGTACCTCCCGATCGACCCGAAGGACGTCGGGCGTACCTACGAGGCGGTCATCCGCGTCAACTCGCAGTCCGGCAAGGGCGGCGTCGCCTACATCATGAAGAACGAGCACCACCTCGACCTCCCACGTCGGCTACAGATCGAGTTCAGCCACGTCGTCCAGGACCGCACCGACACGGACGGCGGCGAGGTGACCGCCACCCAGATGTGGCAGATCTTCGCCGACGAGTACCTGCCCAGCGGGTCGGGCGACTGGGGCCGCTTCCGGCTCCGGGGCAGCCGCCACGAGTCCACGGCCGACGGGGTGGACCACCTCACCGCCGATCTGCTCGACGACGGTGAACCGGTCACGATCAGCGGTGCGGGCAACGGCCCGATCGCCGGGTTCTGTGAGGGACTGGCGAGCCACGGGGTGGAGCTCAAGATCCTCGACTACGCCGAGCACGCGATGTCCTCGGGTCGGGACGCCACCGCTGCGGCCTACATCGAGTGCGACGTTGACGGGCAGATCCTCTGGGGCGTAGGGATCGACCCGAACATCGTTACGGCCTCGCTGCAGGCGATCATCAGCGCCGTGAACCGCGCGCTGCGCTGAGCCACAGCCGCGACGCGTCTACGGTGCACCTCGATATGGAGGTGCACCGTGACGCCAAGCCCACCTGCTCATGACGTCGCCGCGGTGATCCTGGCCGCCGGCCAGGGCACGCGGTTCCGCTCCGATACCGCCAAGGTCCTGCACCGGGCAGCGGGACGCAGCCTGGTCGCTCACGTCCTCGAGGCCATCCGGCCCTTCGGGCTCGGGCAGGTCATCGTGGTCGTCGGCCACCAGGCCGACGCCGTCACCGCCGACGTGCAGGCCGTGAGCATGGACGTGACCACCGTCGTGCAAGCCCAACAGCGCGGCACCGGGCATGCCGTGCAGCAGGCGTTCCCGGCCCTGAAGGACAGCATCCGTCGGGTGATGGTCCTGCCCGGCGACACGCCGCTGTTGACCGCCGAGGCGCTCACGGGCCTGTTCGCCGCGACCGAGGAGCAGCCGGTGGCGATGCTCACGATGCACCTTCCCGACCCGACCGGGTACGGCCGCGTCCTGCGGGATGCCGACGGCGGGGTCGCCCGCATCGTCGAGCACAAGGACGCCACCGCCGACGAGCGTGCGATCACGGAAGCCAACGCCGGCATGTACCTCGTCACGCGGGACCTGCTCGGCGCCGCGCTCGAGCGACTGGACGACGACAACGCCCAAGGCGAGCTGTACCTCACCGACATCGTGGCTCTCCTGCGGCAGGCGGATCACCGCGTGATGCCGGTGCTCGCCGCGCCCGAGGTCGTCGCCGGCGTCAACGACCGCGCCCAACTCGCGGACGCCGCCAGCGTTCTGCGTCGCCGTCACCTCGAGCATCTCATGCGCGATGTCGGGGTCAGCGTCGTGGATCCGGCGACCACCTACGTCGACGTCGACGTCGAGGTAGGTCGGGACGCGGTGCTCCTGCCCGGGACCATGCTGGAGTCCGGTACGCGGATCGGGGAGCGGACCGTCGTTGGCCCCAACGCCCACCTCACGGCCTGCACGATCGGCGCGGACGCCACGGTGCACTCGACCCGCGGCGACCAGGCCGAGGTCGGGGACGGCGCGAAGGTTGGACCCTTCGCTCACCTGCGTCCCGGCACCCGACTGGGAGTGGGCACCAAGGTCGGCGCGTACGTCGAGACCAAGAACCTCGACCTCGCTGCTGGCTCGAAGGTCCCGCACCTGGCCTACCTCGGCGATGCGACCGTCGGTGAGGGCGTGAACATCGCCTGCGGTGTGATCACCGTGAACTACGACGGGGCGGACAAGCACCGCACCACGATCGAGGACGGGGCCTTCGTGGGCTGCGACACGATGCTCGTGGCACCGGTCACCATCGGGGCGGGCGCCTACGTCGCCGCGGGCTCGACGATCACCCACGACGTACCCGCCGACGCGCTCGCGATCGCGCGGGCGCGCCAGACCAACAAGGAAGGCTGGGCCCGCGCGCGCCGCCAGCAGGGCGCAGGTCACTGACCGCCGCTCCGCCCATGGTGCGACCCCAGGGCCGGGGCGCTACGGTCCCACTCCCTGCCTCCGCCCCCCGGGAAGTGCGATGGAAGTCGTCACCAAGAAGCGGATGATGATCTTCTCCGGGACCTCGTACCCGGAGCTCGCGCGGGAGGTGGCGGACCACCTCGGGATGCGCGTCGGCGAAGCCAAGCTGTCGCAGTTCGCCAACGGTGAGCTGTACTGCCGCTTCGCGGAGTCGGTCCGTGGCGCGGACGTCTTCGTGCTGCAGTCGCACCTGTCGCTGCCGGATGGCAAGAGCATCAACGATTTCATCCTCGAGCAGCTGATCATGCTCGACGCGCTCAAGCGGGCGTCGGCGAAGCGCACCGTCGCGGTGATCCCGTACTACGGCTACAGCCGGTCCGACAAGAAGGCGCTCTCGCGCGAGCCCATCGCCGCCCGGATGATCGCCGACATGTACGAGTCGGTCGGGGTCGACCGCATCATGTCGGTCGACCTGCACACCGGGCAGATCCAGGGCTTCTACCACGACCCCTTCGACGCGCTCACGGCCCTGCCGCTGCTCGTCGAGTGGGTCCGGGAGCACACCGACGACGACGAGCGGGTCATCGTCTCGCCCGACGCCGGGCGGGTGCGCCTGACCGAGAAGTTCGCTGGCCACCTGGGGGCCTCGATCGCGATCCTGCACAAGCGGCGTGACCCGGGGAGGCACAACGTGTCGACGACCCTCGATGTCATCGGTGATGTGGAGGGCAAGACCGCGGTGCTGGTCGAAGACATGATCGACACCGCCGGCACCATCACCGGGGCGGCTCAGCTGCTCAAGGAGCGTGGCGCAGCCAGGGTGTTCGCGCTGGCGACGCACCCGATCTTCTCGGAGCCTGCGGCAGAGCGGTTGGCGAACTCGGTGCTCGAGAAGGTCGTGGTCACCAACACGATCCCGATCCCGCCGGAACGCCGCTTCGACAAGCTGGTGGTGCTGTCGATCGCGCCGATCCTGGCGTCCGCGCTCCGCGCGGTCTTCGAGGACACCTCGGTGTCGGAGATCTTCCAGGGCGAGAACGTCTAGTTCAGGGCGCGATCGACGCCGCACGCCAGTTGTCGCTCGGGTCGTCGCACGGGTATCTTCCCAGGCGCAGCCCGCGCTCGAGAGCGGGCTGTCCCTGCGTTCGGCCACCGGTCCTATCGACCAGCCCACCTGCCGGTTCGGCTCCTCTCGCCCCGCGTCGGAGTCCAGGCCACCGGGCCGTGCCGCACGCGACCCCGCGTGACACCTCGCCGCCACCTCGGCGACCGACCCATGACGGGGACCACCGTCCGTAGGAGCCCACACCGTGGCCACCAAGCAGATCCCCCTCTCCGTGACCCACCGTGAGTACACCGGCAAGGGCGCAGCCAGCCGCCTGCGTCGTACCGGCAAGATCCCCGCCATCGTCTACGGCTACCAGGTCGAGCCGACACCGGTGTCCGTGGATGTGCTGGAGCTCTACCACACGCTGCACACCGACGCCGGTCGCAACGTCCTGATCCGCCTGGACCTGGATGGCGACACCCACCTGGCCATCGCACGTGACCTCCAGACCCACCCGGTACGGGGTGACTACCTCCACGTGGATCTGATCGCGGTCGACAAGGACGTCCCGATCTCGATCGAGATCCCGGTCCACCTCGTCGACGAGGACGATGCCGCCGAGGACGGCGGGGTCGTCAACCAGATCCTCTACACCGTGCCGATCATGGTGAAGCCCCTCGAGACGCCGAACGCCTTCGAGCTGTCCCTCGACGGCATGGCGATCGGCGATGTGCTGCGGGTCGAGGACCTGATCAGCCAGCTCCCGGCCGACGCCGAGTTCGACATCGAGCTCGAACGCACCGTCGTGACGATCAACGCTCCGATCTCCGAGGAGGAGCTCGAAGCGCTCGAGGAGTCGGCGGGTATCGAGGAGGAAGAGCCGGAGGCGCTCGCCGAGGAGCTCGACGAGGGTGACGCACCCGCCGAGGAGGGCGGGGACGACGCCGACACGGGCGCCGACGAGGGCTGAGCCTCCACCGCACCACATCGTCAGGAAGGTGAGGCGTGCCCGACGACCGTTGGCTCGTCGTCGGACTCGGCAACCCGGAGTCCGAGTACGGCGGCACCCGCCACAACGTGGGCGCCGACGCCGTCCGGACGTTGGTCGCTCGGGAACACGCCGAACTCAGCCGCAACAAGCGCACGCGGTCCGAGGTCGCCGAGCTCAGGCTCGGTGACCGGCGCGTGGTCGCCACGATCCCGTCGTCCTACATGAACCGCTCCGGTGACCCCGTCCAGGCGACCGCCGCGTGGTTCAAGGTGCCGATCGAACGCGTCATCGTGTGCCACGACGACCTCGACGTCGAGGTCGGTGCGCTCAAGGTCAAGCGCGGCGGCAGCAACGCTGGGCACAACGGCCTCAAGGATGTCGAACGGGCACTCGGCAGTCCCGACTACCTTCGGGTCCGCATCGGGATCGGGCGTCCTCCGGGTCGCATGGCTGGCCGGGATCACGTCCTTCGACGCTTCCAGCCCGCGGAACGCGAAGAGATCGACGTCGTCCTCGAGCGGGCAGCCGAAGCGATCGAGAGCCTCGTCACCGACGGGCTGGAGCCCACCCAGAACCGCTTCCACAGGAGCGGGTGACCGCCAGGAGGAACCATCGTGAAGGAGCGGATGCAACAGATCCGTCAGGCGTTCACCTTCCTCCGGGAGGCGGACAACAAGGCGCTGCCGCTGATCCTGCTCGGCATCGCCGCCGGGGTCCTGCTGGGTGTCGGACTCGGCATGTTGATCAGCATCTGGGTGATGCCGGTGTTCGGCCTCACCTTCGGGATGCTCGGAGGGCTCATCGTCTTCAACCGACGGGTCCAGAAGGCGCAGTACGCGGCCATCGAAGGGCAACCCGGCGCCGCGGCAGCGGTCCTCAACGTGATGCGGGGCCAGTACTTCGTCACCCCGGCCGTTGCGGTCAACGCCAAGCAGGACATGGTCCACCGCGTCGTGGGGCGCTGTGGCATCGTGCTGGTGGGTGAGGGTTCCGGGCAACGGGTCAAGGGGCTGATCGCGAAGGAACGGAAGCGACTCAAGCGGGTCTCCGGGGACATCCCCATCACGACCCTGATCGCCGGCGATCAGGATGGCCAGGTCCCGGTCAAGAAGCTGACGTCGACCGTGAACAAGCTGCCCCGGAAGCTCAAGAAGAGCGAGGTCCCCAAGCTCGAGCGCAAGCTGAAGCCACTGGACCCCGGCGTCCCGGTCCCGAAGGGCATCGACCCGACCGCGGTCATGGGTCGCAAGCGTCCCAAGCCCCGGTGACCGACGTTCCTGCGGGGAGCGCTCCCCGATCCGTCGACGACGTCCTCGACCCGGGCCTCGCCACTGGCCCGCTCGCGACCGCCCTCCGCCCCGGGCGCGACCAGTGGTTGGATGAGCTGCTGTCCCCGGACGTGGTGTGCGCGCCGGCGGTCCGCCCGTACGTCCTCAGCCTGCTAGCCGAGCGTGCAGCACCGCTCCTGGTGCTGGTGCCGCGGACATCGGACGCCGAGGCGCTGTCGGACGGGTTGGGCGCGTTCCTCGGGACGGAGCGGGTCGCCATGTTCCCGGCGTGGGAGACGCTGCCCCACGAGCGACTCTCACCGCAGCCGCGCACGGTCGGACGCCGGCTGGCTGCGCTCGACCGGCTCCTGCATCCGGAGGTGCACGAGCAGCCCCTGCTCGCGATCGTGGCACCGGTACGGGCCGCGCTGCAGCCGATGGATCCACGGCTCGGACGGCAGCGTCCGATCGTGCTCACCTCCCGCTGGAACGGGTTCGACCGGCTCGTCGGAGGGCTGGCCGCGCTCGGCTACAGCCGCACGCACCAGGTCGAGTCCCGCGGTGAGTTCGCCGTCCGTGGCGGGATCGTCGACCTGTTCCCGACCGCGGGAGACCACGCGGTCCGCGTCGAGTTCTGGGGCGACGACGTCGAGTCGCTGCGCACCTTCGCGGTCGCGGACCAGCGCTCGACCGGACCGGTCGAGGAGGTGGTGGTCGACGCCGCTCGTGAGCTGGTCCTGGACGAAGACCTGCGTCGCCGGGCCCGCGATGCGGTCGCCCGCTACCCCCACCTCGCGACCGAACTCGACCAGCTCGCCGAGGGCCAGAGCTTCCAGGGCGTCGAGTCCCTGGCCACGTTGCTGACCCCCGAGCCGGCGTTGCTGGTCGACTTCCTCCCGGAGACGGCCGGTCTCGCGCTGGTGGACCCCCTCCTGCTGGAGGAGCGTGCCGGCAAGCTGCGCGAGGAAGCGGAGGTCCTGGCCGACACCGCCTGGCGGACCGCGGCCAGCGTCGGAGTCGCTCCGATCCCCGCGCCGGTGGAACCACAGCCCAGCGGTACGGCGTCCCCGACGACCGGCGAGCAGGCAGCGAGCGGCGGGTTCGCCCGCCCCGGTGAGCTGCTCGCCCGCGCTCCCGGACAGACCTGGCGGGTCGCACCGTTCGCGGGATCCGGCGAGCGTCTGGGCAGGCTGGATGCCGCGCCGTGGTCGTCCTTCAAGGGTGACATCGTCACCCTGAGCGAGCGCCTCCGCGGGCTGTTGCGCGACGGCAACCGTGTCGTGGTCGCGGTCGATGCCGACGGGCCGGCACGCCGTGTGGCGGACGTGCTCGCCGAGCAGGGCGTGCCGGGATCCGTGGTCGACCACCTCGACGTCGAGGCAGCCGGTGGTCGCGTCGAGGTGACCGTCAGCACGCTGCGCTCGGGCTTCCTGGCGGAGGAACTCGGCCTGGCGGTGCTTGGTACCTCGGACGTCTTCGGGCCGCGGCGTCGGCGGGCGGGACGCCGGCTCGGGACCCGCACGACCGCCGCCGACGCCGTCCTACAGCTCGAGGAGGGCGATGCGGTCGTCCACCGCACCCACGGGGTAGGGCGCTACCGGGGGATGCTCACCCGTGAGTTCGCCGGCCTGGATGGTCGGACCGCGAAGCGTGACTACGTGCTGTTGGAGTACGCGGACGGTGACACCCTCTACGTGCCGTCCGACCAGGTCGACGCGATCACCCGCTACCAGGGGGGTGAGTCCCCGTCGGTGATGAGCCTGGGTGGCGCGCAGTGGGAGCGGGCGAAGAACCGGGTCCGCAAGGCCGTGCGTGACATCGCCGCGGACCTGATCCGGCTCTACACGGCCCGGATGCACGCGACCGGCCACGCCTTCAGCCCCGACGGGACCATGCAGGCGGAGCTCGAGGACGCGTTCGCACACGTCGAGACCGTCGACCAGCTCACCGTCGCGGATGAGATCAAGCAGGACATGGAAGCGCCGCTGCCGATGGACCGGTTGCTGGCCGGCGACGTCGGGTTCGGCAAGACCGAGGTTGCGATCCGGGCTGCGGGCAAGGCGATGTTCGACGGCAAGCAGGTCGCGGTGCTGGTGCCCACCACGATCCTCGCGCAACAGCACCTGGAGACCTTCCGGGAGCGGTTCTCCGGCTTCCCTGTGGTCGTCGAAGAGCTCTCACGCTTCGTCTCCGACCGGGACAAGCGGCGGGTGCTCGACGGGCTGGCCGCGGGCACGGTCGACATCGTCGTCGGCACTCACGCCCTGCTGGCCCCACGGGTGCAGTGGAAGGACCTGGGGCTGGTCATCGTCGACGAGGAACAGCGGTTCGGGGTGTCTCAGAAGGAGCGGCTGAAGGAACTGCGCACCTCGGTCGACGTGCTGTCGATGTCCGCGACGCCGATCCCGCGGACCCTGGAGATGGCGGTCTCCGGGATCCGCGACCTGTCCGTCATCGAGACGCCACCCGAGGACCGCCAACCGGTCATGACGGTCGTCCAACCCTACGACGAAGCCCAGATCGCCCTCGCGATCCGACGGGAGCTGCTTCGCGACGGCCAGATCTTCTACGTCCACAACCAGGTCAGCTCGATCCATCGGGTCGCTGCGGGGCTGGTGGAGATGCTCCCCGATGCACGCATCGAGGTTGCGCATGGCCAGATGGACGAACGCCAGCTGGAGCGCATCATGGTGCGGTTCTGGGAGCGCGAGTTCGACGTCCTGGTCTGCACCACGATCATCGAGTCCGGCCTGGACATCCCCAACGCGAACACCCTCATCATCGAACGCGCGGATCTGCTGGGGCTCGCGCAGCTGCACCAACTCCGCGGTCGGGTGGGCCGTTCCTCGGAACGGGGCTACGCCTACTTCCTCTACCCGGAGGGCGCCTCGATCACCGAGCCGTCTTACGAGCGCCTGAAGACGATCGCGGAGCACTCCCGGCTGGGCTCGGGCCTGGCGATCGCGATGCGTGACCTGGAGATCCGGGGGGCGGGAAACGTGGTCGGCGCGGAGCAGTCCGGTCACGTCGCCGCGGTCGGGTTCGACATGTACTCGCAGCTGTTGAAGGAGGAGGTCGCCAACCTCACCGGACAGCCCGTGGAGGAGGAGGTCGACATCAAGCTGGAGCTCCCCGTCGACGCCCACCTCCCGCACGACTACGTCTCGGACGCGACCCAGCGGCTGGAGCTGTACAAGCGCATCTCGGCCGTCCGTGACGCCGCCGGGGTGAAGGACGTCCGGGCGGAACTGGTCGACCGGTTCGGGGTGTTGCCCGAGCCGGCCGAGCGGCTGGTGACCATCGCCGCGTTGAAGGCGGCACTGCGTCGCTGGGGAGTCACCGAGGTGACGTTGACCCCGCGGGATCAGCTGCGGATCTCACCGGTGGAGTTCCAGGACTCGCAGCTGGTCCGACTGGAGCGGCAGCACCCGAAGGCGGTCGTGAAGGGCGAGCAGCAGGTCGTGTTGATCCCTCTGCCTCGACCTCGCCCGGACGACCTGGTGGCCTGGGTGGCCGGCACGGTCCGCGAGCTGTTCTCGGCTCCACCCCGACGGTGACTTGACACCGCGTGTCGGGTCCGCTCCGCTTCGCTCGCACGTGCGGTGCCGTCCAGGGGTGGGCGGCGGTGATACCGCACCACGCCGTGTCGAGGGGCACGGAGCAGGGGCCAGGCCGCCGCGGCGGCCGCCGTCGCGCGAGGAGGACACGATGGGCAAGGGGACCAAGGACAAGAAGCCGTTCAGCACGGCGGTCGGGCTGACCACGAGGACGATGCCCTTCCTGCTCCTGAACGTGGTGGTCTACGGGTTGTTCTTCCTGGGCACCGTGATCTGGTTGACGGTGTTCGGGGGCATCGCGTTCCTCACGGCCGAACGCATCCCACTGGTTGCCATCATCGCGTTCATCATCGGCGTCGGCGGACCCTGGCCGCTGATCCGGTTGTTCCGGCGCTACATCCTGTACATGGTCCAGGGTGCCCACATCGCGGTGTCCACGAAGCTGCTGCTGGAGGGCTCGATCCCGGACGGCAAGGGCCAGATCGAGTACGGGCGCGAGAGCGTGAAAGCGCTGTTCCGCGACGTGAGCATCCTGTTCCTGCTCGACCGCCTGATCGACGGCACGGTCAAGACCTTCACCCGCCGCTTCGTGCGCATCGTGGACATGCTGCCGCTGGGCGGGGCGGTGTCGAGCATCGCCCGCATCGGTGCCACGATCATCAACCGCTCCCTGTCCTACGTCGATGAGGCGATCCTGTCCTACGCCGTCGCGAAGGACCAGCCGAACGTGTGGCGCAGCGGACGGCACGGGCTGATCCTGTACGCCCAGGCCTACAAGCCGATCCTGGGCACCGCCGTCAAGATCTGGCTGCTCGGTCGTCTCTTCTGGTTGGCGGCGCTGCTGTTGATCGGTGTCCCGGGCATCCTGCTCACGCTCGCCTTCGTCCCGACGATGGAGATGCAGTTCCTGATCCAGATCATCGTCGTCGTCGGTGCACTGATCCTCGCATCCATGCTCGAGAAGGCGCTGTTCGAGCCCTTCGCGATGATCTACACCCTGACGGCCTATCACCGGGCGATCGACGGCCTGGAGGTCAACGCGGTCTGGGACCGTCGCCTGCAGAACGTCTCGAAGCGGTTCCGTGAACTCGTCGGCAAGGCGCAGGAGGCCGACCACGAGGTCGATCCCCTGGATCAGGTCGACGTCCCGCAGCAGGCGATCGAGGCCGGCAACGGTGGCGCCGCTCCGCAGGGCGGCACCGCCACGATGCAGGCCTCGCCGTCGCAACCGTCGCGAGGCGGGGGTAGCTCCGGCGGTTTCGGCGGCCTGGCGGCGGGCGGTCGGCGAGGTGGTATCGGCGGCCTGGTCGGGGGCATGATCTCCCAGGCGGCCAGCAACGCGGCACAAGGGCAGCCGCAGCAGCAGCCTGGTCAGGCGTCACAGCCCCCGCCGACAGCTCCTCAGCAGGCTCCCCCACCCGCCCAGACGCAGCAGCCTCCTGCGGCGCCGCAACCGCCGGCACCGAACCCTGCGGCGGCGCCACCGCCAGCGGGGCCGTCCGGCATGGCACCCCCGCCCGTTCCGCGCGGGGGGCCGTCAGCCACCGCGGAGCAGGGCTCGCCGGGCTCGGAGGAGCCGCCCCCACCGACGCCCGAGGAGCGTGGCCAGCAGCCGCCACCGCCGCACCCGAGCTGAAGGTCATCAGCCCTCGGCGGGCTCCTCCAGCTCCTCCAGCTCGGTGCCCTTCGTCTCCGGGAGGTACCAGAAACCGAGTGAGACGACCGCCACGACCACCCCTACGAGGATCGCAGCGGAACGGAACCCGCCGGTCAGGTCGGCCAGCACCCCGAAGGACAGCAGGCCGATCGCGGCGCCCAGCACACCGGCGATCGTCTCCCAACCGGCGACCGTGGCACGGATGCGTGTGGGGACGAGTTCGGCGACGAGCGCCCCGGTGGGGGGAGCGAACGCGCTACTGGTCGCCAGGGCGAGCAGGTAGCCGATCGACAGCTCCAGCGTGTCACCCGAGTAGGCCAGGGCGATCGCACCGCCGGTCGCGGCCATCGACACGGTCGCGGTGAGGGTCCGCCCGAAGCGGTCCGCGGCCCACCGGCCGATCAGCAGGCCGACCAGTCCCGTCGGGCCGGCCCCGAGGACCAGCATCGACAGGTAGAAGGGGGACGCCCCCAGTATCTGCTCGCCGTAGACGAACAGCAGGGTGAAGCCGGGTCCGGTGGCCAGCGTCAAGGTGCCCGTGAGGACCGCGAGCAGGACCACCCGGCCGAGGTAGCGGCGCGGGACCCGTCCGGGGAGCCCGACCGGTCCGTGGTGCTCCCGGCCCAGGTGGTCGCTCGCGATGCGGGGCTCCCGGATGCGGCGCGCCAGCAGCGGCAGGAGCAACAGCGGGATCACGGCGAAGCCCATGACCAAACGCCAGTCCGGCTGGCCAGGGAGCAGCCCCCGGCCCACCGCCACGATGCCCGCTCCCAACCCGTACGCGGCAGCGATCAACGCCAGTGCCGCCGACCGGTCCCGGGACGTCGCTTCCTCGGCGGCGACCACCCCGGCGAGGGCGTTGACGGCGGACAAGGCCGGCCGAGCGAGCGCCACCAGCACGACGTAGAACCAGAAGGTCGGGGCCAGGGCGGAGAGCGCCGACAGCGCCAGCCCCGCAGCGGCCATCGTCAGCAGCACCGACCGCCGCCCGAAGCGGTCGGCCTGAGCCGCCAGTGGCAGGCTCAGCAGGGAGGCGAGTCGGATGACCGAGAGCGCGATGCCGAGTGTGGTGACGGGCAGGCCGATCTGAGCGAGCGCCTCGTCCCCGGTCGTCGGCTCACCGAAGTCCGCGGCGACCGTCCCGATCACGGTGGTCACCGCGAACTGTCCGATACCGGCCGCGACCGAGAGCACGGACACCGTCAGCACCGGCAGGGTCAACCACACCGGACGTCGCGCACTCACCGCTCCGCCCACGTGGTGCTCCTGGTCGTCGGGTTCGGATCCGGGTTGCCGGAAGGCCGCCCTTGAGGACGGTAGCGGCGCCTCGGGTGTTGCAGGGTCGGTCTCACGACCGCACCGGCGGCCGGCGACGTCGGAGGTGGCTGGGCGGCCGGTAGGGTCGTGGCCATGCGTCTGATCAGCTGGAACGTGAACTCGATCCGGGCCCGCCTCCCGCGGGTGCTGGAGCTGCTCGCGCAGCACACGCCGGACGTCGTGTGTCTCCAGGAAACCAAGGTCAGCGACGAGGTCTTCCCCCATGCGGCACTGTCCGAGGTCGGCTACCGGGCGGTGGAACACTCGGAAGGCCGGTGGAACGGAGTCGCGCTGGTCGTCCCCGACCACCTCGAGGTGGAGGACGTCCAGGCCGGGCTCCCCGGGGAACCCGAACCGGCCGAGGCCCGCTGGATCGAGGGGACCGTCGCCGGGGTCAGGGTGGTCAGCGTCTACGTGCCCAACGGTCGGGAGCCGGATCACCCGATGTTCGCCGCGAAGCTGCGGTTCCTCGAGGCGGGCCGCGGACGACTGCTGGAGCTGGCGAGCGCGGGACCCCTGGTGATCGCCGGGGACTTCAACGTCGCACTCGAGGATCGGGACGTGTGGGACATCGCTGCGTTCGAGGACGCCACCCACGTCACCCCCGACGAGCGCGGGCGGTTGCTGGACCTCCTCGACCTCGGGTTGACCGATGCCTTCCGCGCCGTCCGCCCCGACGACCAGGGCTTCACCTGGTGGGACTACCGGATGGGTGCCTTCCGCCGCGGCTGGGGCATGCGCATCGACTACGCCCTCACCAGCCGCCACCTCGAGGTCGCCGCCGCTGACGTCGACACCACGTTCCGGCGGAACAACGAGCACGGCGACAAGCCGTCGGACCACGCTCCGCTGATCGTGGAGCTGCAGCCGGTGTGACCCGTCAGCCTTCGGTCACCGGTGGCAGCGAGCCAGGATCGGGAGGCGGGAGCAGGGGCTGGAAGAGGTGGCCCCGCTCGACCCACAGGATGAGCAGCAGCGCGATGACACCGTAGGCGACGAACCCGGTCGCGAGCGGGAGGATCGTGCCGCGGAAGGCCTGGTCGATCAGCGAGCCGAGCAGGGCGCCGATCGCGATCTGCGCGGCACCGATCACCGATGACGCGGTGCCGGCGACCGGCGCCATGTTCACCATCGCGATCGTGTTCATGTTGGGGATCAACAGCGCATGGGACGCGAGCAGGGGTCCGATCGCGACCATGAAGGCCCAGACCGGCGGACGTCCCCCCGTCACGCCGGCCATCCCGAGGAACCCCGCGGCGACGCCGAGGTAGATCAGCAGCATCCCGTGCGCGAGCCGACGGGTGCCCACGCGGTGGACGATGCGGGCGTTGACCAGCATGGCGCCGCCCATGATGGCGGCGATCGACGCGAAGATGAACGGGAACAGCTCGGGCCGGCCGAGCGCCTCGCCGATGATGATCTCCGAGCTCGCGATGTAGGAGAGGAACGAGGCGTACAGCGCGGTCATCGCGAGCCCGTAGCCGAAGGCCTGCCGGTCCGATACCACGATGCGGGCCGCGGCGAGGACCCTCCGGAACCGCAGCTCCAGGCGATGTTCCTCCCTCAGCGTTTCGGGCAGTCGTCGCCAGGACCACACGGAGATGATGAGGGCTCCCACGACGCACGCGCCGAAGACCCACGGCCAGTCTCCGACCTGCAGGATCGCGGAGCCGAGCAGCGGCGCGATGATGGGGACGAGCACGAAGATGGCCATGACGAAGGACATCGCCCGGGACATCGCCTCGCCCTCGTAGGTGTCCCGGATCACGGCGACCGTGATGACCCGGGCACCGGCAGCACCGATGCCCCAGACGAAGCGGCTGGCGATCAGCATGGCGAGCGAGGTCGAGAACGCGGCGACGATCGCCCCGATGATGTAGATCGCATAGCCGACGAACAGCGTGGGGCGGCGGCCGAACCGGTCGGACGCGGGTCCGTAGCCGAGCTGCCCCAGCGCGAGCCCCAGGAAGTAGGCGGTGACCAGCATCGCCACCGCGGTGGAGTCCGGTGGGAGGCCCAGGTCGCGCCGGATCGCGCCGAGTGCCGGCAGCATGATGTCGATCCCCAGCGCAACCAGCGCCATCGACAGGGCGAGCAGCGCGGTGAAGTCGGCCGCGGTCGGCGACGAGCGGACGGGGGTGCTCACAGCAGGTGGGCAGGCGGAGACACGGGAGACCTTGCGGAGGGGGTGCGCACCGGATGGCTGGCGCACGAAGACCGGCAACGTACCCCTCCGGTGCCGGCGTCCCCGAGCCTGGCCAGTAGCGTCGTTGCGTCCAGGACGACGAGGCCGTGATGACCGACCAGGGTGAGCCGCTCGGTCCGGCACCCAGCGTGCGCGCTGGTGTGGTGGCCATGCTGCCGATCACCGTTGGGGTCGTGCCCTTCGGCCTGATCGCTGGTATCGCCGCTACCGATGCGGGGCTGGGTCTGGCAGAGGCCGTCGGCTTCTCCGTCGTGATCTTCGCGGGTGCGGCCCAGCTCGCGGCACTGGACCTGATCGGACGGGATGCCCCGCTGCTGGTCGTCATCGGCACGGTGTTGATCATCAACCTGCGCATGCTGATGTACAGCGCCGGACTCGCGCCGCGGCTCGCCGACCAGTCGCGGGCGCGCCGCCTGGCCGGGGCGTACTGGCTGACCGACCAGACCTTCGCGGTGAGCATCGTGCGGTTCGACGACGACCGGGCCGCGCCGGTGGCGCGGTGGTGGTTCTACACCGGCGCCGGGCTGGCGCTGTGGAGCGTCTGGCAGACCTCGACGATCGTCGGCGTGGTCGCCGGCGAGACCGTGCCGGAGGTTGTCCCGCTCGGGTTCGCGCTGCCGCTCGCCTTCCTGTCGTTGCTCGTCCCGACCCTCACCGATCGTCCGGCGGTGGTCGCTGCGGTGGTCGCAGGGACGGTTGCGGTCGCCGCTGCGCCGTTGCCGGCGAACGCCGGCATGCCGCTCGCCGCGGTGCTCGGGATCCTCACGGGCTGGCTGCTCAGCGCCCGTGAGGACAGGAAGGTGCGGGCGTGAGTCGTGTTCAGTTGGCGTGGGTGGCCCTGCTTGCTGGTGGGTTCGGGACCTACCTGATCCGCGCGTCGTTCCTGGCGATGGCGCATCGCGTCGCGCAGATCCCGGAGCGCTGGCGCACCCCGCTGCGCCTGATCCCACCGGCGGTACTGGCCGCGCTGATCGCCCCCGCGGTGTTGCGCCCGGCGGGGGTGGTCACCCTGCTGGGTCCGCGACCGCTGGCCGCCCTGGCCGCCCTGGGGGTGGCGCTGTGGACCCGGAGCGTGATCGCCACGATCGTCGTGGGGCTGGCCGCGGCGATCGGCCTGGAGGCGCTCTTCGGCTGAGTCGCCTCTCGGTGGAACCCGGTGGTGTGCCGGTAGCGCCGGTAGCGCCGGTAGCGCCGGTGTCCTACCAGCTCGCCTTGCGGATGCCGGGCAGCTCGCCGTTGAGGGCCTTCTCCCGGAAGGCGATGCGGTCCAGTTCGAACCGGCTGAGCACGCCACGCGGTCGGCCGGTCGTCCCACCGCGGCTGCGCACGCGCGTGGGGCTCGCGTCGCGCGGCAGCTTGTTGAGTCCGTCGCGGGCCCGGAGCTTCGCCTCCATGGTGGCGTTCGGGTCGCGCTGGATGGCCTTCAGCTCGGCGCGACGGGCGGCGTACCTGGCCACGGTGGCCTTGCGCTGTTCGTTCTTCGCGATCTTGCTCTTCTTCGCCACGGATCAGGCTCCTTCGGTGCGGTCGGTCGGGGAGGGCAGGTCGGGATCGTCGGCCGCCTCGGTGTCAGCGAGGGCGACGCCGAGGGCGATGTCACGGACCACGGCAAGGACGTCGAGGTCCAGCTCGCGGGCGACGTCGCCGACCACCAACCAGAGACCTCCGAGCGCGTCGAGGAAGGCGATCGGGTCGTGGTCGAGCTGCTCGGCGGCCAGGGTCCGGCCCAGCTGCTCGTCGTCGTCGAGCCAGGCGGTCACCGCGGCTACGGCGCCACGCATCGCGTCGGTGGGGAGGTCGGTCATCGCTCTGCGCCGGTGAGTGGGTGACCGACAGCCCCCACAGGGCACGCGCCGGCGCCGGTCGCGATCCGGTCCGCGGCGACCGGATCGTCCCCGCGGATCGACGCCGCCAGTCGCAGTGCGGCGCGACGGTGGCCGACCAGGTTGCCGGCGGTCGGCCCCAGTCGGAGCGCGGCGGCGAAGCCGGTGAGGTGGACGGTGGTGCCAGGCCAGGTGAGGTCGTCGGCCAGGTCCGGCAGGCCGTCGGCGACCGCCACCGGCGAGCGGCCGAGCAGGGGGCGGCAGAGCGGGTCGGAGGCGACGTCCAGGCGTCCGCCGGTCGCGCACCACACCTCGTCGACACGGACGCGGGCACCATCGTCCAGCGTCAGGTCGAGCGCGCCGCCCCCGTCGTCGCAGGCCACGACGCTGACGCGCTCGCGGAGGTCCAGTTGCCCGGCCTCGGTGCACGCGTCCAGGGCGCGACGGAAGCGTGCCGGGATGCTGCCACCACCACGTGCGGTGTCCACCGTGCGTCGGCGCACATGCGGGTCCGGTTCCTGCTCGAAGGGGCGGCGCTTGCGCGGTCCGAGCCAGCTCGGATGTGTGTCGAAGCGGCGCACCCGGAGCCGGTGTCGGGCGAGGAGGGTCACGTGGGCGCCACGCCGGGCGGCACCGAGTGCGAGGTGGGCGGCGGACAACCCCGCCCCGATCACCGCCAAGCGGCCGCCGGACGGGACGCGGTCCACGTGGGGCGCGTCACCGGCGAGCGCCCGTCCGGCTGCGGTCGCCGGCGCCAGCGCCTCCGGCACCGCGGGCGAACGCGCGTTGGTCGCGAGCACGACGCGGTCCGGACGCACCACCTCGCCGTTGCTGAGGCTCACGGCCGCATGACCGTCGTCGGTGAGTTCGAGGCCGACCGCCGCGATCGGCTCGACGCGATCTGCCAGGTCCCGCGCCGCGACCAGGTCGTCGACGAAGCGATCGAAGGCGCGCGTCGTCGGAAGCTGGGTGCCGCCGCTCGCGACCAGCCCCTGCCCGCCGGCGTGCTCGAGCAGGGCGAACGGGTCGGGATGCGGGTGGTGGACGGCCGGTGAGCGCAGGATCGGGATGTCCTGGGAGGCGAAGCGGCGGCGCCACGCCGCCAGCCACGTCCCCGACGGGTCGACGATCCGGAGCCCGTCCGCCAACCCGTGGCATGACAGGTTGACCGCCGCCGCCAAGCCAGCGGGTCCGGCCCCGACGATCAGCACGTCGGTCATGGCCACACCTGCAGCAGGCCGTACCCGATCCAGCTGACCGCGGCCGTCAGCAGCAGGGCGCCGACGGCCTGGCGCCACAGCAGCCGCGCAGCGATCCGCCGGCCGCGTTCGCGTGCGATCGTCAGGGCGGTCACCAGGCACGGGACCAGGGCGCCGGCCAGCACCAGCGCGGCCAGCAGTTGCACGCCGTC
>PWTE01000288.1 GCA_003563915.1 Nitriliruptoraceae bacterium
AGTTGGCTGTCTATCAAGCTGTCGAACGGGCGGTGGCCGAGGCCTGGGCGCCACGGGACAAGACCGTCGCACCTCGCATGGTTGCACGTGCACTTTCGTGAACCCTTGCGTTGAACGTAGGGTTCCATAAACTGACCACACGACGTTCTCGACCGAAGGGGGTGCTGGGATGCCGGTCGCCTTCGCTGGACTCTCGGTGTGTGAAGCCGCCGAGGAGCTCGGCGTGTCGCCGTCCGCGGTTCGCCAGCTCATCGCACAGGGGCAGGTGCGTGCCTCGAGGTTCGCGGGTCGCATCGTGGTCGACCCTGACCACCTCCGCCAGGTCCGTGCGGCAGCCCGTCCTGCTGGACGGCCGTTCTCCGTCCCCGCGTCATGGGCGCTGCTGCGCTTGCTGGCTGGCCAGCAGCCAGGACCGCTCTCTGCCTCACGGCTCTCGCAGCTCCGCCGGCACCTGCGAGCCGATGACCCGCGACGGTTGGCAGGTCGGCTGCGCAGACGAGCTGACCTCGCCTTCTCCTACGTGCACCCGTCGCTGCTCGACGACCTCGCAATCGAACCCGGCTGTGTGCTCGCCGGGCGCAGTGCAGCGGAACGGGTCGGGGCCGACCTCGCCGGCGATGGCGGCCCTCTGGAGGTGTACCTGCCACCGGCTGCGGCTGAACGACTCGTCCGTGACTTCGCAGCCGATCCTGAGGTCGCGGTTGGCGTCGCCAACCTGGTCGTCCGCATCGTCGAACCCGGCCAGCTCCCCGAGCACGAACCCGGGGTGGCCGCCGCTCCCGTGGTCGCTCTCGACCTGATCGAGTCCGGCGAGTCCCGCGCCATCAGCGCCGGTTGGCGGCTGTGGCACGACCAGCTCGACGCCTGGCGGGAACGCGACGCGCATGACCGCTGACCGGACCATCCAGCTGCCCGACCACGGCACCGAGGGGCGCTTGTGGGCCGCGGTCCTCGACGTCGCCGATGCGCAGCCGAACGGATGGACCCTCATCGGCGCGCTCATGGTCATGCTCCACGCCCACGACCATGGGCTCGACGCCCGTCGCACCACCCGAGATGCTGACGCGCTCGTGGACGTCCGTGGGCTCTCACAGGCCACACGCCGCCTCGTGGTGACCCTCGAGCATCTCGGATGGCAGCTGCACCCGGACCACCCCACGGCCGACGACCTCGGTTTCCGGTTCGTCAAGGACGGACTGCGCTTCGACGTGCTGGCTCCCGACGGGCTCGGTCAGCGCACCGACCTCACCACGCTGCCGCCACTCAAGACGGTGCCGATTGCCGGAGGCAGCAGAGCGCTGAACCGCACCACCATCCGCGATGTCGTGCTCGGTGATCGAGTCGGACGCCTCCGCGTACCGGACCTCCTCGGTGCACTCGTCATCAAGTCTCGAGCAGCCACCGCCGATCGCGCCGCCACAGCCGACCCCGGTCACCGACGCGAGCGACACCCGGAAGACCTCGCCGTGCTCTACGCCTGCGCCACCGACCTCCGCGCCCTCGCGGCTGACGCCACGAACCGCGACCGCCGGAACCTGCAGGACGCGCCCGAACCCCACTGGCACGTCCTCGAGTCCCGCCTCCGACCCCAGGCGCAAGCAGCCCACCGGTACCTCACCAGCAATGGAGCGCCCGGCCAACCCCGCCGCAGGCGGTGACCATCGAGTTGGCTGTCGGAACGAGCCCCAAGAACGAAGCAGCCCCCAGCCGGGACTGGGGGCTCCAGGGGTGGGGTGGATTCGAACCTGCGACCACTTGCGTATCGAGCGCGGCCGTGGGGTCCACAGACGTCCCAATCGAGCCAGGGAAAGCCCGTCTGAACTGCGAAGACAGTCCACGGTCATCCCCAGACCAGCAACCCCATCCAGGACCGTCCGCCATCCGTTTCCTGCCGATCCTCCTGTCAACCCGGCGGCCGGGAGGTGCGGGAGTACGCACTACCGCCGTCAGTATCGTGGTGGGCGGGCCGACCCACGCCATTGGCGCAAGGTCGTCGGGGCCTGCGGAGTCGGCGCGCATCGCCTCCACCGTGGAGGGTGCGGGTGCCTGCCGTGACGGGCCACTCCTCGGCCACGACGGGTCAGGCTCGCCGCCCACAACCCCGTCGTCACACCAGTTGGCCTGGAGATCCACTCCGATGAGCACGGTCGCCTCAATGCCTTCGGGGGCATCGGCCGGTGGCAGCCCACCGCCTGGGCAAGGTCAGGGTCTGCCGCGAACCTGACAGCGTCGGGGCGACGCCTGGCACCCGGGCCCGGTTGCATGATCTCAACTCGGCAGCACCGCCGTACTGCGCGCGTTGAGTTCGTACATCGAGCCCGGCCAGCCGGGGTACTGACTCTGGTCATCATTGCGTGCCAGGGAGAGGTCGACGGTCGGGTGCTCGGCTGGCAGTCGGAATCGGGCCGGCACGGTCGGCTGGTCAGCGGGCGATGATGAGCGCGGCCATGCCGAGGACCAGCAGGTTCCCTCCGATGCGGGCGAGCTGAACGAACGTGGTCGGGAGATGACGACCGGCGGCGGCGCCGATCCCGGCCAGGAAGACCTGCCAGGCCAAGGAGGCGGCAAAGACCCCGGCGACGAAAGCTGCCGCCTGCCCTGGGGTGAGACTGCCGACGAGATCGAGGCCCAGCACGACCGCGACGAAGTAGACCACGGTGAGCGGGTTGACGACGGTGAGCCCGAGGAACTTGGCGTAGGTCAGGCTGAACTCGCGGCGACCGGGTAGCGGCGTGTCGATCGGTTCGGTGGGACGCGAGGTGCGTACCAGCCCGAGGATGGCAATGCATGCGAGGATCGCGGCGCTCCCGAGCCGGAACGGCCGGCCGATCGCGTCGATACTCGCGGCGAGGGCGGCCCCACCGGCGACCGCCAGGACCGCGTAGAGCAGGTCGGCGGTCGCCGCGCCTGCACCGGCACTGGCGGCGCATCGGAACCCGCAGCGCATGCCGACCTGGACGATCAGCACGGCGATCGCACCGACCGGGATCGCGATGCCGAACCCCGCGACCAGACCGATGAGGAACGAACTCATGCCCACCCATCCTGTCGCATCGTCAGCGCGGCTGGTTGCCGCAGCTCTCGCCAACGCGAAGCATGCCCCTTCTGGCGCCTATCGGGGGTCGCGACGCATCACCCAGAAGCCAGGCAGCCAGGCGGCGTCGGCGATGTGGACGATGGTCTTGAACCCAAAGCGCTCGTAGATGGGTGGGTTGACCGGGTCGGTGGTCTCGAGCCAGACGGGCAGTCGATCCTCATCGCACCGGTCGAGCTGGCGATTGAGGAGACGCCGCGCGAGGCCCTTCCCGCGGTGCTCGGGCAGTGTGGCGAGGAAGGCGAGGTGCCAGGTCGGTCCTCGGGACACACGCTTCACGGCAGCGTTGCGAGCTCTCGCCATACGCAGGGCCGGCAGTGCATGCGGGGCCGCTGTTCGGGCAGCCCCAGGGATCCCTCGGAGAATCGTCGGGGCTTCCGGGAGCGACTGGCGCAGGTGCCGGGCCCGGTCGATGACCCTCGATGGTCGGACCCCGGGTGGGTGCCACAGGGCAAGAGCGGCGACCTCACCGTCGACGATGGCAGCGTGCACGCTTCCCAGCCGGATCGTCTCGTCTAGTGCCTGACGCGCACCTAGATCCCAGATGGCTCGTCGTACCGAGGGATCCGGGTAGAGAGCGCGATTGCCTGGCTCCTCAGCGAACCCACGGGCGAGGACGTCGACCGCGTCATCACGGTCTTCACGTGCGAGGAGGCGGACCTCGGAGTGGGCAGTGTTCCGGAGCGGACTGGTGGTGCTCATGGCGTGACCTCCGCAGGTTGTCGGTGACGTTGGCGGGCTGCTGCGTCTGGTGTGCGACGTGCGAGACATGGGCCCGAGGGCGCGGCGGTGCGTGCAACCGCGCCGTCGGAGCAGCGATCAGTGGGGGCCGGGGGCGTCGATGGTGGCCGAACGGGTGCGGCCGGTACTGGCCAGGTCGGTTGGCCCGTGCAGTGCCAGCAGCCCCGCCGCGACGGTCCAGGCGAGAGCGGCGGCGGTCCACATGGCCAGCGCACCGTCGGGCAAGACCATCAGCGCAGCGTTGATGGCCGCGTGGAACAGCATGGGCAGGAGCACGTTTCCGCCGGTGCTGTTGTAGAGCCACGTGTAGATCACGGAACTGCCGAGCGCCAGGGTGGCGTATGCGGGCAGGCTGATGCTGGCGAAGCCGCTGTCTGGCATGAGCCACAGCGGGGTGTGCCACAGGACCCAGACCGCACCGACGAGCAGCGAGGTGGTCAGGGCGTTGTAGCGGTGCTGGAGGCGGGGCTGGAGGTAGCCGCGCCAGCCGGGCTCTTCCGGGCCGCCGAAGAGCACCAGCATCAGCGGCAGCCACGTGATGGCGTCGAGCAGGCCGAACTGCGAGGGTTCGGCGCCACCGAGGTTGGTGGTGATCAGTGCCGCGGTCGTGAGGATGCCGAAGGGGATCCCGACTGCGGCCAGGTACCACCGGGGGGTGATGCGCCACTCTGTGATCCTGTTCCAGAGCGGTCGCACGGTGCCGTGCTGTCGGCGGGTGAGCACGAGCGCAACGATGCCGGGCACGAGCGCGCCAATCCCCAGCCCGAGGTCGCCGATCTGCAGGACGGCGACGGCGAGGTAGCCGATCGTCCAGCTGGCGGCGAAGGTCACGAGCACGAAGGTGACGGCCTGCCGGTGGGGGGTGGGGGCACGGCGGGTGGGAGCAGGGCGGGTGGTGGCGTTCCGGGTGGTCATGGCGTGCTCCTTCGAGGGCCGGAAGCGACGGTCAGTCGGTCTGATCGCATGGTGACGATCGGCGCTGTGGTGGGGCTTGCGTCGCACTGTCGTCGACATCGATCCCTTCGACCTCGCCTCCGTTGGCGACCCAGTCCTGCAGGCCGGCCGCATACCAGCGGACCCGTCCGTAGCTGTGGTCGAGGAGGTCGCGGACCAGGTTCCGGCTCGCTGTGCAGGTCGCGTCCCGTCCGTAGACGACGATCTGGGCCTCGGGGTGCAGCGCGCGACGGAGCTGACGTGCGTCCGGAAAGGCCAGCGCGTTGCGGATGTGGAGGAGTCGGAAGTCAGCCGCTCCCCGGGCGTGCACCAGGCAGACGGGCTCGCGGGTGTCGAGGAGGGCGCGCAGGGCTGCGCCATCGATCCTGGGGAGCTGCTGGTCGCGGTGCGGCATGCTCACCTCCAGTGGTGGCGAACAGCTCGATCATCGGGTGGCACGCTGTCGTCCAACAGTGGCGGGACTGGCCTCCGCGGCTGGAACCATCCGTTATCGTTCGGGCGTGGAGTTCCGCATCCTCGGGTCGCTCGCGGTTGCAGCCGACGACGGCACACCGATCCCGATCCCGGGCGCCAAGCAGCGTCTGCTGCTGGCGGCCCTGCTGCTCCGTGCGCCGCAGGTCGTGTCCGTGGACCAGCTGACGGAGGTGCTGTGGGGCGAGCAGCAGCCGGCTGATCCGCGGAACGCCCTGCAGATCCAGGTCGGCCAGCTGCGCCGCCGACTCGGACCCCGCGGCCGGGATCTGCTCATGTTCAGGCGCCCGGGCTACGCCCTCGAGATCAGTGCGCAGTCGGTGGACGCGGCGCGCTTCGAGATGCTGGTCGACGAGGGTCACGCCTGCCTGGCAGCCCAGGACCCCGACGGGGCAGCGACGACGCTGCAGGCCGCACTCGAGCTGTGGCGCGGGGACCCGCTCGAGGAGTTCCCTGGCGCCTGGGAGGCAGAGATCTCGCGGCTGGACGAGCTCAGACTGACCGCCACCGAAGGACTGTTCGAAGCGTGCCTGCAGCTCGGCCAGCACGCTCAGCTGGTCCCCCGGCTCGAGGAGCTGGTCCGCCGACACCCGCTGCGTGAGACGCTTCGCGGCCAGCTGATGCTCGCCCTGTACCGCAGCGGTCGGCAGGGCGAGGCCCTGGAGGTGTTCCACGACACGCGACGCCTTCTGGACGAGGAACTGGGTGTGCAGCCGACCCCGGCGCTGCGCCGCCTCCACGAGCAGCTCCTGCGCCAGTCCGACGAACCGCCGCAGGTCCCCCAGCCTGCGGCCAAGCCCACGACGGAGGTGCCGCTGGACCTGCCGCGATCCATCTCGAGCTTCGTGGGTCGTGAACAGGAGCTCGACCGCCTCCTCGACCTGCTCCGCTCCGGTCCGCTGCTCACCCTGGTGGGGCCGGGCGGAGTGGGCAAGACCCGTCTGGCCCTCGAGGCGGCCCGACGCGCGGCACGTGCCGGCGACTACCCCGGCGGGGTCTGGTTCGTCGACCTGGGGCTGCTCACGGACCCGGCGCTGGTCGCAGCGACGATTGCCAGGACGTCGGGGCTCGGCGAGGAGACCGGCCGTCCGCTCGCCGTGCCGTTGGACGGCGAGGTCGACAACCAGCCGGCCCTGCTGCTGCTGGACAACTGCGAGCATCTCGTCGATGCCACCGCCGCCGTGGTCAGCGACCTGCTGGGCTCCACCAGCCGGATCACGGTGCTGTGCACCAGCCGGGAGGCGCTCGGCCTGACCGGTGAAGCAGTCTGGTCCGTACCGTCACTCGCGACACCACCGCGCGAGCAGTCGGCGCCGATCGCTGAGTTGGTGGCCTACGACGCCGTCCGGCTGTTCGCCGACCGGGCAGCAGACGCCCAACCCGGCTTCGTCCTCGACGCCAGCTCCGCTCCCCTGGCAGCCGAGCTGTGCCGTCGCCTCGATGGCATCCCGCTCGCCCTCGAGCTGGCGGCCGCCAGGCTGCGGCTGCTCGGCCTGCCGGCACTGACCGAAGGGATCGAGGACCGGTTCCGGGTGCTGACCTCCGGAGAACGGACGGCCCAGCCCCGCCAGCGGACCCTTCGGGCCATGGTCGACTGGAGCTGGGACCTCCTCGACGAGCAGGAACGACGGCTGCTGCGCCGCCTGGCGGTGTTTGCCGGCAGCTTCGCCCTGGACGCAGCAGAGCAGGTCTGCAGCGACACCGCGCTGCCCGCTGATCAGGTGCTGGACGTGCTCGGCCGGCTGGTGGACAAGTCGCTCGTCGCCCCCGACGTCATGGCCGGTACGCCTCGCTACCGCCTGCTCGAGACCCTGCGCGCCTACGGGACGGAGCAGCTCGAGTCGGCCGAGGAGCGTGCGCTGCTACGCGACCGGCACGCCAGGTACCTGCTTCGGTTCGCCGGCGACCTCAGCCCGCGCCTACGGTCCGACGGGCAGCTCGAGGCCGTCCAGGCCCTCGAGGAACAGCTTGACGATCTGCGTGCCGGACTTGGGTGGCTCCACCAGCGCGGCGAGCTGGCGAAGCTCGCGAAGCTGGCAACCTCGCTGGGCTGGTACTGGTATCTCGGTGGCCGCCGACGCGAAGGAGCAGGTTGGCTCGCCGCCGTGCAGGACGTCGACGACCCGCGCCTGCAGGCGCTCGCCGTCGTGTGGCACGCGTTCCTTGCCCTGGACCATCGGGCCGTCTCCGACCTGCGGCCAGGTGTCGATGCTGCCCTTGCCCGACTGCAGGGCCTCCCGCACGACGACGATCGGCCCTTCCCGCGTCTCGTTGCGGCGCTCCTGGCCACCTCGGCAGGCGATGCTCCCGCCGTCGCGGTCCATCTGGCCGCAGCCCGCAAGGTTGCGGGTGCCGGTGA
>PWTE01000124.1 GCA_003563915.1 Nitriliruptoraceae bacterium
GCTGCCCCACCTGCCGATGGCCGGACGGACCTCGGCGGCCGCTGCGTGCTGCCCGGGTTCGTCGACAGCCACAGCCACGTCGTGTTCGCTGGGGATCGGGCGGAGGAGTTCGCCGCCCGGATGTCCGGCTACCCGTACGCCGCCGGCGGCATCCGCACCACGGTCGCCGCGGTCCGCGCCGCCAGCGACGACGACCTGCGCGCGACCGCGCAGCGTCTGGTCGCCGAGATGCGCCGCCAGGGCACCACCACGGTCGAGATCAAGTCCGGGTATGGCCTGACGGTCGCCGACGAGCACCGCTGCCTCGACGTCGCCGCCGAGCTCACCGACGAGGTCACGTTCCTGGGCGCCCACGTCGTCCCGCCCGAGTACGCCGACGACCCGGACGGCTACGTCACCCTGGTCATCGGCGAGATGCTCGACGCCTGCGCGCCCCTGGCCCGGTGGATCGACGTGTTCGTCGAGGACGGTGCCTTCGACGCCGAGGCAGCACGCGCCATCCTCGGCGCGGGCCGCGCACGGGGGATGGGGTTACGGGTGCACGCGAACCAGCTCGGCCCGGGGCCGGGGGTGCAGCTGGCGTGCGAGCTTGGTGCGGCATCCGCGGACCACTGCACCCATCTGACCGACGCGGACGTGGGTGCCCTGGCCGACAGCGGGACCGTGGCGACGCTGGTGCCCGGCGCGGACTTCTCGACCCGCTCGCCCGTCTACCCCGACGGGCGACGCTTGTGGGAGGCCGGTGCGACCGTGGCACTGGCGACCGACTGCAACCCGGGGACGTCGTACACCACGTCGATGCCCTTCGTGATCGCCCTGGCGGTCCGCGAGTGCGGGCTGACCCCGTCCGAGGCGGTCTGGGCCGCGACCGCCGGTGGCGCCGCGGCGCTGCGACGTGACGACGTCGGACGGATCCGCGTCGGGGGACCGGCGGACCTGGTGGTCGTGGATGCGCCGACCCACCTCCACCTCGCCTACCGCCCAGGGGTGCCGCTGGCGGCCACGCTGGCTACTGGGGGCGAGCACCAACCGGCGTCGGGGTAGGTGGCGCTCAGACGAGCACGGCCCGGACGTCCAGGGCGATGACCACGCTCAGCAGCCCCAGCACGACCCCGATGAACGCCGTGTAGAGCCAACGGTGGTGCCAGTCGGCCAGCCACACCCGACGCAGGCTGTAGATCGCCAGCACGACCGCCGCGACCGACATCGCCAGCGAGATCGGCCGCGCCACCACCCCCAGCCATCCCACCACCGGCACGAGCAGCGGGATCACCGCGTACATCAGGATGCAGCGCACCGCACTGATGACCAACGATCCCTTCAGCGACATGATCGAACGCGGAGCGGCGTCCTCGATCAGCAGGAGTTGGCGGACGAACCGGTCAGCTGCGGTCTGGGGCCGCTGCTCGGTCGTCGGGCTGGTCATGCGGGGCTCCGTCGGAGGTCCTGGCCCCGTAACCTCGGAGCCGCACCCAAGGTACCGGTGCAACGGTCGGGCACGACCACTCGGGACAGGTGTGATGGGATGAGGTGATGGGCGATCGAGGGAGGCCACCGAGCCCCGGGGTCGCCCTGCTGGTCGTCTTGACCAGCATCTCGCTGATCGTCGCCCTGGTCCTGATCGCTGGCATGGAGGGCTGATCCCACCGTCGCGGAGAGGGTCAGAGTCCGGCGATCGCGATGCCGGAGCGGGCCTTGTAGGCCTTGTTGATGCCGATCAGCACGGCGGTCATGGCCTCGATCTGCTGCGCGTTGCGGAGCGGACCGGCGTCCACACCCCCGCGCAGCGCCGTGACGGCGGCCAGGTCGATGATCTGCTGCTTGGCCTCGGCATCATCTCCGCAGACCAGGACGCTCTCGTCGTGGAGCGGTCCGTCCTCGAGGAGCGACGGTGCGGACAGGTGGTGGAACGCGGCGACGATCGTCGAGTCCGGGAGGGCGACCGCGGCCTGCTCCGCAGCGCTGCCCTCCGGGACCGCCAGTGCGTGGGGACCCTTGCCGTCGAACCCCAAGGGGTTCACGCAGCTGATGACCAGCCTGCCTGCGAGCGGTTCGGCCAGACTGCGGAGCAGATCGACCTGTCCTTCGTAGGGCACGCTGAGCAGGATCAGGTCCGCGTCATCGATGATGTCGATGTTCGCCCCGGAACCGACGGCACCGCCGTCGACGATGCGCGGGCGCAGTTCGTCGGCGGTGGCGGCTGCGCGATCCGCAGAGCGCGATCCGATCGCGATGTCGTGGCCGGCCAGAGCGAAGCGGAAGCCGAGCCCCTTGCCTTGCGGCCCGGTCCCGCCGAGGATCGCGATATGCATCAGTATGCCTCCAGGTGCGTCACCGTAACGCACGTCCGGGCTCGGACGTCACGGGCAGGGTCTCCGACGGTGCCTGCCGCCGCGGCGGCGGGCGGGGAGGGACGGGTACGACCAGAGGTAGGCTGCTGTCCGCCGTCACCGCATCGTTCCCATCCCTGCCAGGCCACGGAGCTGCCGATGCCCCGCATCGCGATCGACATCCTGCTCAAGCGCGAGATCCTCGACCCTCAGGGCCGTGCCGTCGAGCAGGCGCTGCCGGGGCTCGGCTACCGCGAGGCGTCCGAGGTGCGGGTCGGCAAGCACCTCGAGCTGGTGGTCGACGCGCAGGGTGACGAACTGGCCGAACAGGTGGACCGGATGTGTCAGGACTTCCTGACCAACCCGGTCATCGAGTCGTACCGGTGGCGGGTGATCGGCGACGACGAGCGCGCCGACGCCTGACGCGACGACCTCGCATGTCCGACCCTCAGAGCTCCCTCCCGCCGCTCCGTGGTGACGGTCTTCCCGCCCTGCCAACGGGCGAGCCGGTCCTCGCGCGGTGGTTCGTGATCGCCATGCTGGTGCTGGTCCCGGTCGCGATCGGGGTGACCGTCTGGGCGGTGATGGCGATCCCACGAGGTGACGAGGTCCCACCGGCGGAGCGGCGACCGGTCGGGGACGAAGCGGTCACCATCGATCGCGGTGACGCACAGCTGGGGGACAGCACGGAGACCGAGCCGGGGCCCGGTTGTGCCGAGCCGGTCGAGTTGGTCGGCGACAGCGGTACCCGCGCCGCGGGTCGTCGGGCGCTGGAAGCGACCTGTGAGCTGCTCGGGCAGGGCGGGTACGAGCCGGCCCGTGAGGGGCTGCGCGCCTGGATCGCCAGTGGGGGGCGGCTGCGCTTCGCGACCTTCGAGGTCGCCGCGGTGGACGCTTCGTCCCGGGTCGAGGAGGGCAACATCGTGCTCGAGCTCAACGCCCGGTACCTGTTCGAGGATGCACGCCGGGCCGCACCGGTGGTCCTCCACCAGCTCGTGCTGGTCGGTGACCCGGACTGGCCGGGTGAGGTGGTCACGGCCGAACGTGAACTCACGGCAGCCGAGATCCACGCCGACGCCTGCGACCGCATGACCTACCAGCCACAGGAACCTCCTGGTTGTGGCGACGTTCGGGAGCTGCTCGCGTCGGACGACCCGCTCCGCGCGTTGGAGGAGGCCGGGTTCCGCGCCCGGTAAGGTCCGCGCCGGACATCAGAGCGTGGGCCAGGTCGTCGGACGGTTCGGAGGTGGAGAGGTGCGTGTCGGGGTCGTGACCTTCCCGGGCTCCCTCGACGACCATGACGCGGCGACCGCGTTGGAGGCGTGCGGCCACGAGGCCGTCACCCTCTGGCACGCCGACGAGCACGTCCGCGACGTCGACGCCGTCGTGCTGCCCGGTGGGTTCAGCTACGGCGACTACCTGCGCTGTGGCGCGGTCGCGCACCGGGCGCCGATCGTGACCGCGATCGCCGGGTTCGCACGTGACGGCGGACCGGTACTCGGGATCTGCAACGGCTTCCAGGTCCTGTGCGAGGCTGGCCTGCTTCCTGGGGCGCTGCTCCGCAACGAGGGGCTGCGGTTCGTCTGCCGTGACGTGCTCCTCACCGTCGAGGCAGCGGACACCCCCTGGACCCGCGCGTACCTTCCCGACGAACAGATCGTCGTGCCCGCTAAGCACGGCGAGGGCCGCTACCACGCGGATGCGGCGACGCTGGACGAGCTCGAAGCCGAGGGGCGCGTGGTGGTGCGCTACGCCCCGAACAACAACCCCAACGGCTCGGCACGTGACATCGCCGGGGTGTGCAGCGAGGACCGCAACGTGGTCGGGCTGATGCCCCACCCCGAGCACGCGGTCGATCCGGAACTGCTCGGCGGTGCCGACGGCCGCGGCTTCTTCGAGAGCCTGCTCGAGGGCGCTGCGCAGAACGCCTGAGGGCCAGCCCCTTCGGCTGGACAGCTCAGCCGGAGAGGGGCCGCGTGTCGTAGGGCAGGCCACGCTCGGCGGCCTCGCGTCGGTGCTGCGCGCGCAGGTAGCCGAACAGGGCCAGGTGTGCGGCGATGCCGACGAAGAGGACGGCGGCGGGAACCCACATCCCCTGGAACGACAGCAGGAGTGCCGCGACGAACGCGCAGGCGACCAGCACCGCACGCAGGATGTTCATCGCGTCCATCATCGCCGAGCCTTCCGTCGCCGCGAGCGTAGCTGCTACAGGTTCGAGGCCCGCTCGCCCGAGGATCAGCTGGACACCCGCCCCGGGAGCCCGACGACGCGCTGCAGCAACTCGTCGATCAGGTGGTCCACATCCGGCCAGGGGAAGTGCGGTCGTGCCACCGAGAGGGTCGCGATGCCGTGTTCCGCGGACCAGATCAGGGTGGCGAGCAGGTGGGGATCGCCGTCTCTGGCGACCCCGGCCTCCTGGCAGCGCCGGACACGTTCGACGAGGTTGTCGAACGCGTCGGACCCACCCGTGCCATCTGGACGCAGGAGCTGGGTCTCCCGGTGCGTACTGAACAGCACCGCGTAGCCGCCGGGGTTGTCCCGTGCCCAGCCGAGGTAGGCCCGGACCCCGGCGCGGAGGGCGGCTGCAGGGTCGTCGGGGTGTTGCGAGGCGGCGGTGCTGGTCGCAGCCGCGAGGGCACCGAACCGTCGGGCCACGACCTCGCGGATCAGCGCGGCCTTGTCATCGAAGTGCAGGTACAGCGAGGGTGGTGTGACGCCCACCTTCTCGACGACCGCGCGGACCGTCACCTCCCGTTCGTCGCCGGCCTCGGCCAGCAGCTCCTCCGCGGCGTCGAGCAGTTCCTCACGCAGCCGGTCACCGTGACCGCGGGCGTTGCGTCGTCGCGCCACCTCCACGCCTCCCGCCTCTTACCTAACAGTCGATAACCCTCACCGTACCCGCACGGCCGGCACCCCGTCGAGCGGGCCGGCACCACTAGGCTCCGGGACGTCCTTGGCCGTCCCACCTCGCCCGCCGTCGCCCACGGAGCCCGCGTGACCGAGAGCACCGCGACCTTCCCGCCGCACGAGACCCTCGACCCCGAGCGAGCCCGCGAGCTCGGCCACGAACTCGGGCTGCGCGGCGACGAGTACGACCGCATCGTCGAGACCCTCGGTCGGACGCCCACCGTCGCCGAGCTGGGCATGTACTCGGTGATGTGGTCCGAGCACTGCTCGTACAAGTCCTCGAAGATCCACCTCCGTGGGCTGGCGGGCGACGGACCGACCCCGCCGTGGATCCTGGTGGGCCCGGGGGAGAACGCCGGCGTCGTCGACGTCGGCGACGGGCTGGCGATCGCCTTCAAGATCGAGTCGCACAACCACCCGAGCTACGTCGAGCCCTACCAGGGTGCTGCGACCGGGGTCGGCGGGATCCTGCGGGACATCTTCACGATGGGGGCCCGCCCGATCGCGGTGATGGACCCGCTGCGGTTCGGCGACCCTGGGGGCTGGACCGACGGCTCGGGCCGGTACCGCGAGCCCGACCCCAAGCAACGCCACCTCGTCGACGGCGTGGTCCGTGGCGTCGGCGGGTACGGCAACTGCGTCGGGGTGCCCAACATCGGCGGCGAGACGGTCTTCGACGACACCTACGCCGGCAACCCCCTGGTCAACGTGCTGGCGATCGGGGTGATGGAGCGCGACCGGCTCCAGCTCGCCAAGGCCGAGTCCGTCGGCGACGTCGCGGTCCTGCTCGGCAGCGCGACCGGCCGCGACGGCATCGGCGGCGCGTCGGTGCTGGCCAGCCAGGAGTTCGACGATGCGCTCGACGACAAGCGACCCAACGTCCAGGTCGGCGATCCCTTCGCCGAGAAGCTGCTGATCGAGTGCTGCCTCGAGCTCTACGAGCGCGACCTGGTCAACGGCATCCAGGACATGGGCGCGGCCGGGATCGCGTGTTCCACCTCCGAGCTCGCGTCAGCGGCGTCGCTCGGGATGCAGGTCGATCTCGACCGGGTCCACCTGCGCGAGCCGTCGATGGAGTCGTGGGAGATCCTCTGCTCGGAGTCGCAGGAACGCATGCTCGCGCTGGTCTCCCCGGAGCGACTGGACGAGGTGCTGACCATCGCGGAGCGGTGGGGGGTGCCGGCCAGCGTCATCGGCGAGGTGGCCGCGGGTGACCGGCTGCGGCTGCACCGAGGCGGCGAGCTGGTCGCCGACGTCCCCGCCCGCAGCCTGGCCGACGAGGGCCCGGTCTACGACCGCCCGACGCAGCGCCCTGACTGGTTGGACGTCTACGCCGCGATCGACGCCGATGCGCTGGAGGTGCCGGCCGCGCCGGGGGAGGAGCTTGCGAGCTTCGTCCTCGGGTTCCTGCGTTCCCCGAACGTCACGTCGCCGCGCTGGATCACCGAGCAGTACGACCACTTCGTGCGCGCCGGGACCGTGTTCGGCCCGATGGCGGCGGACGCTGGCGTGGTGCGCCTACCCGGGTCGCATCGCGGGGTGGCCTGTGCGACCGACGGCAACGGCCGTTGGTGCGAGCTCGATCCCGCCGAGGGCACCCGCCGCGTCGTCGCCGAGGCCTTCCGCAACGTCGCGTGTGTCGGTGCCCGACCGCTCGCCACGACCAACTGCCTCAACTTCGGCAACCCCGAACGGCCCGAGATCATGTGGCAGCTGGCCACCTCGATCGCGGCGATGGGGGAGGCGACCCAGGCGCTCAGCATCCCGGTTACCGGCGGCAACGTCTCGCTCTACAACGAGACGCGCGGTCGGGCCATCCACCCGTCGCCGGTCGTCGGGGTACTGGGGGTGATCGAGCACGCCCGTGACGCGATCGACATCGCCTTCGAGGACGAGGGCGACGTCGTCTTCCTCGTCGGTGGACCGACCGCGCCCGGGCTCGCGGGCAGCGAGCTGCAGCGCTACCTCGACGCGCCCCTCGGCGGCGTGCTGGCACCGGTCGACCTGGACGTCGAGGCAGCACTGGCGGAGGTCCTGCACGTGGCAGCCGGGGAACGCCTGCTGCACTCGGCCCACGACGTGTCCGCCGGCGGGTTGCTGGTCAGCCTGGTGGAGTCGTGCCTCGCCGGGAACGTCGGACTTGAGGTCTCCCTGGTCTCCCTGCCCGGCGAGCTGTCGCTGACCCAGGAGCTGTTCAGCGAGTCGCCGGGGCGGGTGGTGGTCAGCCTGCCGTCGACCAACGTCAAGGCCTTCGCGCAACTGTGCGCCGACGCCGAGCTCCCGCTCGCCGACATCGGTACCGTCGGCGGTGGCCGGCTGGTGGTCCGCGACGCCTTCGAGGTGGGACTCGACGATCTGGAGGACGCCTTCGA
>PWTE01000120.1 GCA_003563915.1 Nitriliruptoraceae bacterium
CTAGATCTGGCTCTTGCGGGCGATCGTGCGAGCGATGATCGACATGACCAACACGATCGCGATGAGGGCGAAGCCACCGCCCCAGGCCCGCTCGATGCCGGGCGCGAAGGGCTGGCGGAAGCCGTCGAGCATCAACAGGCCGACGTCGGCCTGCGGCTGACCTGTCAGCGACGTGATGATCGCACGGGCCCCGAGGGCGGTCATGATCAGTGGAGCGGTCTCACCGGCCCCGCGAGCGACCGCCAGGATCGCACCAGTGGTGAGCCCCGGCGCGGCGGCGGGCAAGGTGACCTTGAAGGTGGTCTGCCACTGACGGGCACCGAGGCCATAGGAGGCGGTGCGCAGGTCCTGGGGCACCAGCCGCAGCATCTCCTCGGACGAGCGGACGACGATCGGCAGCATGATGATGCCGAGCGCGGCCGCACCAGCCAGGGTGCTGAAGCCCAGGCCCAGGCCGCCGCTGCCGCTGACCAACAGTGCGTAGACGGCGAGTCCGACGAAGACCGAGGGCACACCGGTCATGACGTCGGTGAAGAACCGGACAATCTTGGTGTAGCGGCCGGCCGGGTTCTCGTTGAGATAGATCGCAGCGGCGATACCGAGCGGCACGGTCACGAGCGTGGCGATGCCGGTCATGTACAGCGTGCCGAAGATGCCGGCCGCGTACCCGCCACCGCGTTCGCGGTAGGAGAGCGGCTCGACCGTGGTGAAGAACTCCCAGTTGATCGCCGGCCAGCCGTTGTAGATCACGGCGCCGATCAGGGTCACGAGCGGGATGATCGCCGCCATGACGGTGCCGAACAGCACGTAGGTCATGGCCTTCGAGAAGCGCTCACGGCGGCGCGCGTTGGCCGTCACGGTCTTGAGGCTCGGGGGATCCTGTGGCGGTGCTGTGTGGGTTCGCGTGTCGACACTCATACCACCGCACCTCCCCCGACCCGCTCACCGACACGGGCGACGATGAGCCGTGCGGCGACGTTGACGAACATCGTGATGAAGAACAGCGTGACACCGATCGCGAGCAGCGCCCAGATGGCCTCCGGGTGGGCGTCGGCGAAGGTGTTCGCGATGACGGCGGTCATGGCGTCACCGCCGAAGAACAGGCGCGGCGCCCAGCGTTGGCTGGAGCCGATCAGCACGGCAACCGCCAGGGTCTCACCGAGGGCGCGACCGAGGCCGAGCATGGTGCCGCCGACGATGCCGGAGAAGCTGTGGGGCACGATGACCTTGCTCATCACCTCCCAGCGGGTGGCACCCATGGCGAAGGCGGCGTTGCGCTCGTCCGCGGGGACCTGAGCGAACACGTCGCGACAGATGGCGGTGATGATCGGCAGGATCATGATCGTGAGGATGTTGGCGGCTGACCAGTAGCTCGAGAGCAGCACCGGTCCGCTGAAGAAGGGGACGTTGCCGACCGGACTGTCGGCGACGAACCGTCCGACGGGCGCCCAGAAGTACAGCCGGAAGAAGTACATCCCGACGAGCGCGTACACGATCGACGGGACCATCGCCAGGGTGTCCACGGTGTAGGCCAGCGGCCGCCGCAGCCACGGCGGGGCGATCTCGTTGGTGAAGAGCGCGATACCGATGGCCAGGGGCACCGCGAAGAGCACGGCGATGGCACTGATCTTGAGCGTGCCGTAGATGAAGGGGAACGCCCCGTAGGTACCGGTCACCTCGCTACGGGAGGTGCCGACGCTCCACTCTTGCCCGGTGACGAAGCCGAGGATGCCTTCCTTGGCGAAGACGGGCCAGGCTTCGATGGTCGTGCGGATGATCATCGCCGCGAGGATGATGAGCACGCTGGACGCGGCCACCATCAGCACGGCCCGGAAGATCGGGTCGGCGCGGCGGCCGCCGTTGCTCCCCCGCAACCGGTTGGGCGCAGGATCGAGGGTGGTAGCGGACACCTGCTCGGCCTTTCGATCCGTCACGACGGGCCTCGCCCGACGCGACCGTGGGTCCGTGACGTCGCGCCGCGCCGGAGCCCGCAGGGGCCCCGGCGCGGCGCGTGCGTCAGTTGGCGGAGTTGATGCGCTCGATCTGTGCGAGGACGCGCTCCTCGAAGCTGCCGGTCACCGGCGAGTACAACAGCTCTCGAGCGAGCGTGTCGCCCTCGGTCACGACCCAGCTGAGGAAGTCCTTGAGCGACTCAGCGGTGGCGTCGTCGTAGCCGCACTCCCACGCCAGGATCCAGTGTGTGCCGACGATCGGGTACCCGTCCGCACCGACCCCGAGGATGTCGTAGCGGAAGTCGTCGGGGATGGTGTCGATGATCGAGTCGGGGCCTGCGCTGATCGAGTCGATCGTGGGGGAGACCACGTTGCCGTCAGCGTTGACGACCGCTGCCACCGGGATGTCGTTCTCGACGGCGTAGGCGTAGGAGAGGTAGCCGACCGCGCCGGGTTGCTGCTGCACCTCGGCCGCGACACCTTCGTTGCCGTTGCCTCCGATCGTCCCGGCGACCCAGTCGACCTCGCTGCCGAAGCCGATCTGAGCATCCCAGTTCGCGTCCTCATCCGAGAGGTACCGCGTGAAGATGTAGGTGGTGCCGGATCCGTCGGAGCGGTGGGCGGCCACCATCTCGGTGCTCGGGAGATCGACATCGGGGTTGAGAGCCGCGATCGCCGGGTCGTCCCAGGAGGTGATCTCGGTCAGGAAGATCGCCGCGATCGTCTCAGCGTCCAGGATGACCTGATCCTGGCCTGCCGCCTCGAGGGCGGCGATCAGGTCCGGGTCGTTGAAGGCGAGCACCACCGAACCGAACGCGTCGGGTATGTGCAGCGGCTCGCAGCCACGGATCTCGCGCGCGTCCTCGATCTCCTCGTCGGTGAGGAAGCGCTCGGTCGAACCGAAGTCGACGGTCTCCTCGAGGAACTGGGCGATGCCACCGCCGGAACCGATCGACTGGTAGTTGACGGCGATGCCGGGCTCGTTGTCCCGGATCCACTCGAGCATCACCGGGGTGATGAAGGTGGCGCCGGCGCCGAGCAGGTCCGCCCGGTCGGCAGCGACACCGTCCTCGCCGACCTCGAGGTCGTCGTCTTCCCCGGCGTCGTCGGCTGCGTCGTTGCCGGCCGCGGTGGGGTCACCAGCGGTGTCGTCACCGCCGCCGCAGGCCACGGCGACGAGGGCCAGGGCGAGCAGCGTGGCTGCCGCCTTCTTGGAGAAGCTTCGCATGTGCATCGAACTCCTGTGGGAGCGTGGGTGCGGAAGAACCGCGGACGAACCCCGCGGGCGATTCGAACGCTACGGAGCACGGGTATCCGGCAAGGTTGCTCTCGGAGAACGGCAGGTGAACGTCCTCCGCGTCGGTTCACCTGGAGGTGAACGGACGGTTGAAGCCGCAGGTCAGGGCCGGTGGAGACTCCGACGACGGTCGTAGGCGCGTCGTCGCTGGTGGCGGGCGGTGGACGAGCGGCGTGCGACCACGCGCGCGTGTCGCACCCAGGTGACAGACTCGGGTGCACCGGGGCGGTGGCACGCACGCAAGGATCAGACACGTGGAGGCCCACCGATGGGGAACCCCGACCGCCCGACACGCCGCTGCTCCGAGGACGATTGCGACCGGCCGCACTACGCCCGCGGCTGGTGCGCGATGCACTACAAGCGCTGGCTGCGCACCGGAGGCAACGACGGGTCACGGCCTCCCACGACCTGCTCGGTCGAGGACTGCGACCGCCCGGCGACCAGCCGGGGCTGGTGCCACGGCCACTACCAACGCTGGATCCGCAACGGTGACGTCGATGCTGCGGTCCCACTCGGACGCCGACGGCAGCCAGAGACCTGCGAGATCGACCGTTGTGACGAACGGACCCACTCTCACGGATTCTGCCGCACCCATGCGGCCCGGCTGACACGCCTGGGTGACCCGATGCCGGACATCCCGGTTGGCGAGATCCCGAAGCCCACCGGCCCAACCGGTCGCGCCAGGGGTTGGCTCACCAGTGGCTACCGCTATGTCCCGGTTGCTGAGGACGAACGTCACCTCACCGACGGCGAGGCCTACACGGCGGAGCATCGGCTCGTCATGGCGCGACACCTGGGACGGCCGCTCACGGGCGACGAGAACGTCCATCACCGCAACGGGGACCGGTTGGACAACCGGCTCGAGAACCTCGAACTCTGGTCGACGACCCAGCCGAGCGGCCAGCGTGTGTCCGACAAGGTCACGTTCGCTCTGCGGATCCTCGAGCGGTACGCCCCGGAGCACCTCAGCGTCGGGCACCGCGGGAGCGACCTCACGAGCGAGGCTCCCGGCCGCTATGGCCGGGAGCCTCGTCCTGATGCGGTGTTGCTGCTAGGCGGCGGTCGTAGCCCCGAGGAGATTCGAACTCCCGTTTCTGCCTTGAGAGGGCAGCGTCCTTGGCCAGCTAGACGACGGGGCCATGATGCTCGCGCCCACGCTTCGTCGCGGGCGGGCGGAGACTAACCGAGGTCAGGCTCCAGGGTCGAACCTGGCGTTGCCGCCGTGCTCGACCAGCTCGGGGGGAAGGACTCGAACCCTCAATAACTGGACCAGAACCAGTCGTGTTACCGATTACACCCCCCCCGATCGGGTGGCGAGCCGGCGACCGTGACGAGCGCGTGACGGATCCTCAGGGACCCGGGAGGGAACACCACCTCGACGCGCGCCCAACGGGCCGGTTCGCAGGAGCGAAGGGTACGGGGGTGCCGGCCCCGGCGCAAAGCTCGCCCGACCGGCGCACACCGACCACCGCTGCGAGCCTACGAGCCCTGTGCCGCCCGTGCGACCGGCAGCGCCGCGTCCAACCGCGCCAGACTGACCTCGCGGCCGAGCAGCTCCAGCGACTCGAACAGCGGCGGGCTGACCGCCGACCCCGTCGCCGCGACCCGGACCGGCTGGGCGACCTTGCCGAAGCCGATCCCGAGCTCGTCCGGCAACGCGCGCAACGCCGCCTCGATCGCCGCGGTCGTCCACTCGACGTCCGCCAGGACCCGCCGCGCGGCCGCGATGGCCTCCGGTGCCCCGTTCTTGGTGAACACCTTGTCGACGCTGTCCGGGTCCAGCTCCACCTCGTCGCGCAGGAACGCCGGTGCGTAGCGCTGCACCTCGTCCAGCCGCTGCATCCGTTCCTGGACCAGCGGCACCAGCCCGCGCACCACCGCACGCTGTTCGTCGGTCGCTGGCCGGTCGACCAGCGCCTCGTCACCTTCCGTGCCGTCGAGGTAGGGCAGCAACCGGTCGGTCAGCTCCTCCTCGGACAGCTCGCGGATCCGCTCGCCGTTGAAGGCGGTGAGCTTGTCGACGTCGAACGCGGCGGCCGACCGGCCCACCGCCGCCAGGTCGAACTCGGCGATCAGGTCGTCGTCGTTCAGCCGCTCGCGGCCGTCCTTCGGCGCCCAGCCGAGCAACGCCAGGTAGTTGCGTAACGTCTCGGGCAGGAACCCCTGCCGGCGGAACTCCTGCACCGCGACCGACCCGTGCCGTTTCGACAGCTTCTTGCGGTCCATCCCGACGACCATCGGCAGGTGCGCGAAGGCCTCGGGCGCCCCCCACGCCGGGTCACGCGCCGGCAGCCCGACCGCCGCCAACGCCTCGTCGAGCAACCCGTCGGTCAGCAGCAACCCGTACAGCAGCACCTGCCTCGGCGTCACCGACAGCAGGTCCTCACCCCGGCAGATGATCGAGATCCCCTGCGCCACGTCGTCCACGGAGTTGGCCAACGGGTAGGTCGCCGAGCCGTCCGACCGCGCGATCACCGGGTCGGAGATCGTCGCCCACTCCCAGGTCACCTCGCCGCGCACCAGGTCGGTGACGGTGATCGACCCCGACTCCGGGGTCCGCAGCCGCAGGCTCGCCGGCCGCCCCTCCTCAGCGAACCGCGTGAGCTCCTCCTCGCTGTGCTCGAAGGTCGACGCCTTCACCACCGGCGGGCCGCCGTCCCCGCCCTGGCGCTGACGCTCGCGCCACGCCTCCAGTTCCTCGCTGGTGCGGTGGTCGCGGTAGGTGGCGCCGGCTTCCTCCAGGCGACGTGCCACCTCGGCGTACAGCTCGCCGCGCAACGACTGGCGGTACGGGCCGTAGGGGCCGCGCGACCCGCCGTCGGCCTCCGGACCCTCGTCCCAGTCCAGCCCGATCCAGTGCAGCGCCTCCATCATCGAGCGCATCGACTCCTCGGTCGCGCGCGAGGCGTCGGTGTCCTCGATGCGGAACACGAAGGTGCCGCCGTGACGGCGGGCGTGCAGCACGTTGTAGAGCGCGGCGCGGACGCTGCCGACGTGCAGCCAGCCCGACGGCGCGGGGCAGAAGCGCAGGCGCGGCAGGGCGCCGGGGTCGGACGCGGGAGGGATCGGCACGGCAGGGACCTCGAGGTAGCTCGTGGGGATCGGCGCGGTGCGTACGCGAACGCGGCGCGACGCGCGACCCGGGTCTACAGGATGGCACCCGGACGGTAGGCGGCCGCGTCGGGGTAGCGCGAGACGACGTCCTCGGTGCGCGCGATGATCGACGCGACCTGCTGCGGCGCGAGCCCGACGAACGACAGCGGGTCATCCAGCACCTTCGCCAGGGTGTCGCGGTCAAGCCCCAGCCGATCGTCGGCAGCCAGCCGGTCGAGCAGGTCGTTGTCCTCGCGGCCCTCCTCGCGCATCGCCAGGGCGACCGCGACCGCGTGCTCCTTGATCGCTGCGTGCGCCTGCTCACGGCCGACCCCAGCACGCACGGCGGCGACCAGCACCTTGGTGGTCGCCAGGAAGGGCAGGTAGCGGGCCAGCTCCTTGTCGATCACCGCGGGGTAGGCGCCGCCCTCGACCAGCACCGTCAGGAAGGTCTCGAACAACCCGTCGGTTGCGAGGAAGGCATCGGGCAGCGCGACCCGCCGAACCACGGAGTCCGACACGTCGCCCTCGTTCCACTGGTCCCCCGCCAGCGCCGTGACCATCGCGAGGTGCCCGTCCAGCACGTGTTTCAGCCCCGTGACGCGCTCGCAGGAGCGGGAGTTCATCTTGTGGGGCATCGCGGACGAGCCGACCTGTCCGGGCGCGAACCCCTCGGTCGCCAGCTCCTGGCCGGCCATCAGCCGCAGGGTCGTGGCCAGCGACGACGGCCCGGAGACGACCTGCACCAGGGCCGCCACCACATCCAGGTCGAGCGAGCGCGGGTAGACCTGACCGACGCTCGTCAGCCGGGCGCGGAACCCCAGGTGCTCGGCGATGCGGGCCTCCAGCTCCCCCACCTTGCTGGCGTCCCCTTCGAACAGGTCGAGCAGGTCCTGCTGCGTACCGACCGGACCCTTGATCCCCCGCAGCGGGTAGCGCTCGAGCAGTTCCTCGAGACGGGTCAGCGCCTGCAGCAGTTCCTCGGCGGCGTTGGCGTAGCGCTTGCCCAGGGTGGTGGCCTGCGCTGGGACGTTGTGGGTACGCCCGGTCAGCACGGTGTGGACGTGCTCGCCGGCACGCTGCGCGAGCAGCGCGAGCGCGGCAACCGTCCGATCACGGACCAGCTCGATCGACCGGCGGACCTGCAGCTGCTCGACGTTCTCGGTGAGGTCGCGCGAGGTCATGCCCTTGTGGATGTGCTCGCATCCGGCCAGGGCGCAGAACTCCTCGATGCGGGCCTTGACGTCGTGA
>PWTE01000204.1 GCA_003563915.1 Nitriliruptoraceae bacterium
CACCCGACCGGTTGACGCGGCGGCGCTGCGGCGTCTGCTGCACCCACACGAGCCGCCCCGTCCCGCTGCGTCCCGGACCCCGGCGCGAGGCGTGGACGGCCAGCAGCGGTTGGCGGCGTGGGTGGCGTCGCGTGGGGAGGGCAACCGCAACCACGCGCTGTTCTGGGCGGCCTGCCGCTACGCCGAGCAACACCTGCCCGAAGACCAGGCCCACCGACTGCTCGGCACCGCCGCACGCCAGGCCGGCCTGCCCGAACGCGAGGTGGTGGCCACGATCCGTTCCGCCTACCGCACCGCCGGCCCACCAGCAGCCTCCGGGCCGGCCCCAACGGCGGTCGGACGATGACCGCCCTTGCCACCGACCGCCACGGGCCGGTGCCGGCGTCCCGGTCGGTGGCTGGCAGATCTGCCACCCGAGCGCCTACGCGACCCGACCGGGAGCCGCCCGAGCTGCCACCGCCCGATGCCACCGTCGGTCGGAGCTGACCGACACGACGAAAGGAGCACCCCATGGAAGCTGACCGCCACCGACCCGACCGCAGGCGCACCACGTCGTCGCCACGGGTCACCGACGCCGCCACCTCAGCGACGCCCGATGCTGAGGCGTTCGATCGCCTCCAGCGGCACGACCCGTCCCTGCCCGCCGCGTCCGCCCCTGACAGGATGACACGATGGCGTGGCGATCAGGTGCGGTGGGTGCGGGCAAGCGACGCGCTCGCACAGACCTCGGGCCGGGCGACCGGGCGCGGGATCGTCTGGACCGCCCAGGCCAACCGGCTGCCCCGGCTTGTCCCGCTGCGCCAGACCGGCACCGGCCGCCGCGCGATCGCCAGAGCAAGCGCCGGCTCACGGGCATCCAAACTCGCACCGGTCACCGCGTTCGGCACGCGACGGGAGCCATCGACGGTCCGGACGGGGGTGTCACGATGACCGCCACCCTGCTCCCGCCCACCACCGCGGCCGACGACACCGGGCCGGCGTTCGCGGACCCCGAAGGGTTGCGTGCGCTGCTGATGCGACTCCACCGAGCCGGTCCGGGTGCCTGGCGCCACGATCGCGAGGCCGCGGCGCTGATGACGTTCGCGGCCGAACGGTACGCCGGCCTGGCACGCAAGTACGGCCACGAACCCGCCGATGCAGCGGTGGCCGCGTTCGAAGCCATGCAGAACGCCTCGACCCGGACCGCAACCGATCCGTGGGCGGTGGTCACCGTCGCGGTGCGGATCACCCTGATCGCCGAACACCGCGCCCACGGGCTGCTGACCTCCACCGACCGGGCGAGACGCGCCCGCTACTCGGTGTTCCACGACGCCGAACGGTTCTGCGACCGGTCCGTGGCGCTGGCCGACTACCACCCGGCCCTGCACGCCCCGCCCGGCCACGACCGTCACGACGACGGCGACGGGGTGTGGGTCGTGGAGCCGACCACCCGGCTGCTGATGCTGCTGGGCTGGTCGCCGGCCACGACCTGGCCGGCGGTCGAGTACATCTGTGCCCGGCTGACCGACATCGGCGACCGGCACGGCGCCTACGAGACCTTGCGGCGCGACAAGGCCCTGCGCGCCCAGCTCGACCTGTCACACCAGGCGTGGATCGGGCTGCTGCGGCTCACGCTCGGCCACCGGTCCGCGACCGGTGTGTTGCGTCACGGGGTGCTGGCCCGGCTACTGGTGGGCGACACCCTCGCCGAGATGCTGGCCGATGACCATCTGGTCGCGACAGCCGTTGCAGCACGACCCGACCGGGCAGATCGGGGGCGGGCGGGTGATGGGGGTGGGTAGCCGCGACGGGCACATCGAGCTGGACCGGCCGATCGATTCGATCCGCATCGGACACCGTCACCGCCGCGACCTCGGGGACCTCGCCGAGCTTCAGGCCTCGATCCGCGACCACGGCCTGTTGCAGCCGATCACCATCTCCCCGGACGGCACCCTGATCTGTGGGGTCCGCCGGCTCGAGGTCGCCAAACGGCTCGGCTGGCACAAAATCAACGTGTGGGTCCGTGCGGGCATCTCCAGCCCGCTGCAGCGGCTGCTGGCCGAGCAGCACGAGAACACCGCCCGCAAGCCCTACACCCCGACCGAGGCCGCCGCGCTGTACCGCGAGCTCAAGACGCTGCTCGCCGAGGACGCCGCCCGCCGCCAAGAAGCGAGCCGGTTCGGCGCCGACCAGCCGACCGATGGCGACGACGGGGACGTGAGGCACGGTGCTGCCGATTCGGCAGCACCGTGCGACCGCACATCGCGAGCACAGGCCGCGCAGATGGTGACCGGACGCAAGTCCTACACCCTGCTCGAGCAGGTCAACGAACTCGAACGTCTCGCCACCGACCCGGGTACCCCCGACGGACTGCGGGAGCTGGTGACGGCCGGGCTTGCAGGCATCGACGCCGACGGGAAGGTCAACGGCCACTACCAACAGGTCAAGGCCGCCCAGGCGGCTGCCGAACGTGACCGGCACGACGACACCGACCACGACCGGGAACTGCACACGCTCGCCGAACAGGCACTGGCCCGCGTCAACGACACCCCGCGATCCCGACGGTCACGCTCCACGACACCGCCGCCGGAGCGGTCGGCGTCGGCCCGCCGCTACGGGGTGCGGGCGTTCCTGCTGACCTGGGGCGAGATGCACGGCTGGGCCGACCACTACGACGCGGACGAGATCGGGCCGGCGCTGACCGCCGAGCAGTGGGACGCCTTCGAGGCCACGGTGGCCGCCACGGTCGCGTTCACCGACCGGGCCCGCGGCGCCCGCACCGCCCGCTGACGAGCACGGGCGCCCGGGTGCACCTGCACGGTGATCCGCATCCGCCGGCACTGGGGAGTTGTCATGCTGTACGACCCGTCGACCCGCCGTCGGCTCATCCTGATCATCAGCGTCGGGCTGGTGTTCGTCGCGCTGACCGTCGTCGGGGTCTACGGACTGGCCCTCGGCGCACCCGAGACTCCATCTCCGTCGTCGACGTCGGGCGGGCCCGGTGCGGACGCCACCGTCGGCATCAGCTCACAACCGGCGACCGAACCTTCGGCGGCGACCACGACCGCGCCGCCCGGCAACCGCCTGCCAGTCTTGCCGCGGACCGACGACCCGGTGGTCTATGCACGCGCGGTCGCGGAGGTGCTGCTGGCCTGGGACACGATGTCCGCCCTCACGCCCGACGACCACGCACGCCACGTACTCGAGGACGCGGACCCGGCCGGTCGCGAGACCCCAGCCCTCGCCAGCGACGTCAGTAGCTACCTGCCCACGGTCGAGGTGTGGCAACAACTACGCCACCACGAGACCGTCCAGGCGGTGACCATCGACGCCGCCTACATCCCAGGCTCTTGGGATGACATCGCCGCCTCGGCCGGGGCGGAGCAGCTGCGTCCGGGAACGGTGGCGGTCACCATCGAGGCGACCCGACACCGTGCCGGGGTGTGGTTCGACGAGCCCGCCAGCGCCGACCATCCCACCGCGTTCACCGTGTTCCTGGCGTGCCAACCGGCGTTCGAGCGCTGCCACACTCTGCGGCTCTCGCGGCTCGATGAACCGCTGCCATGAACAAGGTGCTCGTCGCCGGGCTCGTCGCGGTGCTGCTGTTCGGACCGTCCGTGCCGCTGCTCGCGGTCGCGGTGCTGCTGCACCCCGCCGCGCAAGCCTCCTGCCTCGACCTCACGGCCACGGTCGTCGGCGAGCCCCCCGGCCAGCTGACCGCAACCACCACCAACGGTCACCGCGTCAGCCTCGATGACGTCCAGCTCGGCCACGCCCACACCATCGTGCAGATCGGCGCGGCCACCGACGGAGTCGGCCACGATGGGCTGCTGATCGCGCTGATGGCCGCACTGACCGAGTCCAGCTTGCGGATGCTGGCCAACACCGCCGCCTACCCCGAGTCGGCCGACCATCCCCACGACGGGGAAGGATCCGATCACGATTCGCTCGGGCTGTTCCAGATGCGCCCCCAGATGGGCTGGGGCACCGTCGCCGAACTGATGGACCCCACCTACCAGACGGCCGCGTTCTACGGCGGCCCCGACGGACCCAACCGCGGCGAACCACCCGGGCTGCTCGACCTGCCCAACCGTCACGAGCTCACCCTCGGCCAGGCCGCCCAGGCGGTCGAGCGCTCCGCCCACCCCGACCGCTACGACACGTTCGAACCCGTCGCCCGCACCATCCTCGCCGCCCTGACCACCGGCACCACCGACGACCCGGTCGTCATACCGAGGGTCGACGCAGCCGGGTGCGCGACCGTGGCCGGCCTGCCCCCCGCACCGGTGCCGTTCACCGGCACCCCCGGCGGACGGCTCGACGATCCGACCGGCACCGGCGGGTTTGTCACCCGCCAGATGGCCCACCTCATCGCCCAGACCCGTGCGGCGTTTCCCGACACCGGCTGGGCCTGCTGGTCCCCGCGGCCCGGCACCGCTTCCGAACATCCCCTCGGCCGAGCGTGCGACGTGACCTTCGGCAACCCCATCGGCGTGTTCCCCACCGCAGCCCAGACGGCTGAAGGCTGGCGCATGACCACGTGGCTGCAGACCCACGCCGACGCGCTCCACGTTCAGTACCTCATCTGGGACGGCCACATCTGGAGCCTGAGCCGAGATAGCGAGGGCTGGCGTCCCTACCACGGCGGCGGGATGCACGACCCCACCACCCCCACCGGCGGCCACTTCGACCACCTGCACATCACGACGAGTCAATAATCTCGGAAGTTGCATCTGATGTATGACTGTTCTGTCAGATGCAAGCCGTTGTCGGCGGCCGTGGCCGTCTCGATGCTGTCGGTCGGCAACGCGATGACCGCCGCGTCATCGCCCTCATCGCGTGCGCTGAACTGGATGGCGACACGGACGACCCGGTGTGGCGGCGGGCCGACAAACTCCACGATCGCGGCCTCGGACTCATGCGCTGGGCGTCGAGAACCCACCGGGTGGGTCACGCCGCGTACCTGCGTCGTGTCGTGCGTGAGGAGCGGTGTGATCTCGACATCTGGGCAGGTGGGTCTCGCGGCGCGTGTGGGGCCGAACTTCGGCGGGGTGGGCGCGTCGGGCACGTTGGCGGAGATCGTCGGGACGTTGCTGACGGTGGTGCTGGTCGCGTCGGTGGCGATGCTGGCGGTGTGCGCGATCGGCTGGGCGATCGCTACGGCGTCGGGCAACTACCAGGCGCTGGCGCGGGCGCGCGGCGGGCTGTGGGTCGCGATCGGTGCTGCGGCGTTGGCCGGGGGCGGGGTGAGCTGGATGAACTTCCTGCTGCGGACCGGCAGCAGCCTGTGACCGGGCCGGTGGCCACCACGGTCCACCTCTCCGGTAACGGCCGACGCGGTCGCCGTGAGCGGGAGGAGCTGTCGTGGTTGCGCAGATGTCGGACACGGTCGTGCCAGACACGAGTGAACCGCCGGTGTGTCCCCATTGTGCAGGTGAGGGCGTGCGGCTGTATCGGCCGGGTGCGCCCGAGGATCGTCCGGAGATCACCAGTCCCGAGGCGGCGGCCGAGGTGCTGCTGCCTGTGCTGGATGGGTTGGATCGTGAGCATTGCCTGACGCTGAACCTGGATACCAAGCATCGGCTGGTTGCGACCACGACCGTGTCGGTCGGGTCGGTCGATCACACGTTCATGTCGCCGCGTGAGGTGTTCCGAGACGCGTTGTTGCACGGCGCATCCGCGCTGGTGATCGCGCACAATCACCCGTCGGGGGATGCCGAGCCGTCTCGTGATGATCAGTTGATCACTCGTCGGCTCGTGCGTGCCGGTGAGCTGGTCGGCATCGAGATCCTCGACCACATCGTCATCGGACATGAGCGGTGGGTGTCGCTGGCCCGCCGTGGTGCGCTGACCAACGACTCCGCCCTGGCCGCGGACTTTCAGCTCGACGCCGCAGACCTACGCCGGTCGGGGAGCGACCAGAGCCGTCGAGGCCTGTGACCCCGACCGGCTCTTCGATGCCGCTGAGGTTGATGCACTCGGCCGAATCGGCGCTCGCGGCGACGCCACGGCTCCTACACCCCTGGTCGTGGTGCTGCTGATCGGCGCCAACCCAAGCATCTGGCGGGGCGGGGCGAGCTGGGCCTGCCACCTCGGCGCCGATGACGCCTACTTGGCGTGGGCACGGGGGTCTACCTGGGGGGTGAGCCCGCGATCGACTTGGCGGGACATGGTGAGCGTCAAGGAGTCGTCATGCTGTTCGACACGGCCGCAGTTCTCGAGCTGGTGACCGCTGCGCAGGTCGTGGTCGCTCAGGTGAGCATCACACCGAACGACTCGGGGCTGCCGGGCATCGCGTCGTTGCGGACCATCGTGGGTGCGGTGATGACCATCGGGCTGGTGCTTTCCGTGCTCGCGTTGATCATCTCGGCGGTGGTGTGGGGCTTCGGATCGAACTCCTCGAACCCGCATCTGGCCGGCCGCGGCAAGACCGGCGTGCTGGTCTCGTGCGCCGCGGCGGTTATCACCGGCGCGTCGGTGACGCTGGTCAACTTCTTCTGGAACGTCGGCCAGGGCATCTAAAGCGTCCCGTCGTCCGGGATCGCTACGTAAGGAGGGTGCGATGGGTGTCTGCGACGTGCCGGTCATCTCTACGGTCTGCGAGACGGCCGGGGAGGCGGCCGCGACACTGGTCTCCGCACCGTTCGACTGGCTCGCGGCCGCGATGGGCGGTGCGGCGGCATGGATGTTCGAGGGCGTGTGGGCGGCGTTCGACTCGACCACCCGGGTGGAGGTCACCAGTCCCGGCTACCTGGCGGTCTACAACATCCTGTTCGGCGTCGCGGTGTTCATCATGCTGATCTTCTTCTGCCTGCAGCTGATCACCGGGCTGGTACGCCGCGATCCGGCCGCACTGTCCAAGGCCGCGTTCGGGCTGGCAAAATCGGTGCTCGGCTCATTCCTCGTTATCACCCTGACCGCGACCATGCTGGAGGTGACCGACCAGCTGACGGTCGGGATCGTGCAGGCCACCGGCACGACGATGGACGAGATGGGCGGGCGCATCGCCGCGCTCGCTGCCGGGCTGGGCGCGATAAGCATCGCAGCTCCCGGTGCCGGGGCGATCGTGACCATCTTCCTGGCAGGGCTGGCGATCTCGGGCGCGGCGTTGGTGTGGTTCACGCTGCTGATCCGCAAAGCGCTGCTGCTGGTCGCGATCGTGCTGGCCCCGATCGCGCTCGCCGGGGCGTCGTGGGAGGCCACCCGCGGATGGGTCGGCAAGTGGGCGTCGTTCGTACTCGCCCTGACCGTCTCCAAGCTCGTGATCGTGGTCGTGTTCCTGGTCGCCACCGCGCAGGCGTCCGCGCCGATCGACTACGATCTGGCCTCGATCGCGGACCCGATCGCCGGGGTCGTGCTGATGTTCATCGCCGCGTTCGCGCCCTACATGGCCTACAAGTTCATCTCGTTCGCCGGGTTCGACATGTACCACTCGATGTCGGCCGAGCAAGAGGCCAAGAGCGCACTCAACCGGCCCGTCCCCGTCTCGGCAGCACCGAAGGCCAACGGGGCGGCCAAGGTCCTCGACGGTGGCGGACGCAACAGCAGCAGCACCGGTGGTGGTGGTGGTGGTGGTGGTGGTGGGTCGAACGGTCAACCGAGCCAGC
>PWTE01000021.1 GCA_003563915.1 Nitriliruptoraceae bacterium
AAAGTCGGAATTTGTTCGGATTTTCGTCAGGTTCGGCCAGCGCCTTTCCGGTATCTCCAACGTCGTCGACGTGTATCTGGAGTCCGGCATGCGCATCACCATCCTGCTTGCGATCCTCCTCACCGCCCTCGTTCTGGCGCTCGGCGGCTGCTCCGACGGCCGCTCTTTCTCCGCACCGATCGTTGAACCACCGCCGACCGGCACCGACCCGACGGATCCGCCCCCGGTCGGCGACGGCGAAGGCGGCGAGCTGTGGGTCCTCGAAGGCGCACCCGACAATCCCGGCAGCGGCCGTCCCTGGCTGCTCCTGGTGCTGTTCGAGGACGGCGACTACCTGCTCGGCTACGACGCCAGCCCCCTCGGCCTCGAGGACCTCGGCGCCGAGCGGGGCCGCATCGAAGTCGATCCCGACGCTGCCGAACGTCTGCTGCTGCTGCCGGATGCGGCCGACACGCCCTGGCTCATCGCCACCTTCGACCTCACCGCCATCGAACTCGACGACGACAGCCTGCGCCTGCTCGATGCCGACGGCGTACGCTTCGAACTCGACCGCCAGGACCGCGACCCCGATCAGCCGCCCGCCGGCGGCTGGGCCCAGCGCTATGGTGACGACGGCGCTGCCGCCCTCGCCCTGCTCGCCGACGGTGCCTACCTCTATGCCCGCGCCGAGGGGTCGGACACCGCCTTCGAGCGCGGCCTGTACGCCTACAGCGCGGTCAACGACGGCTTCGATATTGTCGAGATCGCCGTCAGCAGCGACCCGGAAGCCGGCTTTGCCTCCGCCCCCGGCCCCAAGCGCCTGGTCATCGGTGACAACGGCATCTCCGTGGACTACCTCAACGACGACAGCAGCGTCAGCCTCGGCGAACTCTGCCGTGGCTGCCCCCTGCCCACTTCAGAAGTACCGCCCCGCTTCGGCTCCGGGCCTATCGACACGCCGGTCGAGCCCCTGTTCGCGGCCGTCAGCGGCACCGTGTTCGACGACCTCGACGCACGTCTCGCCGGCGTCACCGTCACCGCGTTCGCCGGCGGCCTCGAGGCCTCCGCCACCACCACCGACGACGAGGGCCGCTACCAGCTCACCGTGCCCGCCGATCAGGGCATCGTCTCGCTGCAGGCCCGCGCCCCGGTACCGCAAGTCATCGAGAACTTCGACCCCACCGAGCACATCGGCTTCGGCAACGCCTTGGCCGTCCTCGAACCCGAGGACGGCCTCGAGTATCAGCAGAACTTCGTGATCCGCAGGGAGCGAACGCTGGAACTCCGCATGTCCCGCCCCGGCTTCATGGCCCTGGGCACGGCCGACGGTACGGTCTTCATCGACGGACTGCCCGACAGCATGAACATCGTCGGCGGCTCCGCACGCGCTTTCAGTCCCACCTACGAGTCCGGCGCCTTTCCAGGCGCGTTCGCCACCCGGCAGGCCGGGTTCGAGAGTGGACTGTTCTCGATCGGGTTCGCGTCAGTGAACCTGCTGCAGCAGGCGGAGGACGGCAGCGTAGTGCCCGCGGGTGCCATTCGTGACGAAGCCGGTCAGCCCGCCCTGGCCACCCTGCGTTTCGAAATCCACCCCGACGACTGGCCGGCACTGCAGGACGGTGACGATTTCAGCCACCTTCCGAGCTACGTGGAAGATCCCGAACGGATCCGGGTACCGCTCTACTTCTATGACGAAGTCCTCGGCGACTGGATCCTGAACGCGACGTTCGGCTGGCTCGAGAGTGACGCAGGCGTGGTCCCGCCCGAGGCGCTGACTGCGATCCGTGATGGTGACTTCAGCGGCCCGCTGTACATGGTGGGTGAAGTCGAGCACTTCTCCTTCTGGAACGTCGACATCCCGAACTCGACCTCATGCGTGGTCGGCCGGATTGTCGATGCAGAAGGTGAACCCATCTCGGGAGCGAACGTCAACTTCTTCTCCACGCCGAGCGACAGCAGCGATTTCAGCGGCCAATTGAGCACGTTCACCGACGCAAACGGCGCCTTCGAAGAGGCTGTTCCCGCGAGCGAAGCAGGACCCGAGGATGACTGGAACCGAAACGATCGCGTCGATACCTATCGAGTAGGCTTCACCGTCACCGCGCCTGCACAGGACAGTTGTGGCGTAGGCGCGTTCGGCAACTTCGGGCCCGGGTGGCGGACACCGACCCAAGCCGAAGTCGACGAGAACGGATGCAAGGACCTCGGCACATTCATGCTGGACACGCGGGAACCGGAACGCCGGACCTATGCACTCGAGTTCCTCTCTGCAGCTGACGGCACACCGCTGACGCACGCGGCCGAGTCAGCGAACGACCCCCTCAACTACGCGCGCGTCACCCTCGAGGATCGCCGGGTACCCCAGGGCAGTCCGGCCCACAATTGTGCTTGCGCTGCCGACTCCGATGCGCCGCCCTGCGTCGGTAGCGGCGAACTCGGCAGCGACGGCACCGTGACCCTGACTCCGCCGGTCCTCGATGACCCCGAGTCACTCGCGGTCCTCTACGGCCGCCTCGAGTACGTGCGCCAGCGACCGGATCTGGGCGTGGGCGCACGCGAATCCGCTGTCTTCCCCTTCACGATCGTGCCGAGCGAGGTCGGCCAGGGCTTCGAGGTCGCGCTGCGCATTCAAGGGGCACCGCAAATCTCGATCATCACGCCGGAAGAGGGAGACAGCTTCCTGTTCGACGACGAGATCCAGTTCGAAGGCGCCGGACAGGATCCGATGGGCATCGAGCTCACGGAGGAGTCCGGTGCCGCGTTCATCTGGTATCGCGGCCTGTTCGAGGACGTGTTCGCCCAGGAGCGCTCGCCTACCGTGACCGCATGGCAGGCCCTGGGTGTGGGCGAAGACCGAGTCGCCACTCTGGAGGGCATCGACCGCAGCGGCTTTGCGAGCTTCGTTCAGCTCGACGGCCTGAGCGTCGCCAGCGTCGAAGTCAGCATCGATCCACCGAGCCGGACGGAACTGGTCACCGCCGAGCAGCTTCCATTGACCGCGCAGGTCACCGGCGCCAACGACACGAGCGTGCTCTGGAGCAGCAGCGACCTGACCATTGCCAGCGTCGCCAGCGACGGCACGGTCACAGCGACGGGCGGCGGCAGCGTGACCGTCACCGCACGCAGCCAGGTGAATCCTGACGCCCATGACACGTTGACCCTGATGGTCGAGAATCTGACCGCGGACTTCGTAGCGACGCCGTCAAACGGCAGCACAGCAACCCTCTTCAGCTTCGACGCCAGCGCAGCCGACGGAGACATTGCGTCTTATGCGTGGGATTTCGGCGACGGCAACGTCGCAACAGGTCTGACCGCAACGCATCAGTACGCTGACGCCGGCAACTACGCCGTCGTGCTGACCGTGACCTCCACAACAGGCGCCTCGCGTAGTTCTTCCCCAACTTCGATCACCGTCGTCGATGAGGACGAAGAAGTTCCGCCCAACGCGCAGATCGCCGTCGAGCCGAGTGCCGGAATCGCTCCCGTCAGCGTTCAGTTCGACGGCAGTGCATCCACAGCGGCGGACGACGCGACCATCGAGTCCTACGTCTGGGACTTCGGCGACGGCAGTGGCACCACTGGGATGACAGCGGCACACACGTACGCCGAACCAGGCACCTACACGGCGACACTGACGGTCACCGATGACCGCGGACTCACGGATTCGGCGTCCGTATCGATTCAAGCGTTCACCGGACCGACGGCGGCCTTCAGCTACAACCCTCAGGCCGGAGCACCGCCCCTCGAAGTCACCTTCAACGCGGCCGCCTCGACCACCGATGCGGATCAGATCACCGCTTATCAGTGGGACTTTGGTGACGGCAGCGCCCCGATCTCGGGTCCGGATCTGCTCCAGGTCAGCCACGTCTACGCCGCGACCGGGACGTTCACCGCAACGCTCACGGTCGTGGACAGTGCAGGAGGACAGGACAGCAGCGCGGTGCCCGTTGGCGTCATTGCTCCCGGCGATGACGATGAAGAGATCGACGAGTCCGAGTGCACGCTGCCCGGACCAGGAGTCACCACCGTCAACAACGTGGCGCAACTCGAGGCGCTTTCAGGAATCTGCGTCATCGAGGGTTCTCTGGTGATACAGCGTTCCTTCGCTCCGGGAGGCGAAGAGGCCATCGCCGAGATCACCTCTCTCGCACCGCTCTCCGACCTGCGGCGCGTCAACGGCGGCCTGACGATTGCACGGGTGCCAAACCTGCCGTTCCTGAACGGGCTCGGAAACCTTCGCCGCGTGGGTGGTCAGTTCTCCCTCCAGGAGAACGAGGCGCTGGTCTCGCTGGCAGGCCTCGATCGCCTCGAGGAGACGGGGAATTTCAGAATCATCGACAACCCCGCGCTGCAGACGCTCGCTGCTCCAGACACGCTCACCGGGATCTCCGGTGATCTGATCGTCCGCGACAACGCATCGCTCGCGAGCCTCGACGGACTCGAGAACATTCAGGCACTGGCCGCTCTGACGGTCATCAACAATCCGACATTGGCAGACGTTACGTCCCTTTCGAGCCTGGAAACGGTTGAAGCGGACGTGACCATTACCGGCAATCCGCAGCTGACTTCCTTGGACGGTCTGGGTCAGCTCCAGCAGGTACGCGGCCTCTCTCTGAGCGGAACCTTCGACACTCTGGTGCCGCTGCAGGCGCTGGAGACGGTCAGCGGCAGGTTCCAGGTCCATGACTCACCGAACCTGGAGCTCCTGGGTCCCCTGCCGTCCCTGAGCTCCGTCGATCGATTGGAACTCAGCAATAACGATGCGCTCACCAGCCTGGAAGGTCTGATCGGCTCGACAGGATTCGTCAGCGTGATCATCACCGGCAATGCGCAGCTGGCGACGCTGACGGGTCTCGAAGGCGTCCAAGAGCTTGGGTTCCTTTCGATTTCTCAGAACCCGAGCCTCGAGAACCTGAACGGACTTTCGAATCTCGAACGTCTGGTCAGCAACGCCGGCGGAACCGGCAATGCCTCTCTCACGAACAACGAGAGCCTTGCCGACATCTCTAGCCTGTCGTCACTACAGAGCGTCGCTGCAACATTGGGTTTCTCCCAGCTTCCCGCCCTGTCGAGCATGGATGGCCTCGAGGCGTTACAGGTCGTCGGCACACTTAACATCATCCATCTCGAATCCCTAAACGACTTGAGTGCGATGGGCCAGCTTGCGGATGTCTCGAACGACATGACGCTGCGTGATCTGCCACAGCTCGCCGAACTGACGGGTCTGGAAGGGCTCGAGCGCGTCGGGTTCGATCTGACACTGGAAAATATACCCCTGTTGACGTCCCTCTCCGGATTGAGCGGTCTCGAAGAGGTGGGCCGACGGTTCTGGATCAGGGGTCTGCAAGCGCTGACCTCGCTCGCCGCTTTGACGGAACTCCGCAGCATCGGCGGCAGCGCCACATCCTTCCATGGTCTCAGGCTCTCTGAGCTGGAAAACCTCGACGACCTGACCCTCCCGGCCATCGAGGAGCTTTCGGGAACACTCCAGTTGCAAGAGCTGTCGGCAATAACCGATCTCTCGGATGTCGGTGCCTACGTAGGCATGGCGCAGAGCATCAACATCTCGCGCATGCCCGCCTTGACGGATCTGAGCGGTCTGGAAGCCGTCACGACCATCGAAGGCATGCCGTCGTCGAGCCTGACGATCCGAGAAAACCCGGTGCTCACGACCGTCAACGGCCTCGACAACCTCACGCTCACTCACGCCCTCAACATCGCGCTCAATCCGGCGCTCGTCGATCTCAGCGGATTGAACGGACTCGAACGCGTGGAGCAGAACTTCTTCATCAACAGCAACGAGTCGCTTGCCCTATGCGAAGCGGAGCGACTGCTGGCCCTGGTGGAGAGCAGGCAAGGGGTCGGCGGCTTCGTCCAACTCACCGATCTCGATGAAGCCGCGGCATGCGATTGACGACGGACCAGCAGGCCCCGCGTCGATTTCGACCGCCGAGAAATATGCGGGCCTGCAGAAACTGGCGGCCGCGATGACCGTACGGACGGTGCCGGTCCAGCGCGCGAGTTGCACCGTGTACAAACCTAAGGAGTACCCGATATGGCACAGAAAACCGTGACAACAGAGCAAGAGCGACCCAGCTTCCCGAAACCGCCTCCGCACCCGGCTGCATGGATCGCTGCGACAGCGCTCACAGGGCTCTTCACCGTCGCCCTGCCGCCAGCGCCGCTGGCACAATCCGTGTCCTGGGAGGGTTCGGTCAGTGACGACTGGTTCGATGCCGCGAACTGGGACGGAGGTCTGCCGGCGGCGGGAACGGATGCGTTCCTGGATACAGTGACCCCGAACCCGACGCTCATCGACGGCGACAGCGCGGCCACACGCGTCCTCGGGATCGGCGAAGACGATGTCGGCGCGCTGACGATTCAGGCGGGGGGCGAGCTCGAAAGCAACCGGGGCCTGCTCGGCATGGGCGGCAGCGCCAGCGGAACGCTGACCGTGACCGGGGACGAATCGGCCTGGGTCACGGCCTATTCGTCCTCCGCCCTTGGCAATGCGGCGATCCATGTCGGCGACATGGGCGAAGGTTCGCTGGGAATTGGAGACGGTGCGCGGGTGACGGCAGGCAGCACTTTCGGCGCCTTCAACGGCATGATCATCGGCAGGCACGGTGATGCTTCGGGCCAGGTCGTTGTCACGGGCGACGACTCGCTGCTGCAGGTGCATCCGCGGATGTTCGTGGGCTATGCCGGCCAGGGCAGCCTGATCATCGAAGACGGGGGCCGCGTCGAACACATTCTCGGTGGTGGCAACAACCAGCAGGGCCACATCGGCTTCGCAGGCGGTCACGGCGAAGTTGAAATCCGCGGTGCAGGGTCCGAATGGACCCTGCTCGGCAACCTTGCTGTAGGAGACGGTCGCGAGGGCGCTGGCAGCACCGGCACCTTGCTGATCGAGGACGACGGGCGCCTCGCGAGCAGCACTGCCTTTATTGGTTTCGCGGATGACAGCGAGGGCACTGCCATCGTGCGAACAGGTGGTCGCTGGGAGAACGGCGGGCTCGAGGTGGGTACGCAGGCTACGTCCCAAGGTACGCTTCTCATCGAGGACGGTGGACTGATTACCAGCAGCTACGGCGGCCTTGGACGGGAGGCCGGAACCTTCGGCAGCGCAACGATCAGCGGCCCGGATGCACGCTGGAACATCGTCGGCACGCCAGGCGCTGCCCCGCAGACAGCAGCCATGACGGTCGGTCACGAAGGTAGTGGCAGCCTCGTCCTCCAGGATGGCGGTACATTGACCGCAAGCAGCGTCGAAATCGCCGGGCAGGCGACGGCATCCGGTGAGCTGATCATTGGCAGCCCGATCAACGGCCTTGAAGATGGTCCCGCCGCTCCCGGCACCCTCAGCAGCAACAGCTTGTCCTTCGGAGTGGGCGAAGGCCAGCTCGTGTTCAATCACTCCGATACCAGCGGCGATTACGAATTTGGTGCGGGCATCTCGGGCGCGAGCGGCTTCATCTCCCACCTTGCGGGGACGACCTCCTTCTCTGGCGTCAGCGCCGAGT
>PWTE01000342.1 GCA_003563915.1 Nitriliruptoraceae bacterium
GCCGCGCACGACGCGGATGCCGCGGTCGCCAGTCTGACCGGCCGGGGGGTCGGTGCGTGGGTCTCCGGTGAGGTCATCCCACACGGCGACGCCAGCGCACCTCGGGTCACGCTGAGCTGACGGGGTCCGCCCCCTGCGGCCGCCCGGACCGGTCAGGCTCCACCCGCGAGCCCGGACCACCGAGCAGCGGAGAGCCTCGGGTGCGATCCTGCGTCTGACGGTCTCCGCTGCGTTCCCGGCTCTCCGCTGCGTCTGACGGTCCCCGCTGGGTTCCCGGCTCTCCGCTGCGTCGTGGGCGGCGGGTCAGGGCAGCCAGAACCGGCGGGTGCGGCCGACCGCAGCGATCCGGGCCTCGGCGACGTGGAGGGCGGCATCCTCGGTCGTGATGCCCTCCTGCTGTGAGACCTGGATGATGCTGCGCAGGTTCTCGGGGATCGCTTGGGCGCGTCGGCGTGCCCGGGCTGGATCGTGGCCCTGGGGGTGCAGTTCGTCCGCGACGTTGATGACGCCGCCCGCGTTGACGACGTAGTCGGGGGCGTACAGGATCCCGCGGTCGTGCAGCCTCGTGGCGTCCTCGGCCGTCGCGAGCTGGTTGTTCGCCCCACCGCAGATGGCCTGGGCCCGGATCTGGGGGATGGTCCGCTCGTCCAGGACGGCTCCCAGCGCGTTCGGGGAGATGATGTCGGCGTCGACGAAGAGCACGTCCTCAGCGTCCACCACCTCGATGCCGTCGAGGTCGATGACGCGCTCGACCGCGGAGCTCGAGACGTCCGCCACGGTGACCTTGGCGCCCTCCTCGACCAGGTGACCCACCAGCCGGGAACCGACCTTGCCCAGTCCCTGCACCGCGATGTGGCGCGCGGACAGCGATGGCGTCCCGAACACCGCTTCTGCCACGGCCTGTATGCCGAGGTAGAGGCCGTACGCGGTCAGCACCCCGGAGTCGCCGGAGCCTCCCTCGACCTCGTCCGCGCCGGTGGCCCACCGTGTCTCGCGCTTGACGATCGCCATGTCGGCGGGCGTCGTCCCGATGTCGCACGCGGTGATGTAGCGGCCGCCGAGGCTCTCGACGGCGCGACCGTAGGCGCGCAGCAGCGCTTCGGACCGCAGTTCGTCAGGGTTGCCGACGATGACGGCTTTGCCGCCTCCAAGGTCCAGCCCAGCGCAGGCGGTCTTGTAGGTCATGGCGCGGGACAAGCGGAGGACGTCGGTGAGCGCCTCGTCCTCGCTGTCGTAGGCACGGAACCGGGTACCGCCGAGCGCCGGTCCGAGCGCCGTCGAATGGATCGCGATGATGCAGGCCAGGCCGGCCTCATCGTCGCGGGTGAAGACCACCTGTTCGTGGCCGTCCGGTCGGGCGAAGGGTCCCTCCACCGCTGACTCCTCCCTGGTATGGCGCCGCGCACGTCGTTGGACGCGGACGATGTCCACCACACGCGATCGGGTCACGATCGGGCGGGTGCGATCCAGTCTCGCACCGCGACGGGTCACGTCGACGGTGCCAGGTCAGCCTACTTCCCGCTCACGACGTCGGCGCGGTCGATCACGGCGGTCACCGGCACCCGTGTCACGGCACCACGGACGTTGGGTCACCCCCGCGTAGTTGCACGGATGTGGTTCGTCTGCGAGGCTGTCGGGAGGATCAGGAGGATCGTCGATGGCTCAGTCCACCGAAGTCGCCGCACCCGAGCTCGAGCTTGACGAGCGTTCGCGCCGTATCCTCGACTTCGAGCGCGAGTGGTGGAAGTACGCGGGTGCCAAGGAACAGGCCGTTCGCGAGCGGTTCGATGTGTCACCGACCCGCTACTACCAGCTGCTCAACCGCATCATCGACGATGAGGCAGCACTGACCTATGACCCGATGCTCGTCAAACGCCTTCGCCGTCTGCGGGCGGCACGTCAGCGGCAACGTGCAGCACGTCGGCTGGGCGCGGACGCCCGCTGAGCGACCGTGACGGCCGCGAAGCACACGCCGCCGCGCGATCCGAGCTTCCGGCGCTCGCTCGCCCGGAACACCGTGGGTGCGGTCGGGCTCGTCGTGCTGGTCGCCGCCATCTTCGGGGTACTCGGCATGATCGGTCGATCTGACCCCGACCTCGACATCGCCGACGTCCCCGACGAGGAACCGGCCGCGCCGGTCGACGAGACCGAGGAAGCCGCGGACGACGAGACCGTCGCGTCGGAGGAACCGGTCGAGGAACCCGAGGAGCCCGAGGAACCTCCGGCCGAGGAGTCGGACGCCCCCGCAGAGGGACCTGACGAGGAACCGGCGGAACCAGAGACGCCCCCGGCCGACCCCATCGACCCCGCGACCATCTCGGTGCAGGTCCTCGACGGGTTCCGTGAGGACGGCGGCGCCGCTGCCGACGCGGTGTTCCAGGAGCTCCAGGAGGCGGGCTACCGCATCGTCGCCCGCAACCCGGCCCTGGCCTACGAGGTGACGACCGTCTTCTGGACACCCGGTTTCGAGGACGAGGCACGACAGGTCGCCCGCGAGATCGGTGCGACCGAGGTCCAGGAGAAGCCCGCCGACAGCCTCTCCGATCAGGTCAACGTCCACGTCGTCGTGGGCGCCGACCGCGGGTGACCCCGGATACGCCGACACCCACGCGATCGCGTGGGTGTCGGGGGAGCCCGCGTGGGAGAGAGACGCGGGGGAGAGACCCTGTCAGGTGAGGTATCGGCAGTTGGACGGACGACTTGAGCCGGATCTTCCACGACGTGGTCGCGCCGGATAGGGACGGCTCAGGGGTTCTGGAGCAACTGCAGCTTCTCGAGGATCATCTGACGACGTCGCTCCTCGTCCTCGCTGTCGGTGGCCAGCACGTCCTGGAGCACCTGCGACAGGGCCAGGGGAGAGAAGGGCTTGGTGATGTAGTCGGCGGCCCCCTCGGACCAGCCGCGGATCTGGTCCTGGTCCTGCACCTTGGCGGTCAGCATGACCACCGGGGTGGACCTCAGTTCCTCGTCGGTCTTGATCGCGTGCAGGACCTGCCACCCGTCCATCTTCGGCATCATCACGTCGAGGAGGACCACGTCAGGCTGGTCCTCACGGAGCCGTTGCATCGCGGCTTCGCCGTCGGCGGCCTCGATCACCTCGTAGCCCTCGAACTCGAGGTTGACGCGGCAGAGCAGGAGCACGTCCGGCTCGTCGTCGACCACGAGCACCTTGCGCCCCTCGCTCATGACCGCACCTTCCTCCCGACGGCTCCTGCGCACGGTGCCTACCGTACCGCCCAACGTGACCGCCCCGCGCTCTCGCGTGCGGTCCCTGCGGAGGGTGCGCGAGCGCTCCTCAAGCTGATGTGCCCTCGAGGCGCCGCCAGTCGGCCAGGGCAGGTCGCTCCTCCGGCCGCACCTCGTGGCGGCCCATGTCCAACTGGCCTGCGGCGTCGCGGAAGGGCTGCAGCAGCGTCGCGGCGAGCGGGTCGGTGAGCACGAGCCGTCCTTGCCGGCTCAAGCGGTCGACGGTCACGTGGAGGATCTCGGCCGCCATCCGCCCGAGAGCGTCCAGCGACTGGTGATCGTGGACCCGTCGGCCCAGGTCGACCTGGGCGATGGTGTGGGCGCCATGCTGCTCGACGATGTCGACCAGCATGGCCAACTCGACCCCGTAGCCGCGGACGAACGGCAACCCCTCGAGGAGCGCCCGATCACCGGCGTACTCACCGGACAGTGGCTGGGCGAGCCAACCGAGTTCGGGCCAGAAGGCGGCGATCAGGGGGCGGGCGAGCAGTTCGGTCACGCGTCCCCCGCCGGAGGGCTGGAGCTCGCTGCCCACCTGGAGCGGCCGGTCGTAGGTCGCCTTCGAGAAGCGCACCTCGTCATCGAGGAGGAGCGGGCCGAGCAGGCCGACGACGAACCGGGCGCCGATGTCCTTGATGTCGGCATCGATGAACACGACGAGGTCGCCGTCGGTCGCCGCCAGCCCCTTCCAGAGCGCCTCGCCCTTGCCCAGCGCCGACCCGGCCGCAGGCAGCACGTCCGACTGTCGCACGACCCGTGCGCCGGCCGCGCGAGCGACCTCGCCGGTGCCGTCCTCCGAGTCAGCGTCGACGACGAGCAACTCGTCGACGAGGTCGATGTCCACCTGGAGGGCCCGCCGCAGGGTTCCGGCCACCTCGCCGACCGTCGGAGCTTCGTTGCGCGCCGGGATCACGACGGAGACGGTGAGGTCGCGTTCGCGCTTGACGCGTTGCAGTTCGGACGGATCGAAGTCGCCGTGATGGTGCGTGCGCGCTGCGAACCGCTGCGTGGTGCGATCGACGGGCACGGGATCCTCCCGGGTCAGGAGCTTGGTCGCCACCGCAGGTGGTCGCGGTCGCCATGGTCGTCAGCGGATCGGCGCCAGCAGAGCGTGCCGTCTCTCCGACGGTGATGCGAGCCTCCACAACTATCGCACCTTCGGAACCCCGGACCACCCTGGACCGCCCCTGCACGGGGCATCGGTGTGGCGAACACCCCGGCCGGGCTGGCATCTCCCGTCGGATGGTGGCATCCTCGCGCCACTGGTTGCTCATCCAGAGAGGTGGAGGGCTCGGGCCCGTCGAAACCTCGGCAACCCCCGGATCGTTGCGCCGGCCCGACAGGGCCACGTTCGACCGGGAAGGTGCCAAACCCGGACCCGTCGGCGACGGCGTGGTCGATGAGCGTGACGCACCGCGTGTCGCCCATCGTCTACCTCGACGTCGATGGGGGCCCGCCGCGATCCTGCGGCGGTGCTCCACGAACCGCTCGGCCACCCGGCTGACGGGGACGATGAGGACAGGACACGACGTGAGTACGACGACGTTGAGCCGCCCGACGGGTGGCGCGACCGTGACCCACCTGCGCTGTCGGGAGTGTGGTGAGACCGAACCCCTGGCCGCCTCGCACGTGTGCGGCTTCTGCTTCGGGCCGCTCGAGGGGGTCTACGACGAGGACCTGGTCGCGAGCCGGGTCTCCCGCGAAGGCATCCAGGCCGGTCCGGCGTCGCTGTGGCGCTACGCCGACCTGCTACCGACGCTCACCGACGACCCGTCGGTGCGGGTCGACCTCGGCACGGGGTGGTCACCGCTGCGTCCGGCGCCGCGGTTGGCGGCGCGGCTCGGTCTACAGGATCTGTGGCTGAAGGACGACACGCGCAACCCGTCCGGGTCCTTCAAGGACCGTGTGGTGAGCGTCGCGATCTCCGCGGCGCGTGCGCTCGGGATCGACACGATGGCCTGCGCCTCCACCGGCAACCTCGCTGGTGCGGTGTCAGCGCACGCCGCAGCGGTCGGGATGCCGGCCTACGTCTTCGTGCCGGCCAGCCTGGAGCAGGCCAAGATCCTGGGTGCGGCCGTATACGGCGCGAACGTCGTCGCGGTCGATGGCACGTACGACGACGTCAACCGGCTGTGTGCCGAGCTCGCGGACCGCGAGGGCTGGGGCTTCGTCAACGTCAACCTGCGGGCCTTCTACGCCGAGGGCTCGAAGTCGATCGGGTTCGAGATCGCCGAGCAGCTCGGCTGGCGGCTGCCCGACCACGTGGTCGCGCCGATCGCGTCGGGGGCGATGTTCGTGAAGATCCGCAAGGCCTTCGGCGAGCTGCTGCAGTACGGGCTCGTGGACGGGCAGCTACCGACGCTGAACGGCGCGCAGGCGACGGGGTGCTCACCGGTCGCCACCGCCTACGAGGCGGGGACGGTCGACGTCACGCCGCAGATCCCGGACACGATCGCGAGGTCGCTGGCGATCGGCAACCCTGCCGACGGCTACTACGCGCTCAAGGTCGCGGACGAGACCGGCGGTGCGATCGGCCACGTGAGTGACGACGAGGTGGTCCGCGGGATGCAGCTCCTGGCCGAGACCGAGGGCATCTTCGCCGAGACCGCAGGTGGGGTGACCGTCGCCAACCTCGCACGCTTCGTCGAGGAGGGCCGGTTCGGGTCCGGCGACCGTGTCGTCGCCGTGATCTCGGGCAACGGCTACAAGACCCTCGATGCGGTGGCCGATCACCTGGGGCCAGCCTTCCAGGTCAGCCCGTCGCTCGACGACTTCCAGCAGCAGCTCGCGGACCGCACCGCATAGACGACTCCCGATCAGCGGGAAGGAACCACCATGCCCACCGTCAGGATCCCCACCCCCCTACGCAAGCTCACCGACGGCAACGCCGAGTTGACCGTTGACGGCAGCGACCTGCGCACCGTCGTGAAGAACCTGGATGCCGCGCACCCGGGCTTCGCGGAACGTGTGCTGGACGACAGCGGCGAGCTGCGCCGCTTCGTGAACGTGTTCGTCCGCGACGAGGACGTACGGTTCCAGCAGGGCCTGGACACCGAGCTGTCCGACACCGACGTGGTCTCCATCGTCCCGGCGGTCGCCGGTGGCGCGGAGTGACCGCGCGGTAGCGCGGTCGCGAGCACGCACGGCGCCAGGGTCAGCCGGTGGCGCGGAGCGCCGGGAACGTGCAGCGGGGCGGCCTGGTCCGAGCCGCCTGGCTGCACGATCGGCGATGGATGTAGCCCGACGGCGACCACGGCGTCGGACGGCTACAACTCTGGTGCGTCACGCGGGGCCTGAGCCCGCGCGGTCAGCCCTCCAGGCGCGGACGGACCACCGCGTCGATGAAGCGCCCCACCAGGGCGCGTCCGATCGGGACCACGTTGCGGTCGCGACGGTGGGCTTCCTCGAGCAGTGCCTCGCCGTCGACCCCGGCCGCTTCGAGCAGCGGCGCCAGCGCGGGGAGCTCCGCCCAGCTCTCGAGCTGGGCGGCATCCACCTCGGGGTGGAACTGCACCGCCCACGCGCTGCCGAGTCGCCACCCGGCGGTGGCGTCGCTGCCGGTCAGCATCGGCTCGGCTCCATCCGGGAGTTCCGTGACCTCGTCCTCGTGGAGGAACAGTTGGAAGGCGCCGTCCTGCCACCCGCCGAAGACCGGGTCGCCCACGGCGGCCTCGGTGCGGGTCAGCGCGAGGTAGCCGATCTCCGGGGCGTCACGACGCGCGACCTTGCCTCCCAGCGCTGCGCCGAGCAGCTGTGCGCCCAGACACACGCCGAGGACCGGGACCTCCTCGTCGACGGCACGTCGCAGCAGCTCCAGCTCCGACGGCATCCACGGCAGCTCGGCGGGATCCGTCACCGACATCGTCCCACCGAGGACGATCAGACCCGCGACGTCATCGAGGTCGCCCGGTAGGTCATCGGGCTCGGCCACCGCGACGAGCCGCCACGGGGCGATCGAACGCCGGCCATCGAGGACGTCGACGAAGGCAGATGGACCAGCGCCTTCGGTGTGTTGCAGGACGAGCAGTTCGGCCACGGGGCGGCTCCTCTCGGGGGCGTCGGTGAGGGTAGTTCCCGGGTTCCCTGGCCTCCGTGCCAGGATCCGTCGTGGCGCGGCGGTTCAGGCCAGGAAGGGCAGGATGACGAGGTAGCCGACGAGCAGCAGGGCGCCCTCGGACCGCGCGACGCGGCGGCCGGTGACCATGAAGATCGTCGCGATGACCGCCACCGCCACCATCACC
>PWTE01000379.1 GCA_003563915.1 Nitriliruptoraceae bacterium
CCAAGAAGATCAAGGCCTTCAAGTTGTTGTCCGTGGCCGGGGCCTACCACCGCGGGGACGACGCCAATAAGCAGTTGCAGCGCATTTACGGGACGGCCTGGGAGTCAAAGAAGGCGCTGACGGCTCACCTCGAGATGATCGAGGAGGCCAAGCGGCGCGACCATCGGATCCTCGGCCGGGAGCTCGAGCTGACCCACCAGCCCGACGAACTGGGGCCAGGCCTGGCGATCTTCCTGCCCAACGGGGCGCTGGTCCGCAAGCAGATGGAGGACTGGATCCGCGACGAGACCCTCGCCCGCGGCTACCTGCCCGTCTACACGCCGCACATCGCCAAGGAGGACCTCTGGCACATCTCGGGCCACCTCGAGAACTACGCGGAGCTGATGTACCCGGGCATGGACGTCGAAGGTGCGGCCTACCGGCTCAAGCCGATGAACTGCCCCTTCCACATCCTGGCGTTCACCTCGCGGACCCGGTCGTACCGGGAGCTGCCGCTACGCATCGCCGAGCTCGGCACCGTCTACCGCTACGAGCGGTCCGGGGTCGTCAACGGGATGCTGCGGGCCCGCGGCTTCACCCAGGACGACAGCCACATCTTCTGCCGCGCCGACCAGATCGTCGACGAGGTGGTGGGGTGTATCGAGTTCGCCCGCGACCTGTACCGCGCCTTCGGGATGGGTGAGCCCTCCCGCGTCGCGGTCTCCACCCGCCCGGACACCAAGTCGATCGGCACCGACCAGCAGTGGGCCTACGCCGAGGACGCGCTCAAACAGGCCGCCGAACGCTCCGGTTACGCCTACGAGCTCGACGAGGGCGAGGGCGCCTTCTACGGCCCGAAGATCGACATCCACGCCCGGGACGCGATCGGGCGCGAGTGGCAGCTCACCACGATCCAGGTGGACTTCAACCTCCCCGAACGCTTCGACATCGCCTACGTCGGAGAGGACGGGGACAAGCACCGGCCCTTCATGATCCACCGGGCCCTGTTCGGTTCGATCGAGCGGTTCTTCTCGGTCATGGTCGAGTCCTTCAACGGCGCCTTCCCGACCTGGCTCGCCCCGGAGCAGGTCCGCGTCGTCCCGGTCGCCGACGACTTCGTCAGCTACGCCGAGGAGGTGGCGACCACGCTGCGCGGCGCGGGCGTGCGCGCGCACGTCGATGCCTCCGACGGGACGCTCGGCGCGAAGATCCGCGAGGCGCAGACCTCGAAGATCCCCTACGCGCTCATCGTCGGAGCGAACGAAGCCGACGCCGGCACGGTCGCGATCCGGCCCTACCGCGGTGAGCAGCGCAAGGACGTCCCGCTGGACGACTTCCTGGCCGAACTGACCGTGGAGATCGTGGAGAAGCGCGCCGAGCCGGTGGCGGGATGAGGCGCGGATGACGACCGGCGACCACGGACACGAGGAGCACGTCGGCGAGGTCGCGCGGGACGCCCGCCACGACCAGCCCGGCGTCGCCGTCGACGAGCTGCAGCGCCTGTGGGCGCCGTGGCGCTACGGCTACCTCGCCGGTGACGACCCGATCGACGGCTGCCCGTTCTGCGTCATCCCGGCTCGGGACCCGGCGGAGGATCGCCGCTCGCTGATCCTGCACCGCGGCGAACACGGCTTCGTCATCTTCAACGCCTACCCGTACAACCCGGGCCACCTGATGGTGGTCCCGTACGCGCACGTCGCCGAGCTCGAGGACCTCGACGAGGACGTCGCGGCCGAGCTGTGGGCGCTCGGCCGACAGGCGGTCGTCGTGCTGAAGGAGCAGGTGTACGCGCAGGGGATCAACCTCGGCATGAACCTCGGCGCCGCCGGCGGCGCCGGTATCGCGGAGCACGTCCACCTGCACGTCGTCCCGCGTTGGACGGGGGACACCAACTTCATCTCCGCGGTGGGCGCCGCGCGGGTGTTGCCGGTCGCGCTCGAGGAACTCTACGACGCCGTCGCCCCCGGCTTCGCCTGACCGGTCGGCCGTCGGTCCCAGCACCGTGGGGTCGAGGGATCGCGTTGGTAGCTTGGTGGGACGTCCCGCGACGAGGTGCTCGTGGCGCTCCGCTCGAAGTTCCCGAAGTACGTCGACGCCGCCACGGCGCCGGTGGGCCGCGGGCTGGCACGGACCGGTGTGTCGCCGAACACGCTCACCACGCTCGGGCTGCTCCTGACCGTCGCCGCCACCGTCACCGTCGCCACCGGCAACCCAGTGGCCGGTGGCTGGATCCTGGTGGTAGGCGGGCTGATGGACATCTTCGACGGCGCCGTCGCCCGCGCTACCGGCAAGGCCACGCCCTTCGGAGGGTTCTACGACTCCGTCAGCGACCGCATCTCCGACGGGGTGATCCTCGGCGGGTTGGCGTGGTGGCTGCGCGACGACGCGCGACTGTTCGTGCTGGTCGTGGTGGCGCTGGTCGCGGCCGAGGTGACGAGCTACGTCCGGGCAAAGGCCGAGGCCATCGACCTGGACTGCTCCGTCGGGATCCTCGAACGCGCCGAGCGTGCGATCCTGCTGATGGTGGGCTTGATCCTGCACCGCTGGTTGCTGGAGCCCGTGCTGTGGCTGTTGGCCGTCGGGGGGACCGTGACCGTGATCCAGCGGGTCCACCACGTCTGGTGCCAGATCGCCCGGGACCTCCCCGAGGAACTGGTGGCGCTCACGCTGCACGACCGGGCCTGGAGCCGGGCCTTCAAGCGGGCTGCCCGCCGCTTCTACGGGGAGCACAACTTCGACGAGGCAGCGTCGCAGGCGCGCCCCCACGAGGGGGACGAGGGCGCGCGCTCGCCTCGTCCGAACCGGTCGCGCACCTCGGGTCCCGACCCGTCCGGAGCTCCGTCGTGAGCTCCGGTCTCCCCGAGCTGCCGCCACCACCTCCGGAGACGCTCAGCCAACGGCTGGCGTACCTGCGCTACCTCGCGGTGTGGGAGGCCGCAGCCAGGCTGCCGGAGCCCGTGGCGCGCCGGCTGCCGGCTCGGATCGGCGCGGCGTGGTACGCGGCGGCGCCGCCGCGGCAGCGCTCACAGGTGCGGCGCAACCTCGGTCGGGTCGCACCCGACGCCTCCGCGGCGGAACTCACGGACCTGGTCCGTGCCGCCTACGTGTCCTACGCGCGCTACTGGCTGGACAGCTTCCGCCTCCACCGGATGGACGCCGAGGAGATCGTCGCGGCGACCCCGGCCGAGGGGCTGCCGTACGTCGACGCCTTCCGTGACAGCGGGCTCGGCGGCATGTTCGCGACGGCGCACATCGGGTCCTGGGACGTCGGTGCCTTCTACACCTCGCAGCGTGACTGGGGGATGGTCGTCGTCGCCGAGGTCCTCGAACCACGGCGCCTGTTCGAACGCTTCGTCGAACTGCGCAAAGCCGCGGGCATCGACGTGATCCCGCTGGTCCAAGGGGGCGACATGGTCGATCAGCTGGAACGGCGGGTCCGTGAGCGTGGCCAGCTCGCCACCCTCCTGGCTGATCGTGACCTGACCCGTAAGGGGCCGATCGTCGAGTTCTTCGGTGAGCCCTGCCGTCTACCTCCGGGTACCGCCGCGCTGGCGCGTCGCACGGGGCGTCCGGTGGCGATCGGCGCCTTCCTGACGGAGGGCGACGGGTTCCGGGGGGTCGTCCACGAGCCGATCGACATCGCCGAGCTGTCGATCTACGACGGCACCCAGGCGGTCGCGTACGAGCTGGAGAAGCTGATCGCCCGTTTCCCGGAGCAGTGGCACGTCTTCGTCCGCAACTGGCTGGCCGACCGTGAACCCGACCATCCGGTGGTGGAGGCATGGCGCCGAGGCGCCGACTGGCGGGCCCTGGCCCGCGAGGAGCGCGATCGTACGGCCGGGCGGCACACCGGGTGAGGGTCGCGTTGGTCTCCCCGTACGACCTGGACGTGCCCGGCGGCGTCCAGGCCCACGTCCGCCACCTGGCCGAGGCGCTGCGGGCCACGGGAGACGAGGTCGACGTGATCGGCCCGCCACGCTCGGTCGGGGTGCGGTTCAACGGGTCGGTGGCGCCGATCGGGCTCGGTCCCGGCACGGTGACGACCCTGCACCGCAGCCTGCAGCAGCTGCGCCCGGACGTGATCCACGTCCACGAGCCTCTGGTGCCGTGGGCGGGGATGGTGGCGGCGCGCAGCCGCGTCGCGCCGACGGTCGCGACGTTCCACGCGTGGTCGCACACCGATCGCCTCTACCGTCTCGCCCGACCGCTGGGGCGTCGTGTCGTCGCGGACGTCACGCAGCTGTTGGCGGTCAGCGACGCCGCAGCCAGCTACCACGCCACGGCTCTGGGGATCGCGCGTCGGCGGTTCACGATCGTGCCCAACGGCGTCGAGGTCGCACGGTTCGCGGGGGCGTCGCCGCTCGAGGGCGTGGCCGATCCGGACCGTCCAACGCTGCTCTTCGTCGGGCGGCTGGAGCCTCGGAAGGGTCTGGAGACGCTGATCCGGGCGTTCACCCTGCTGAAGAGCGACCATCCCGACCTGCGCCTGCTGGTGGTCGGGGAGGGGCCCGAACGGCAGCGGTGTCAGTCGCTCCTGCCCGTGCGACTGCGTGCCGATGTGCTGTTCCTCGGCCGGCTCCCGGCGGAGGACATCCCGCGGGTGTACGCCTCGTGCGACCTGTACGTGGCACCGGCGGTGGGTGGGGAGTCCTTCGGGATCGTGCTGCTCGAGGCGATGGCGGCCGGGCGTGCGGTGGTCGCCTCGGACATCCCGGGCTACCGCAGCGTGCTCACCGACGGACGGGAAGGCCGGCTCGTACCGCCACGGGATCCCGAGCGGTTGGCGGCGGGCATCGGTGCCCTGATCGGGAACCCGTCGTTGCGTCGGGCGGCAGCCGAGGAGGGGCGACGCACCGTGGGCCGGTACGACTGGTCGGTGGTGGCGCAGAGCGTCCGGCGCCACTACCTCGCCGCGGTTGGAGGGCCCTGAGGCGCGGTGGGGTCGCGACCGAGCGTGCGCGGGGGGCACATCCGCCCAGCGCGCGACCAGGGTCGTCCTTACGTGGCCGCGGAGCGCGGTGCCCGTACGCTGGTGGGCGGCCGCCGGCGACGGCGGCTGTGGCGCGTCGGGAAGCCGGCGCGAGCCGGTCGGTGGCCCCGACCGGGTGCGACGAGGAGCTGGTGGTGCAACAGGTGCGACGTGGGGTGCGCGGTGGCCGACGCGGCGTCTCGTGGGGGGTCGTCCTCGCGGGGGTCCTCGCGGTGGCGGTCGTGACCGCCGGGTGTTCACGCGATGAGGAGCCGCCGCCAGAACCCGAGCCGGTGGCCGAACCGGAGCCCGAACCCGAGCCGGTGCCCGAACCCGAACCGGCGCCCGAACCCGAGCCCGAGCCCGGACCGACCTCGCCCTTCACGGGGGAGGAGGTCGACGAGGAGGTCCTCGAACGTGCGCTGGTGGCGGTGAAGATCGACAACGTCCCCCAGGCACGACCCCAGACCGGGCTCGAGGCCGCGGACATCGTGATCGAGGAGCGCGTCGAGGCCGGGGTCACGCGGTTCATGGCGCTGTTCCACAGCGAGATCCCGGACAACGTCGGCCCCACCCGTTCGGCGCGACCGGTCGATGCCCAGCTGATCGCGGGATTCGACCGTTCGGGGTTCGTCTACTCGGGGGCGCGCGCGGAGGTACGCGGCCTGCTCGCGAACACCCCGGCGATCCAGGTCACCGAAGGTGGGGCCGGCTTCTACCGGATGAGCGGCCGACGGGCACCCCACAACCTGTACAACCGCCTGCCTCAGGCCTTGGATGCCGTGATGCAGCGCGATCCGACCATCCTCGACGACATCGGGTGGGTGTTCGACGAGGACCCGCCCGCCGGTGAGGACACCTGCCCGCCGACGGACGACAGCTGTGAGGATCCGGGGACGTCGATCCAGATCGCCATGAGTTCCAGCTACCGCACCGGCTGGGAGTACGACCCTGCGGAGGGCGTGTACCGCCGATCCCAGAACGGCCAGCCGTTCACCGTGACCGGCGAGGACCGGATCGGTGCCGCCAACGTCGTGGTCCTCGGGACCCGCCACTACCTCGGCCAGCCCAACTGCTACGGCGCGCGTTGCCCCGAGACGGACGTCACCACCAGCGGCGAGCGCGCCATCGTCCTGCGTGACGGCAACCGCTACGAGGCGCGGTGGCGCAAGCCGACGGCGGGAGATCGGCTGGAGATCCTGACGGTCGACGGTGACCCGTTCCCCCTCAAGCCCGGCAAGACGTGGGTGCACCTGCCCTCCACGAGCAACCTGCCGGCACCGGTGGGCGCCGGCTGACCCACGCCCGGTAGCACGCAGTACGCTGGGGGTGTCCCGTCCACCGCGCGGGCCACTTCCTCGAACCTCGTCCTCGGAGGTCGATCGTGACCGACCACACCGACAACCAGCGCACGGGCACCACGCGGGTCAAGCGGGGGCTGGCCGACATGCTCAAGGGCGGCGTCATCATGGACGTCGTGACCCCGGAGCAGGCGAAGATCGCCGAGGAAGCCGGCGCCGTCGCGGTCATGGCGCTGGAGCGGGTCCCCGCGGACATCCGTCGCGACGGCGGGGTCGCGCGGATGAGCGACCCGGAGATGATCGACGGGATCGTCGCGGCGGTCTCCATCCCGGTGATGGCCAAGGCCCGCATCGGCCACTTCGTCGAGGCACAGGTGCTGCAGGGACTCGGGGTGGACTACGTCGACGAGTCCGAGGTGCTCACGCCCGCCGACGAGGCCAACCACATCGACAAGTGGCGTTTCGACGTGCCCTTCGTGTGCGGTGCGACCAACCTCGGCGAGGCCCTGCGCCGGCTGTCCGAGGGTGCGGCCATGATCCGTTCCAAGGGCGAGGCCGGCACCGGCAACGTCGTCGAGGCGACCCGCCACATGCGTCAGATCACCGGAGAGATCCGCCGGTTGTCGACGATGGACGAGACCGAGCTGTACACCGCGGCCAAGCAGCATCAGGCGCCGGTCGAGCTGGTCCGCGAGGTGGCGGAGACCGGCCGGCTGCCGGTGGTGCTGTTCACCGCCGGTGGGATCGCGACCCCGGCGGACGCGGCGATGATGATGCAGTTGGGCGCGGACGGGGTGTTCGTCGGCTCGGGGATCTTCAAGTCCGGCAACCCCGAGCAGCGCGCTCGTGCGATCGTCGAGGCCACCACCCACTTCGAGGACCCGCAGGTCATCGCGAAGGTCTCGCGCGGGTTGGGCGAGGCGATGGTGGGCATCGAGATCGACACGCTGCCGGCCGGGCAGAAGTACGCCGACCGCGGTTGGTGAGCGCGCCGACCACCGCCCGGTGGACGCCGGGGGAGCGGTTGGCCGGTCGGGCCCCGCTGCCAGACGCGCCAGAGGGCGCTCCGGTCGTGGGCGTCCTCGCACTCCAGGGCGACGTCCTCGAGCACCTGCGTGCGCTTCGCCGTTGCGGTGCCCTCGCGACCGAGGTGCGCACGGCCGCGGGGTTGGCGCAGGTCGACGCCCTGGTGCTGCCCGGCGGTGAGTCGACGACGATCGGCAAGCTGCTCGAGCGCTTCGAGCTGATGCAGCCGATCCGCGACCGCATCGCGGCCGGGATGCCGACCTTCGGGACGTGTGCCGGCATGATCCTGCTGTCCGACGAGCTCGAGCAGGATCGTCCACAACCGCTGATCGGTGGGCTACACGTGCGCACCCGCCGCAACGCCTACGGGCGCCAGCTCGACTCGTTCGACACCCGCATCGAGGTGGCCGGGATCGACGGTGGCCCGATGGACGTCGCGTTCATCCGCGCGCCACGGGTCGAGCAGGTGCTCGCCGACGAGGTCGAGGTGCTGGCCGAGGTCGAGGGCTTCCCCGTGATCGTGCGCCAGGACCGCCTGCTGGCCGCGGCCTTCCACCCGGAGGTGACCGGCGACGACCGGCTCCACGCCGCCTTCGTCGCCTCGGTCCTGCCGGCGACCCTGTAGGAGATGCCCGTGCTCGATCAGGCCCTGCTCCAGCGCGCGCCCAAGGTGCTGCTCCACGACCACCTCGACGGCGGTCTGCGTCCGGCCACCGTGGTCGAGTTGGCCAAGGAGCTCGGCCACCAGCTGCCCACCACCGACGTGGACGACCTGGCGGCATGGTTCCTCCAGGGCGGCGAGGGCAGCGATCTGGTCACCTACCTCGCCGCGTTCGAGCACACGGTCGGGGTCATGCAGACCCCGGACGCGATCGAACGGGTCGCCTTCGAGTGCGTCGAGGATCTGGCCGCCGACGGGGTCGTGCACGCGGAGATCCGCCACGCCCCGGAGTTGAGCACGGCGCGTGGCCTGACCTGCGAGGAGGTCCTGGCCGCGATCGACACGGGGGTCCGCGCCGCGATGCGTGGTCGTGAGATCACGGTCCGACTGCTCACGTGTGCGATCCGCAACGAGGATCGGTCCGGCGAGGCGTTCGAGGCGGCGATCCGCTCCCGGGATGCGGGGTCGCTGGTCGTCGGGGTCGACCTGGCGGGGGCCGAAGCTGGCCACCCCGCGGCCGATCACGCGGACGCACTGCGTCGGGCCGCGGACGCCGGGCTTCATGTCACCCTCCACGGCGGCGAGGCAGCCGGCCCGGAGTACGTCGCCGACGCGCTGGACCACGGCGCCGAACGGCTCGGACACGGCGTCCGTGTCGTCGAGGACATCGCTGCGGACGGTCGGCTCGGTCCGACGGCTCAGCGGGTCCACGCGGGCGAGGTGCCCCTGGAGGTCTGTCCGACGTCGAACGTCCACACCGGCGTCGCACCCACCGTGGCGGAGCATCCCTTCGGTCGGCTCCGCGAGCTGGGGTTCCGGGTGACCGTGAACACCGACAACCGCCTGATGAGCGGGGTCACGCCGACCAGTGAACTGGCCGCGGTCGCGGAGGCCTTCGACCTGGTCCTCGACGACCTCGAGGACCTGCAGCTCACGGCCGCTGGCGCCGCCTTCCTCGGCCCGGACGAGCGGGTCGAGCTCGCGGCGCGGGTCCAACGCGGCTTCGCGGCGCTGCGCCCCTGAGCGACCCCGGTCGCAGGGGCGGGTGACCGGTAGGCTGGGGGCTCGGAGGACACCCGTGGAGGGGTCCGTGCACGCTCCCTCGGAGGGTCCGCGATGTCCGGTCACAGCAAGTGGTCGACGATCAAGCACAAGAAGGCGGCGAACGACGCCAAGCGCGGCAAGCAGTTCGCCAAGCTGATCCGTGCGATCGAGACGGCCGCCCGCGGCGCGGGCACGTCGGACCCGACGATGAGCCCGTCGCTCGCGTTGGCCGTGCAGAAGGCCAAGGACGCCTCCGTCCCCAAGGACAACATCGAGCGCGCCTGCAAGCGCGGTGCCGGCGAGATGGACGGCGCCACCACCTACGAGACCGCCCAGTACGAGGGCTACGGGCCCGGTGGCGTCGCGGTCCTGGTGGACTGCCTCACCGACAACCGCAACCGCACCGCCTCGGACGTCCGTCAGGCCTTCACCAAGGTCGGCGGGAACCTGGCCGAGCCCGGGTCGGTCGCCTTCCAGTTCTCCCGGCGTGGCCAGGTGCTGGTCGGCGCCGATGGCGTCTCCGAGGACGACCTGATGCTGGCTGGCCTCGACCACGGGTTGGAGGACGTGGAGCTCGACGGTGACCGCTACGTCGCGTGGTGCGACCCGACCGAGGTCGCGGACCTGCGCAAGGCGCTCGAGGAGGCCGAGCTACCGGTGCTCGAGGCGGGCTCGCCGATGGTGCCGGCCTCGACCGTGCCGGTCACCGAACCCAAGGATGCGAAGGCGATCCTCAAGCTGTTGGACCTGCTGGAGGACAACGACGACGTCCAGGAGATCTGGGACAACGTGCGGATCGATGATGCGGTCCTGGCGGAGCTCGACACCTGAGGCTCGACACCTGAGGCTGGACACCTGCGTCGTGACCACCGGCGTCTCGGTCGAAGCGGAGAGCCGCAGGGGCGGCTGCACACCCGTGGCTCTCCGTTATGGTCCGGGACGCCTGCTCGGTCGGTTGCCGGCTCGCTGGTAGGGTACGAACGCGTGTTCGGCGTGGACCGCCGTCGGTCGGCTGTCGACCGGACGCCAGCCTCGCGTCAGCGCCGCACCAGCCCGTTCGCCGGCCACCAGGGAGCCAGGAGGATCACCGTGCCCCGAGATGTGATCGGTCCCGCGGTCGTGCTGGGCGTCGACCCCGGTCTGACCCGTTGTGGCCTGGGCGTCATCGTTGGTCCGGACGCCCGGCCGACCCTGCAGTGGCACGACTGTGTCCGCACGGACGCGTCGCTGCCGTTGGAGCGGCGGCTGCTGGCGATCCACGACGCGGTGCTCGCGGCGATCGAGGAGCACCGGCCGACGGCGGTCGCCGTCGAACGGGTGCTGTTCTCCGCCAACGCGCGCACGGCGATGGCTACCGGGCAGGCCGCTGGCGTGGCGCTGCTCGCGGCGGCCCGTGCCGGGCTGCCGGTCACCGCCTACAGCCCCAACGAGGTCAAGCAGACCGTCGCCGGGTCCGGCGCGGCCGACAAGGCGGCGGTCGCCCGGCTGGTGGCGGCGCAGCTGCGCCTCGAGGCGCCGCCGACCCCCGCCGACGTCGCCGACGCGCTGGCGGTGGCCTTGACGCACCTCGCCCGGTCGCGCGCTGCGGCCATGGTGGCGGGAACGCCTGCCGCATCCGCGTTGGCCGACGCGCGAGCAGCGGCACAGGCGGCGACCCGCGGTGGGTGGGAAGCCGTCCTCGGGGATCGGCTGGAGGGCCACGGATGATCGCCCACCTCCGGGGACAGGTCGCCCACCGTGCCGCGGACCACGCGGTCGTCGACGTCCACGGCGTCGGCTACCTCGTCCACGTGACCCCGGGCGAGCAGATCCCGCCGCGTGGCGACCCCGTGGAACTGCACACCTCCCTGCAGGTGCGTGAGGACTCGATGACCCTCTACGGGTTCACCGACCGGGGCTCGCTGACGCTGTTCGAACTGCTGCTGACCTCGTCCGGGGTCGGCCCGAAGCTGGCGCTGGCCGCGCTCGGCACCCACCGGCCGGACGTGCTGCGGACCGCGATCGCCGGTGCGGACATCGCGACGCTGACCGCGATCCCCGGCGTCGGGAAGAAGGTCGCGGAACGGCTGGTGCTCGAACTCAAGGACAAGGTCGGCATGCCGGCCCCCGCGGTGGCCGGTGACGGCACCGGGGAGCTTGCCGCGGTCGCTGGCGGCAGCGTGCTCGCCGAGGTCCGCGACGCCCTGCTCGGCCTGGGCTACTCGGCCGGTGAAGCGCAGGAAGCCCTGGCGCAGCTCGGCGACCAGGAGGGGGACGCCGAGGCCGACGCGTCCGAGCTGCTGCGCCGCGCGCTGCGCCACCTCAGCGCCGCCGCCTACGACGGGGCTCGCCGATGACCGCCGACGAGGACCCCGTGCTGGCCGCTGACGCCCTGCCCGGCGAGGACCACCTCGACGCGAGCCTGCGACCCACCCGACTCCAGGATTTCATCGGCCAGGAGCGGGTCCGCCGCCAGCTCGAGCTGGTCCTGACCGGCGCCCGCCAACGTGGCCAGGCCGCCGACCACGTGCTGCTGTCAGGCGCGCCGGGGCTGGGCAAGACCACCCTGGCGGCGATCGTCGCGGCCGAGGTCGGCGCCCAGTTCCGCGCCACGTCCGGGCCGGCGATCGAACGCCCGGGCGACCTGGCGGCGATCCTGACCGGCCTGGAGACCGGCGACGTCCTGTTCGTCGACGAGGTCCACCGCCTGCCACGCACCGTCGAGGAGGTCCTCTACCCGGCGATGGAGGACTTCCAGCTCGACATCGTGGTCGGCAAGGGGCCCGGGGCACGGTCGATCCGGCTGGACCTCCCGCGCTTCACGCTGGTCGGCGCCACGACCCGCACCGGCTTGATCGCCTCGCCACTGCGGGACCGGTTCGGCTTCTCGGCCCAGCTCGAGCACTACGAACCGGAGGAGCTGCTCGCCATCGTGCGCCGTTCGGCCGGTCTGCTGGGGATCGAGGTGGCTGCCGATGGCGCCGCGGAGATCGCCAGCCGCTCCCGGGGCACCCCGCGCATCGCCAACCGCCTGCTACGCCGCGTCCGCGATTACGCCGAGGTGGAAGGGGACGGGACGATCGACCTGGCGGTCGCGCGCGCGGCGCTGGAGGTGTTCGACGTTGACGACCTGGGCCTCGACCGCCTGGACCGGCGGGTCCTGGAAGCGGTCGTCGACCGGTTCGGCGGCGGGCCCGTGGGACTGTCGACCCTGGCCACCACCGTCTCCGAGGAGTCCGACACGATCGAGGACGCGGTCGAACCCTTCCTGCTGCGTTGTGGCCTGCTCCAACGCACCCCGCGTGGACGGATCGCGACGGCGGGGGCGTACGCGCACCTCGGACGGGCCGTCCCCCCGGCTGATGCGGTCGTCCCTCCCCGCACACCCGGCGCGGTGCCGCTGTTCGAGGACGGCTTCGACGACGGCTACCCGCCGGATGACGGCGACCCCGCCCCGGCCTGAGGCCTGCCACGCGGGTCTGCCGTTGCCCCGCACGGGATAGCGTGTCCGGTCCGACCGGAGGTGGACGTGGGCGCAGGACTCGAGATCGACGCGACGGTGCTCCTGGCATCGTCCCTGCTGGTGGCGGCGGTCCTGACGGCAGCCGTCGCCGCGAAGACGGGGAGTCGGTTCCGGATCCCGGGCGCCCTGTTGTTCCTCGGCCTCGGGATGCTGGTCGGTGACGACGGTCTCGGCCTGGTCGAGATCGGCAAGGATCAGGCGGAACTGGTCCGCAACATCGGCGCCGGGGCGCTGCTGCTGATCCTCTTCGAGGGCGGGTTGACGACCAAGCCCACCGACCTGCGGCTGGCGGCCATACCCGGTGGTCTGCTCGCGAGCGTGGGGGTGGTCATCACCGCGGCCATCACCGGCTTCGGGGCCTGGCTGCTGCTCGACCTCGATCCCCTGACCGCGGCGCTGATCGGCGCGGTGATCGCTTCCACCGACGCCGCGGCGGTCTTCTCGGTCATGCGCACGACACCGCTCTCGCGCAAGGTGGCCGCCCTGTTGCGGTTGGAATCCGGCGCCAACGACCCCGTCGCCATCATGTTGACGATCGGGCTGATCACCACGATCCAGGCGGGGAGTGTCGGGCCGCTGGACTGGGTGACCTTCGCAGCGATCCAGCTGGTCGGAGGTGGCGTCGTCGGGCTCGCGATCGGCTACCTGGGGGCGCAGTTGCTGGTCCGTGTGGAGCTGGGGATCGAGGGGCTGTACCCGATCGTCGCGCTCGGTATCGGCGGCATCGCCTACGGCGCCGCGGCGCTGGTGGGAGCGTCCGGGTTCTTCGCCGTCTACCTCGCCGGCCTGCTGATCGGGGGACTGGTCCCGCGCCACCGTCGGTCGATCCGCAGCTTCCACGAGGCGTCGGCCAACGCGGCCGAGGTCGGGCTGTTCCTCCTGCTCGGGCTGCTCGTGTTCCCGTCCCAGCTACCGCAGGTCGCCGGCCCGGCGCTGCTCGTGGCGCTGGTCCTCACCGTCGTGGCGCGCCCGGCCGCGGTCTGGCTGTCCTCGCTGGGCGCGGGCCTGACCTGGCGGGAGCGCACGATCGTCAGCTGGGGCGGTCTGCGTGGAGCGGTGCCCATCGTCCTGGCGACGTTCCCGTTGACCGCGGACCTCGCCGAGGCCCCGCTGATCTTCGACATCGTGTTCTTCGTGGTGCTCGTCTCGGTCCTCGTCCAGGGGTCGACCCTGCTGCCCCTGATCCGTCGCCTCGACCTCGCCGAGGAGCCGACCGCCTGGTCACCGGTCGCCGAAGCGCTGCCGATCGACGGGGCGGACGTCGACCTCGTCGAGGTGTTCGTCACCGAGCACCTGCCCATCTGCGGGCGGATGTTGAACGAGCTTGCGTCCCTAGAGTCCTCGTTGGTCGCTGCGCTCGTGCGCGACGAACGCATCATCATCCCGACCGGGACGACCCGCCTGCAGGCCGGGGACGTGCTGCTGCTGACCACACAGCGCCACGGTCCGGTGGTCGACCGGATCTCGGCGTGGGCCCAGGGCGAGGGCAGTCGCGCCGCAGGCTCCAGGATGGACGAAGCGCCGCCGTCGCCCGGCTCCGTCGCGCCTGAGGGCGAGGAGCGTGACGACCGGTAGGATGCGCGTCGATACGCCCGCTGTGAGCGGGCGTTGGCGTCGGGACCCGCTGCGGTCGCACCGTCCACCCGGTCCCCAGGGCCGGGTCGCCTCCTGCCGGCGAGGTCACGACCTCGTGGAGGTGGCACGGTGCGCGCGGCCGTGGCACGTCTACGCAGGACGCCGTGACCGCCCCCACCCCCGAAAGGCTGACCCGTGGAAGGCCTTGCTGGCCTCGCACTGCCGATCCTGTTCATCGCGGTGCTGTACCTGCTGCTCATCCGTCCGCAGCAGAAGCGCGCGAAGGAGCACAAGCAGCTCGTCTCGAACCTGACCGTCGGCGCCGACGTCGTCACGATCGGCGGGATGCACGGTCGGGTCGTCGACCTGACCGACGAGACGATGGACCTGGTCGTTGCCGCGGTCGAGAACGACGACGGCAGCGACGAGGAGATCGTGCTGCGCTTCCAGCGCAGCTCGCTGGCGCGCGTCGTCAGCGGTCATGACGCAGCGGAGCCCGACGACGAAGCCGAGCACGAGGACGTCGCGGAGGAAGTCGACGAGGAGTCGGACGAGTCGTGACCGACGACCGGCGTGACGTGACCGACCGCGAACCGGACGAGGAGGCCTCGTCCGGTGAGGTCGTCATCGATGCGCTGCCCCCGGATCCGGCTCCATCAGCGCTCACCGACCCCGCCGCAGCGATCCGCGGATCGGCCGAGGCGGCGCTGCTGCGGGGCGTCGGCGCCTCCGATGCGGTCGCCGAGGCCGCCGAGGTGGCCCTCGACGCCGAGCGGCGCACCGGCTCGAAGGTGGACGTGCTCACGCGCCTACAGCAGGACGAGGTGGTCAGCGCGTTCATCAAGCTGGCCGACCAGTTCCTCGCCGCGCAGGGGTTCACCGAACACGGCTTCCGCCACGCCAACCTCGTCGGACGGATCGCCCACAACGTGCTGCTGCACCTGGGTGCCGACGAGGAACTGTGCCAGCTGGCGGCGATCGGTGGCTACCTGCACGATGTCGGCAACGTGGTCACGCGTGCGAACCACGGGCTGTCGGGAGCGTGGATCGCCTACGACGCGCTCCGGCGGATCGAGGTCGACCCGTACCGCATCGGGCTCGTGCTGTCCGCCATCGGCAACCACGAGGAGCAGTACGGCTCGTCGATCGGGCCGGTCGGTGCCGCGGTGATCCTGGCGGACAAGGCCGACGTGCACCGCAGCCGGGTCCGCAAGGGTGCCGACACCGCCACCGACATCCACGACCGGGTCAACGACGCGGTCACCCACTCCTTCCTGCGGGTCGACGCCGACGCGGCCACCATCACCCTCGAGCTCGAGCTCGACACCACCCGGTCCACGGTCATCGAGTACTTCGAGATCTTCCTGGAACGCATGATCATGTGTCGCCGTGCCGCCAACACGCTCGGCTGCCGGTTCCTCATCACCGCGAACGGTGTCCCGCTCGGCTGAGCACGACCAACGGACGAGTCACTCGTGAACAAGACCCCTCTGATCGCCTCGCTGGCAGCCAGCCTGATCGTGGTCCTGGTCGCCGCGATCTACCTCGGCATGGGTGCCCGACCGAACCTGGGCCTCGACCTGCAGGGCGGGATCAGCGCGATCTACACGGCCGTCCTCCCGGAGGGCGAGGAGGAGCCCGACGACTTCGAGGAGATCGTCGACGAGGCGATCGAGGTGATCCGCAACCGCATCGATGCCCTGGGTGTCGCTGAGCCGGACATCGCCCGATCCGGCACGGACATCCTGGTCCAGCTGCCCGGGATCCAGGATGCCGAGCGGGTCCAGGAGCTGATCGGTACCACGGCACAGCTGACCTTCCGCCCCGTCCACGAGACGATCCCCCCAGGCGACCCGCGCTACGACGCCGATCCCGCCGACGAGGTCTTCGACGACACGCGCGCGCTGATCGCCGAGTCCGAGCTCACCTACCTCGGCCCGGACGTCTCCCAGGGCGACGACATCGAACTGTTCGAGGTCAACCCCGACTGCGCGGGTCCGCGCGACGAGGACCCGGACCTTCCGAACCGCGCGATCGGCATCCTCTGCGCGGCCGAGGACGACAGCGCACCCGACCCCGACACCGGTGAGCTGCGTCCGGTCAAGTACGTGGTCGGTGCCGCGGCGGTGACCGGTGACCAGATCGACGACGCGTTCGCGTCGTTCGGCCACGCCGGTGGGGTCGACGTCGGCCTCGAGCTCGACAGCGAGGGCGGGCCGGCGTTCGCCGAGATCACCGCGCTGCTGGCCTGCGAGCGCGATCTCGGTCGCCCCGGGCAGGGACGTTTCGCCATCAGCTTGGACGGCATCGTCGAATCCGCGCCGACCATGGCGCAGGGGGTCAGCTGCGGTGTCGGCATCCGCGACGGCCGGGCCTCCATCACGGTCGGGCAGGGCAGTCTGCAGGAGCAGGAGCAGGAGGCGCAGGACCTCGCGCTGGTCCTGCGTACCGGTGCGCTGCCGATCTCGCTGGAGCCGTCGACGTTCGACACCGTGTCGGCGACGCTCGGTGCCGACTCGCTGCGTTCAGGTCTGATCGCCGGTCTGCTCGGTCTCGCCCTGGTTGGCGTGTGGATGATCTTCTTCTACCGCACCCTCGGGGTGGTGGCGATGCTGGAGCTGGTCGTCTTCGGCACCATCATCATGGGGATCATCAGCTTGCTGGGGGAGATCGGGTTCGCGTTGACCCTGGCGGGAGTCGCCGGGATCATCGTGTCGGTGGGCATCGCCGCCGACTCGTCGATCATCTTCCGGGAACGCATCCGTGACGAGGTCAACCTCGGCAAGACGATCCGCACGGGTGTACGCAAGGCCTACACGTCGGCCTTCAAGACCAACCTGGCCGGGAACACCGTCACCTTGGCGGCCGCGACGATCCTCTACTTCCTCTCGGTCGGGCCGGTCCGCGGGTTCGCACTGATGCTGGGGATCGCCACCGTGCTGGACCTCTTGATCCTGCACTTCTTCACCCGCCCGGTCGTCTTCCTGCTCAGCAACACGCGCCTGGTGACCAGGAAGACGGTGCGCGCCGCCGAGAAACCGTCCGCCACCGCCACCGTTGGGAGCCGCGCATGAGGACGCCCACGATCGATTTCGTCGGGCGCCGACGCACCTGGGCAGCCCTCAGCGGCCTGCTCCTGCTCGTCACGCTGTCGGTGCTCGGGATCCGAGGACTCGAGTTCTCCATCGACTTCGTCGGAGGGGTCTCGTACACCCTGGACGACATCGACGGTCAGGTGACCTCCAGCGACCTGCGCCAGGCCGCCGAGGGTGCCGGGGCCGAGGACGTGATCGCTCAGGTCCGAACGCGTGACGGCGATGCCGTCGGGGCCATCGTGCGGACGGAGTCGATGGAACCCGGATCACCCGAGTCCAACGCGGTCCGTGACGCGTTGATCGCGGTGGCGCAACCCGGCGACGTCTCCACGAGCTTCGTCGGGCCGACGTGGGGTGAGCGCATCACACGCCAGGCGTTACAGGCGCTGGTCGTGTTCCTGATCGTGATCGTGATCTACATCTCGCTGCGGCTCGAGTTCAAGATGGCCGTTGCCGCGTTGATCGCGGTCGCCCACGACCTGCTGCTCACCATCGGCATCTACGCCACGGTCGGGTTCACCGTCTCACCAGCGACGGCGATCGCACTGCTGACGATCCTGGGGTACTCGCTGTACGACACCGTGGTCGTGTTCGACCGGGTCAAGGACAACGAGATCGGGCTGGGTGATCCCGGTCGTCGCACCTACGTCGAACTCGTCAACTCGTCGTTGAACGAGGTGGCGTGGCGGTCGGTGAACACCTCGGTGACCTCGCTGCTCCCGGTCGGAGCCCTGCTGTTCATCGGGGCCCAGGTGCTCGGCGCAACGACCCTGCAGGACCTGGCGCTGGCGCTCTTCGTCGGCATGGCGGTCGGGATCTACTCGTCGCTGTTCGTCGCGGGACCGTTCCTTGCCTGGTGGAAGATGCACGACCCGGAGGAGGTGCGTCGCACCGCGAAGGTCGCGAAGGAGGATGCCGAGGAGGCCGGAGAGCCGGCACCGCAGGCGGTCGAGGAACCGGCGGCGGGAAGCCCCGAAGCCCGGGCGCCGATCACGACCGAGTACGTCCGTGGGCAGGGCAAGGGCAAGAAGCGCAAGAAGAAGGGGAAGGGATGATGTGGGCTGAGGGCGCGATCCCCGAGGTCGATCTCGAGCTGCTGGGCAGCCGGATCCGTGACATCCCCGACCACCCGAAGCCCGGCATCGTCTACAAGGACATCACCCCGCTGCTCCTCGATCCTGTGGCCTTCCGCATGGCGATCGGCGGGTTGCTGCTGCAGATCGGTGACGACGCGATCGACAAGGTCGTCGGCATCGAGGCGCGGGGCTTCATCCTGGCGGCACCCCTGGCCTACCAGCTGGGCGCCGGTTTCATCCCCGCCCGAAAGGCCGGCAAGCTCCCCGGGAACTCCCAGGGCGTGGCGTACGAGCTCGAGTACGGTGCGGAGACCCTCGAGATCCACGACGGAGCGATCGCTCCCGGCGACCGCGTGTGGATCGTCGACGACGTCCTGGCCACGGGAGGCACCGCCGCCGCCACCGCTTCGCTGGTCCGCGGCTTCGGGGGCGAGGTGGTCGGGTTGGGCTTCCTCATGGCGCTGGGCTTCCTCGACGGTGCCGCCCAGCTCGTCGATCTCAGGCATGCCTCGCTGCTGACCGTCTGAACGTCGGGCTCGACGGGGCCGGAAGGACGGTCCCGTGGGGGTGACCGGTACGCTCGTAGCTGCTGACCATGGAAGGGTCGGACGCTGGTCAACGAGGCGACGGGCACCGAGGAAGCCCGGGACATCCGTCCCGGGACGCCCCCGCCACGGCCGTCGGGCGTCCAACGCGTGCTCGCGCGCCTCCCGCTGGTCCAGCGGGACACCCCACCGCCGGAGCTCGACGACCTGGTGGCGGCGATCCGCCGGGCCTCCAAGGCCGACGTCCGCGAGGTGGTCCGCGCCTACCGCTACGCCGAAGCGATGCACGAGGGGCAGCGCCGGAAGTCCGGGGAGGCCTACATCACCCACCCGGTGGCGGTCGCCACCGAGTTGGCCGACCTCGGCCTGGGCACCCCGACCCTGGTCGCCGCCCTGCTCCACGACACCGTCGAGGACACGCCAGCGACCCTGCAGGACGTCCGTGAGGGGTTCAGCGAAGAGGTCGCGCACCTGGTCGACGGGGTCACCAAGCTGGATCGCATCCACGTCGATTCCAAGCAGGAACAGCAGGCCGAGACCCTGCGCAAGATGATCATGGCCATGGCCAAGGACATCCGTGTCCTGGTCATCAAGTTGGCGGACCGGCTCCACAACATGGAGACGATCGACCACATGCCTCGCGACGCGCAGAAGCGCATCGCGACCGAGACGCTGGACATCTACGCCCCACTGGCCCACCGGCTGGGCATGCAGAACTTCAAGCTCCGGTTGGAGGACCTCGGGTTCAGGGCCCTGCATCCCAAGCGCTACGAGGAGATCGTCGACCTCGTCGAGGAGCGCAACCCCGAGCGTGAGGTCCACATCGAGGAGGTCACCGCCGCCATCGAGGACCAGCTGCGGGAGATGAAGATCCGCGGCGAGGTGACCGGCCGGCCGAAGCACTACTACTCGATCTACGAGAAGATGGTGCTGCGCGGCAAGGAGTTCGACGAGATCCACGACCTCGTCGGCGTCCGCGTGATCGTGGGTTCCGTCCGCGACTGCTACGCGGTGCTCGGGCAGCTACACGCGACCTGGCGTCCCATCCCGGGGCGTTTCAAGGACTACATCGCGATGCCCAAGGTCAACCTCTACCAGTCGCTGCACACCTCGGTGATCGGGCCACGAGGACGTCCGGTCGAGATCCAGATCCGCACCCGCGCGATGCACCAGACCGCCGAGTTCGGTGTGGCAGCCCACTGGAAGTACAAGGACACCGGCCGGTCCGGCGGGTCCGACGAGGCGACGGCCGACGAACTGCCCTGGATCGAGCAGCTGCTCGAGTGGCAGCAGGAGATCCAGGAGCCGGGGGACTACCTCGAGTCGTTGAAGATCGACCTCTACCAGGACGAGGTGTTCGTCTTCACCCCCAAGGGTGACGTGATGGGCCTGCCAGCCGGGGCCACCCCGATCGACTTCGCCTACGCCGTGCACACCGAGGTCGGACACCGCTGCATCGGGGCCCGGGTCAACGGACGGCTCGTGCCGCTCGACCACCAGCTCACCAACGGCGACACCGTCGAGGTCATGACGTCCAAGGCCGAGGACGCCGGACCGTCACGTGACTGGCTGAAGCTGGCGGCGTCGACCCGTGCCCGCTCGAAGATCCGTGCCTACTTCAACCGGGAGCGTCGCGAGGATGCGATGGTCCGGGGGCGCGACGCGATCGGTCGGGCACTCAAACGCAAGGGGGTGAGCTACGCGAAGTCGATGGCCACCGGCGACCTGACCGACGTGGCCCATGCGCTCAACTACAAGGACACCGAGGCGATGTTCCGCGCCGTGGGTGAGGGCCACGTCGCCGCCGGCACGGTCGTCCAACAGCTGGTCAACGAGGTCACCGAACTGGAGGAGGAGACCCACGAGGATGCCCTCGACGCGACGACCCGGGCCCCGATCCGCATCGGTCAGGCCGCCGGTGACGACGTCGAGGTCGAGGGCGACCGGAGCATGCTGGTCAAGCTCGCCCGCTGCTGCACGCCGGTCCCGGGGGACGCCATCGTCGGCTTCGTGACCCGTGGCCGCGGGGTCTCGGTCCATCGGGAGGACTGCCCGAACGTGGCCGACCTCGAGCGGGACCCGGAGCGGTTCGTCCCGGTGGACTGGTCGGGCGAGGCCACCGCGTCGTTCCTGGTGTCGATCCGCATCGAGGCGCTGGACCGCAAGCACCTGCTCCGCGACATCACGGCGGTGCTGGGTGACCTGCACATCAACATCACCTCGGCGCAGGTCGCCACCCGCAAGGACCGCATCGCGGCGTTGACCTTCACCTTCGAGCTGGGGGATCCCACCCACCTGGAGTACGCGTTGCGGTCCGTGCGCAACGTCGAAGGGGTCTACGACGCCTACCGACTGGTGCCGCAGAGCACCGGTGGCTGACGACGGTTCGCCGTTGGAGGGTGAGCTCGCCCGGGCATCCCGCCGGCGGCGGTAGCGTCGCACCTCGACGAGGTGTGAGGAGTCGTGTCGTGAGTGACCGGTTCGTGCTGGGTGTGCCGCTGGGACGGTGGCAGACCAACTGCTACCTGATCGGCGACCGTGACCGGGGGACCGGGGTGCTGATCGACCCCGGTGAGCACGGCGAGACCCAGGCGCCACAGCTGCTGGCCCAGGCCGGGGTCACCTGCGAGGCGATCCTGCTGACCCACGGCCACCTCGACCACCTGTGGGCGGTGCCCTCACTGGCCCGCGAGCTGGACGTGCCGGTGCTGTTGCATCCCGACGACCGGTGGCTGTGGGACGACCCGGCCGCGGCCTTCGGCGCGCCGCCCGAGCTGCTGGCCACCCAGTTCGGGCTGGAGTGGGACCCGCCGACCGAGCACCTGGAGTCGGTCGCCGGGGGGACGCGGCTGTCCTTCTCTGGGATCGCGTTCGACGTGGTGCACAACCCCGGTCACACGCCAGGCCACGTCACCTACCTCGGGCGGGAGCTGGCCGGGGTTCCGGTGGGCTTCCCGCTGGGCGACGCGGAGTCGGCGTCCGACGACGTCCTGTTCTCCGGGGACCTCATCTTCGCCGGGTCGATCGGGCGCACCGATTTCCCTCGCGGCTCGACCGAGGACATCCTGCGCTCCCTGGTCGAGACGGTCCTGCCGCTGGAGGACCGCACCGTGATCCTGTCGGGCCACGGTCCGGACACGACCGTGGGCCGGGAACGCGCCACCAACCCGTTCCTCGCCGAGGCCGCCGCCCGCCACGGCTGAGGCCCCGCCCCACCACCACCCCGGAGCGTCACCACCCACCGTTCCCGCCACCACCTCGAGGTCACCGTGGCCACGATCGACGCCAACCCGCCGTCCGGCACGCGCGACTACCTGCCGGCCGAGGTCGCTCGTCGCGAGCGCGCCTTCGCGACGATCCGTGCGACCTTCCAGCGGCATGGGTTCGAGCCGCTGGACACGCCCGCCTTCGAGCGCCTGGACGTCCTGACCGGCAAGTACGGCGAGGAGGGCGACCAGCTGATCTTCAAGATCCTCCGCCGCGGCGAACACGAGGTCACCGGCGAGGCGGACCTCGCCCTGCGCTACGACCTCACCGTGCCGCTGGCGCGGGTCGCGGCCCGATACGGCTCGCAGCTGCCGACACCGTTCAAGCGCTACCACATCGCCCCGGTGTGGCGGGCCGACCGCCCCGGCAAGGGCCGGTTCCGTGAGTTCTTCCAGTGCGACGTCGACACCGTCGGGTCCGACTCGCTGGTGGCTGACGCGGCGACCATCCACGCGGTGGCGGACGTGCTCGACCGGCTCGGGCTGTCTGGGTTCCGGGTCCAGGTCAACGCCAGATCGGCGCTGGCCGGGCTGATCGAGGCCTACGGCGTGCCCGACGCGCTGGAGGGCTCGGCGCTGGTGGCGCTGGACAAGCTGGACAAGGTCGGGATCGACGGTGTCGCCGCCGAACTGCGCGAGCGTGAGCTACCGCCGGCGGCGGTCGCTGCGCTGGTCGCCGACCTGGGCTCGGAGGACCTGGTCGGGGCCGTGCGGGAGCGTCTCGCGTCGACGCCGCGCGGCGTCGACGGCCTGGGCCAGGTCGACCGGGTGCTGGAACTGGTCGGTCAGGTCCCCGGGGGGCAGGTCGTCTATGCCCCGGTCCTGGCCCGCGGGCTGTCGTACTACACCGGCCCGGTCTTCGAGGTGGTGCACAACGGCCTGGATGCCACGATCGCCGCCGGCGGGCGTTACGACGGGTTGATCGGGATGTTCCAGGGCGCCGACGTGCCCGCGACCGGCGGGTCGCTCGGGATCGAGCGGATCCTGCTGCTGCTGGAGGCGGCCGAGGCCGAGGGCCAGACCGTCGATGGCCCTGCCGTGCTGGTCACGATCCTCGACGACGACGGGGCGGCCGATGCGCTGCACCTCGCCCAGCAGCTCCGCGACGCGGGCTTCGACACCGACCTCTTCACCGGCGGAGGCAGTCGCAAGCTCGGCAAGCAGCTGCGCTACGCCGACCGTCGGGGTGCGCGAGCCGCGGTCATCCGTGGGGCCGAGGAGCGCGCCGCCGGTAGGGTCGCGGTCAAGGACCTCGCCAGCGGCGATCAGGCCAGCATCCCTGAGGCCGATCTCATCGACCACCTCGGCGACTTGCTCGGCCGCTGAACCGCGACCGGCAGGGGCCCAGGACCCCCTCCTCGACACGGACACGGATCGACATCGTGAGCATCACTCCCTACGGCGCCCTGCGCACCCATGGCACCGGCACGCTCCGCAGCGAGCACGTCGGTGAGACCGTCACCCTGGCCGGCTGGGTGGACACCCGCCGCGATCACGGCGGGGTCGCCTTCCTGGACCTACGCGACCGCTCCGGCCTCGTGCAGGTCGTCGCCGACCCCGAGGCGTCCGAGGCCCTGGAGGCCGCCCATCGGGTCCGCTCCGAGTGGGTCATCAAGGTCACCGGCACCGTCCGTGCGCGGCCCGAGGGGATGCGCAACGACAAGCTGGCCACCGGCGACGTCGAGGTGGCAGCCACCGCGATCGAGGTGCTGTCCGAAGCGCAGACCCCACCGTTCCCCGTCGAGGACGGCATCGAGGTCTCCGAGGAGCTGCGGCTGCACCACCGCTACGTGGACCTACGGCGGCCCCGGATGGCCCGTAACCTGATGATCCGCTCCCAGGTCGTGTCGATCATCCGTCGGGTGATGGACCGCAACGGCTTCATCGACGTCGAGACCCCGCAGCTGACCCGGCCCACGCCGGAGGGTGCGCGCGACTTCCTCGTACCGTCGCGGCTGCAGCCGGGGGAGAGCTACGCGCTGCCGAAGTCCCCGCAGATCTTCAAGCAGCTGCTGATGGTCGCCGGCATCGAGCGCTACTACCAGATCGCCCGCTGTTTCCGGGACGAGAACCTGCGCGCCGATCGCCAGCCCGAGTTCACCCAGCTCGACCTCGAGCTGTCCTTCGGTGACGAGGAGGACATCTACGGCATCATCGAGGAGCTGTTCGCCGAGATCTGGCGGGAGGTCCTCGGGGTGGAGC
>PWTE01000025.1 GCA_003563915.1 Nitriliruptoraceae bacterium
GCGCAACTGGTCGTCGAGAGCCACCCCGAGCGGTTCCAGGTCAACCACGCGTTGATCCGAGACGCGATCCTCTCGACGGTGTCCCCCTTGCGCCGCCGGCGGCTCCATGCCCGTGCGGTCGACGTGCTGGCGTCGTCGCGGCCGACCGATGTCAGCGCCCAGGCGACCCAGGCCCTGCAGGCGATGCCCGTCGAAGGCATGGCGCACCGGGCCGTCGACCTCGCCGTCGCCGCGGGCGACGAGGCCCTGCGACGTCGCGCCTCGGGTGATGCGGTCACGTGGTTCACCCGTGCCCTCGACGTCGAACCGGCGTGGGACGAGCGGGGCCGGGACGACCACCGCGCCGTGCGCCTCCGGCTCGGCGAGGCGCGTCGCGACGCGGGGGACCCCGCCTACCGGGAGACGTTGCTCGCGGTGGCGCAGGAGGCGCTCGCGGACGACGACCTCCCCATGGCCACCGCTGCCGCGATCGCGAACCACCGTCCCGGCACCGTGAGCACCGTGGGGGATGTGGACACGGACCGCGTCGAGATCCTCGAGCAGATCCTCGCAGGGATCGAGCGCGGAGGGCCGGTCCCCGCCACGGATCGTGCACGTGTGATGGCCCTGTTGAGCCTCGAACTCACCTTCGACCACGCGCAGGTGGCCCGTCGCCTCGACCTCGCCGACCGCGCGCTCGAACTCGCCGGCACCCTCGCTGATCCCGGCTTCGAGGCATGGATCGCCATGACCGTCCGGATGCCGTTGACCGTCCCTGAACGCGCGATCCAACTGATCCCGTTGGTGCGGCAGGCGGTCGTGCGAGCTGACGCTGACGGTGACCCGGCCCTGCGCTGCGCCACCCGCGTGGCAGCTCACCAATCCCTGCTCTCGATCGGTGCCTTCGAGGAGTCCCGCAGGCTGATCGGCGAGGCGGTCGAACTGGCGGAGACCGAAGGTGCCCCGTTCCTGCAGATGTTGGCGCGGTTCAACGCGGTGCAGTACCTGCTCTACGACGGGCACCTCGAGCAAGCCGCGGAGGAGGGCCTGCGCTGCCTCACCTTCTCCCAGGAGATCGGCGAGGAGGACGGTGCCGCCTGGTGGGGAGCCCTGGCCGCGCTCACCGCGCTCCAGGTCGGACAACCCGAGGCGTTCGCCGAACCGCTCGGCGGCTTCGCCGAGCAGTACCCGAGGATGCGGGCGTGGCGAGCCGCTCACCTGATGTTCCTCGCGAGCGGTGCGCAGCGCGAGTCCGCCAGGCAGCTGCTCCGCCACCACGCTCTGCATCCCGCTGACCTCCCTCGCGATTGGGTGACCGCCAGCGGGCTGAGCAGCTTGGCCGTCCTCGCCTTCGAACTGGCCGACGCCGACCTGGGCGGCCAGGTGGTCGACGCGCTCCTCCCCCTGCGCGATCAGTGGATCCACGTGCACATCTTCTGCTCCGGACCGGTGGAGCTCTTCCTGGGTCTGGCCTACCACGCTGCCGGCGATCACGACCGTGCGGTTCCGGCCATCCGTGAGGGACTCCGGCTGCTCCAGGACCGCGGCCTACGGAGCCACGTGCCGAGGACGGCCTGGCTGCTCGCCCGTGTCCTGCTGGCGCGCGACGCGCCCGGGGACCGGGCTGACGCCGAACTCGTCCTCCGACAGGGGCGCGACGACGCGGTCGCGCTGGACATGGAGGCCATGGTCGGCCACCTCGACGACCTCCTCGCGAGCAACTGATCCGACGCGCGACTGACCCGTCGAGCACGGCTCTGGCGCGGTTCGCGAGGGGTGTCAGCCGGCCGGTCGACCCTCGTCCCACGGGTACCGTGCGCCCGGGCCCCCGTTCCGGCCCGATCTGGGGAGACGATGTCCGCGCTCTTCGAACAGGTCGCTCTCGAACCCACGGCGATGGGTGAGCTCAGCCTGCGTCGACGCTTCGATCCCGGGTGGCAGCGTGACGTCTTCGAGGTCAAGCTCGGTGACGCGTTCCTGATGTCGAGCCTGTTCACCGTCGCCGAGGAGGAGCTGGCCCGGCTCGGGCTGGCTGCCGTGGAGGGTGACGAGCTGGATGTCGTCGTCGGGGGCCTCGGCCTGGGCTACACCGCCCTGGCGGCGTTGGACGATCAACGGGTGCGCTCGGTCCGGGTGGTCGAGGCGCTGGAACCGGTCATCGACTGGCATGTCCGGGGGCTACTCCCTCACGCGTCCGCGCTGTCGGAAGACGCGCGAGCACACCTGATCCACGGCGACTTCTTCGCGTTGACCGCCGGTGACGTCGGCTTCGACGCGGCGCAGCCGGGCCGGCGGTTCGATGCGATCCTGGTCGACATCGACCACGCGCCGGACCACCACCTGGACGCCGGCCATGCCGGCTTCTACACCGCCGCGGGCCTGCAGCCGTTGACGCGCTACCTCGCCGCAGATGGGGTGTTCGCCCTGTGGTCCAACGACCCGCCGGATGCGCGCTACCTCGACGTCCTGGCGACGGTGTTCGAGGACGCCGACGCCCACGAGGTGCGCTTCCGCAACCCGTACCTCGGTGGCGAGTCGTCCAACACCGTCTACATCGCGGCGCGACCGACGAACGCATGAGCCCGACGCCACCACCCGGTCGCATCACGCCCCTGCTCCGCGGGCTCGCAGGGCGATGCCCCAACTGTGGCTCACGTGGGGTGTTCAAGGGGATCGCCGACCTGCAGGAGCACTGCCCCACCTGCCGGTTCTCCTTCGTGCGTGAGGAGGGCTACTGGGTCGGGGCGATGACCGTGATCATGGCGCTGATCCTCGTCGTGTTCGGCACCTTCTTCGTCGGCGGGATGCTGCTGACCTGGCCCGACGTGCCGTGGACGGGGTTGCTGATCGGTGGGCTGATCATCAACGGGCTGCTACCCGTCTTCGGGTACGGCTGGTCGAAGACGATCTGGGTCGGCCTGCACCTGACCTTCGATCCCGCCCGCGCCGAGGAGTTCCGCCCCGCCCCGGACGGGTGGTCGGACGAGCGATCTGACGAGACCTGAGCACGTCGCTGAGCCGGACCCATCAGCGATCGGGTGCATCTACCCCCGCCAGCGGGGGGTCAACGCACCCGACCGATCGCCGATGCTTGACGCTGGCGGAGGGTCAGAGGAGCAGCACGGCCGCGACTACGGCGGCCAGCACCACCGTCGCGGCAAGTAGCGCCGGGCCGCGGCGTCGGCGCGGCAACCACCGGAACACCGACGCCCCGCGGGCACCGAGCAGCATCGGTGGGGCGCTGAGCGCCAGGTCCCGGGCCGCGCCCGGTCCAGCGGTACGTAGGACATCGTCGAGGTAGCCGAGCGAGCCCATCATGGGCCCCAGCATGCGGGTGCTCTGCTTCCGCGGGAGTGGCTGGTCCGACACCACCGCCTCCAGAGCCTCCGCGAGGCCGCGCTCGTCGCTCGCCCAGATCGACCGGAACACGATCGTCCCCGCCGCATCGACCAGGTACGCCGCGTTGGGCTTCGGGTCGAGCCCACGGTGGAAGGTGCCGTCCGGGTCGTCAACGGCGTAGGTCATCCCACCGCCGATCAGGTCGCGGAGCAGCTCGGCGTGGCGGGTCTTGGTCCCGAGGTCCCCCGGCTGGGGGAGCCGATCACCGGGGTGGGCCTCCCGCACCTGGACGACGACGAACCGGACCGCGTCGCCGTAGCGTTCATGCAGTCGTCGGAGCGGCTCGGCGGCGCTCGCGGTCATCGGGCAGGTGCTCGAGCCGAAGACGAACAGGTGCGGCCGCGGCAGCGCACGCGTGTCCAGACGCTCGCCGTCCAGGGTCGCGAGCTCCACGTCCGGCACTGGATCCCCGGGCGCGGGTGAGGCGGGGTCGAACCGCAGGTCGGCCAGCATGTGCGGCAGGCGGAACCGCTCGTAGCGATAGGGCTCATGGGTGGTCGTGGTCACGTCACGGTCTCCAAGGTCGCGGGCATCCGGAGGGCACAGCTACTTGGATAACAGTCCAAACAGCCATCCCATTCCGTCGCACCCGTGGTAGCGTCGGACGCATGAGGACCCCGCCGGCAGACCTGCTCGACCGCCTCCGGGCCGCCAGCGAGCGCATCCTCGCCCCCGACCACCCTCCCAGCATCGACGAGGTGGCACAGCTCACCGGGATCCCGCGAACGACGCTCTACTACCACTTCTCGGGGCGCGAACCGCTGGTCGACGCGCTCCTGCGGGACAAGGTGATCCGGATCGGGGCGGCGCTGTCGGCCGGGATGCCCGAAGCTGCTTCCGCGGAAGCGCAGCTCGAGCAACTGCTCACGGCGATCGCGACCACGATCGCCCAGGACCCGACGCTGTGCACGACCCTGATGGCCCGTCTGGCGCTCCTGCCGGACGAGGACCCGCTCCACGCCGCGGTCGACCGGGTGGTGCTGCGGCCGTTGGAACGCACGATCACCGCGGGCATCGCTGCCGGGACCTTGCGCAGCGACGACCCCGAACTGACCGCGCACGCGCTGTACGGCGCGATCGCGACGGCTGCGTTGGCACGGTTCACGCGGGACGGCCACCTCGACGGCGACCACCTCGCGCGCACCCTCGTGCCGCAGCTCGTCGCCGGTGTCCGGGCCGTCTGAGGCTCGGTACGGTCGAGCGGCCCGCGATCGTGAAGGCCCTTCGTGCGCCACCAACGCCGACCCTCGCTCGCCGCCGTTCTGGCGGGGCTGCTCCTGCTGACCGCGTGCACCGACGACGATGCCGGTACCGACCCGCCCGAGGCCGTGATGGAGCAAGGCGAACCGGACGATGCCGCAGCACCGGAGGAGGCTCCGCTGGACGCCGACGACGAGCAGCGGTTCCCCGACGTCCTCGACGCCGAGCTCGAGCGCGACGGCGATACCTGGCGGCTGTCCGCGACGCTGTCGTCGCCCTACGACACCCCGGAGCGCTACGCCGACGCCTTCCGTGCGCTGACCCCGGACGGCGAGGAGCTCGGCGTCCGGGTCCTGTTGCACGACCATGCGAACGAGCAGCCCTTCACGCGTTCGCTGACCGGTCTGGAGATCCCCACCGACGTCGACACCATCATCGTCGAGGGCCGCGACCTGGAGCACGGCTGGGGCGGCGCCACCGTCACCCTCGAGGTGCCCCGCAACGGCTGACCGCGCCAGACCCCTCTCGCGAGGCAACACGCCCCGGTCCGACACCGCCGGAAGGCACACCTCCGGCACGGGGTTGCACCAACGAGGAGGGAACCTCGTTGCAACCCCAGGTGGACGACCTACCGCGCGGCCACGGCCGCGCCGGACGCGCCATGTTCACCGGCGACGAGATCGACGAGCTCGCGCGTCTGGTCGGGGTCGACCGGGTCGAGGCGGGCACGCCGCTGCTGCGCCAGGGCGACCCGGTCGAGCACATCGGCGTGATCGTCTCCGGCGACGTCGAACTGCTGCACCGTCGAGGCACCCGACGGGTCGTGGTCCAGGTCCTCCACCCCGGTGACCTCTACGGCGACATCCCCCTGCTCTGCGGCCTGTCGATGCCGTTCAGCGCCAGGACCCTGACCGACGCCGCGATCGTCGAGATCCCCCACGAGGTCTTCTGGCGACTGGTCGACCAGCGTCCCGACATCTGCCGACGGCTGCTGTTCTCCCTGGCGTCACGCATCGAACGTCTCCAGCGGCGTCTGCTCGCGGTCACCTCAGGCGACCTCTGCCACCAGGTGTCCTCCCTGCTGCTCGACGAGGTCGGCGACGCTCCCGGCGAGGTCCGCCTGTCCCAGGCCACCATCGCCGAGCTGCTCGGCTCCACTCGACCGAGCGTCAACCGCGTGCTCCACGAGCTGGCCGACGCCGGCCATGTGGGGCTCGGCTACCGGCGCATCGAGGTGCACGATCCCGCGGCCTTGCAAGCCGGCCTCGCCTGACCTCGCCACGGCCGGCGCCGAGACCGTGTCGCATCTGACGTTCTCGGACGGTGCCCGGTCGGCCCTCGGTTCCTCCATCAACGGCGCGACACCCGGTCGCGACCGAGGAGGAGAGACATCATGAGCAAGATCGCATGGATCACGCGGCCCGGGGAGAGTGTCGACCCGGCCTCGCGAACCCGACACGCGAGCACCGGCCTGGTGCTCGCCTTCGCCGGCATGATGCTGGTGATCATCGCGGCCTTCGTCAGCGGCGCGGTCATCGACCGCATCGGTGCCGGCGGTGATGCGAGCGGCAACCTCGCCAGTGCCTTCGCCCTGAACACCTTCGGGCTGGGGGTCACCAAGATCGGCATCGCCGTCGTCCTGGTCGGCATCGTGCTTGGCCTGTGGCGGCGCGTGAACTCCGTCAAGGCGGCCCTGCCCAAGCTGAACCAGGCCGCTGGCGGCGCGAAGGACAACGGGGGCAGCACCCCGTCAGGGACACTCAAGACCCCGTTCGGGACCGCGAGCGTCAGTACGTCCGCCCCGAAGCCCCTCCCCATCCACCTCATGGCCGAGAAGCTGTGGCTGCCGATGCTCGTGATGGGCGCGATGGCCCTGCTGGTGGGCCTGTTCATCGGTCTCGGTGCCGCCGGCGCCGACGCGGGCAGCGAAGCGGCCCGCCAACTCAGCGCCTGGGCACAGGGCACGTTGTTCCTCGGTGAGGGACTCCTGCTGTCCGGTATCGCCTTCCTGCTCGGCACGATCCTGTCCGGCCTGCGCCGTGGTGGCGCCGAGGTCCAGGAGTCCCTCGGTGTGCCGATCCAGACGCTGAAGATGCCGCCCACGGCGAAGGCCTTCATCGGGCTGATGATGCTCGGGATGATGGCCGCGATCGCGCAGTTCATCCTCTACGGGGTGGCCGCCGCCAACGCCGCGGACCCCGCAACCTTCGCCGTCTGGGCCGCGTGGCTCGGGCCCTTCCGTGAGGTCGCGCTCGGCGTCCTGCTGGCTTCGATCGTCCTGGCCCTGGCCACGATCGCTCGTGCCCTCGGCTTCCAGTTCCACCGCATCCGTCAACTCGCGACCCAGGGCGCCTGAGTCCGACCTGCCCCACCCGGGCATCTGAGAGGAGCTTCACGATGAGTACCCAGACCCCTTCCCGTAAGCGCCAGACCCCACCACCGAAGACGACCCCCGAGAAGCGCAAGGACGACTTCGAGGTGGTCGGATCGGACCGCAGCCTGGGGTTCAACCTGCCCCAGAAGATGGGCAACACCCTGTGGGCCCCGATGTTCGCGATGGGCCTGATGGCCTTCGCCGTGGCCCTGATCCTGGGCATCGTCCGGGCGGATGTGGCCAACACCCGGCCCGACGACGCGGTCGCCCTCCTGCAGCTGCAGCACGTGACCGTCGGCATCATGTTCATCGGCTTCACGGCGGTGCTGTCGGCGATCGCCTTCGCGATCGCCCGCATCCTCGGCAC
>PWTE01000054.1 GCA_003563915.1 Nitriliruptoraceae bacterium
ACCGGTCACCTTTGGCGAAGGCTGCGTGAGCACGTTCGGCCGTGCGCCGGTAGATGACGAGGTCGTGGAAGGTCGTGTCCAGCTGGGTGAACGACCCATCGTCGTTGCGGAGGTAGTGCTCTTGGCCGATCTTGGCGTAGAACCGCGCGTCGCCGTGGGTGGTGAACGTCAGCTGTGGGTCGGAGGCGATGAACCCGGTCACAGACTGGCGGGTGCGGATGGACATCAGGGCTCCTTCGCGCGAGGGTCGGGGGGCGTCTGCTATCGGGAAGGTGCGCATCCGGTCCCGGCTCGTCGCGATCGCCGTCACACGTCCAGGCATCCGGCGATCCGGTATGGCCGACGGCGCCGTGGACGATGCAGCACGGTGGTGCTCGGCACGCTGACCTCGGCGACGACGTGCCGGGTCGTCACCGGAGCAAGCCGGCCGGGGACGGGGGCAGGTGGTGACGGTGTCGTTCGCGCTGGTCGGGTCCACGGTGTACGCGGCATCACGGCACGGGCACGCCGGCGATCGGCTGTGCCGCCGTCGTCATCCCGCAGGTGATGTCGGCCAGCGGCGTCGCCCTGGTCAGGCGCAGCGGATGTGCTGACCGAGCCTGCCTGCTGGGTCGGCATCGAGCTGGCGCCGCTGGCTGCTGACACACCGGTCACGGTCGGTCACGTCGACGCACCGGCGGGGTTGGTAGCGGGTGCGGCGCGAAGGAGAGCCTCGATCTCGTCGCGGTGGGTGGAGAGGCTGGTGGCGTCGGGCCGGTTGGTCCAGGCGCGTAGGTCGGTGATGATGGGTGGGGCGGTGCGAAGCAGGGTCAGCCCGGTCCCGAACGGCAACGTTCGGAGGATGTCGGGGGCCATGATCGGCACGCGTCGTAGGGAGCGTTGGCTCGAGCGGCCGCCGTAGGCGTCGATGCTGGTGGAGTCGGTGTGCTCGTCGCGGTCGCCGATGAGGGCAGCGAGGTCTTGGAGGTCGCGGCTGTTGGATCCGCCACCGAGGATGATCTTGACGATCGAGGCGTCCCAGATCGCCCCGGCGGCGTCGTTGCCCCACTTGACTCGTGCCTGGGCCATCGATTGGAGCACCGGGAGGGTGGTGATCCCGGTGCCTCCTCCTTCGGCCATCAGCGTCGGCAGCGACGGGAGCGGGGCGAGGTTGCCGATCTCGTCCAGCGCCATCAGCAGGGGCGGATCGAGCCTGGCGCCCGGGGAGCTGGCGGCGAGCTTGCGGGCGACTTCGACGAGGTCTTCGATGAACGCCGCCACGAGTGCCGCGGATGCGCCCGCACCGGCTCCGGTGGCCAGCAGATACAGGGTGCCGTTGTCACGCAGGAACGAGGCGGGGTCGAACGCCTCGCCGGGTCGTGGGCTGATGGCGTCAAGGACGCGGGGGTCTGCCAGCGCAGAGAACGCCAAACTCACGCCTTGCCAGATCGAGTCGCGGGTGCGCGGGTCGGCCTGGACCATGGCGTCGAGCGATTCGGCCCAGCCGGTCGCTGCGTCCGGGTGGGTCTGCAGGATGCGGACGGCGTCGGCGGCGATGGTGGGGTTGAGCGCCCACTGGTAGAGGGTGGCGGGGTCGCGACCGTCGAGTGCGGCGGCGTGGAGCAGGGCTTGGATGGCGGTGCGGGTCTTGCCTTCCCAGAACCCGCCGTTGTCGACCCCACCGGCGCTGAGGCCGGTGGACGATGCGAGGCCGGTGGCGCGGATCATCGCGGTGAGCGGGTTGTCGCAGCCGCGGACCGGCGACCAGCGCAGCCCGGCCGGCAGGCCGGGGGCGAGCCGTTGGGGGTCGAACACTGCAACGGGTCCGTGGCGTTCGCGGGCGCGCAGCGTGGTGGTGAGGTTGTCGGGCCGGGTCGAGGTGGTGATGACCGGGCCGGGCGCGTCACAGATGGCGTTGATCACCAGATGCAGCCCTTTGCCGGAGCGGGGTGGGCCGATCAGCAGGATGGAGTCCTCGACGGTGGCCCACACCTGGCGGCCCCGGGCGGTGCCGAGCAGGTAGCCCACCTCGTCGCACCGCGGGTCGGTGAGTGAGGGACGGAGCGTGCGGGCCCGCCGGAGCAGGGTCTTGGGTGAGGCGGTGCGGGCGATGTCGGCGGGGGTGGCGGTGCCGGGCAGCCGCCGCGGATCTGACGCCGTGCTCCGGTCGGTGATCAGCCGCCAGACACTCCAGCCGATGGCCACGAGGACGGCGAGCAGGAGGGTGACGGCGATCCAGTAGATGACCGGATGCAGTCCTGGCGCATCGAGTGCGGTCGCTGGGTCGAGCGGGTCGACCAGCACTCCGACCGCGTCTGCGACCGTGGCGGTGGGCTGGCCGGTTCCGGTGGCCCACGCCGCGAGCGTGCCGGCCAGACGCAGCAGCCCGGCGGCCACCGCTGCCGCGGCGAACAGGGCGAGTCCGAGGTTGACCAGCCCATCGGCCGGGGGCCGCTGGGTCCGGTTCATGCCAGCTCCCGCAGATGGCTGGTGCGACGTGACGTCGCGCCAACCGGCGGTGACAGCTCGGGTCGGTCGCGTGCCCGCCTCTGGCCGAGGTCCACGTTGCGGCGTCCGCGGCGGCCTGGGCCGGCAGTAGCGACCGGGACCGGGACGGGCACGCTCTCGTCGGCCTCGAGACCGTCGGTCGGCATGGCGGCGCTGCGTCGCCGGTCACGACGGGGTGGCCGGTAACTGGCTGGCTCCAAAGGCGGCTGGTCGGGCGGGGTGAGGATGTCGGCGTGGACGGTCCCGTCGGGCTCGTGAATCTCGACCCGGATGGCTGTGCCGAGCTGGTCGACGATCTGGCTGAGCGCCTCACCGAGCTGCACCTGCGGGATCGACTCTTCGGCGACCAGCGCGCCGTCGAGAGTGATCGACACCGTGCCGGCCCCGTTGAGATGAACGACGGCACGAGACAGCACCACCGGCACCGGACCGTCCTCGCGCAGCCGTCTGCTGGTCACGAAACCATCCTGGCAGTTGTGTCGAAGATGGTGAACTCGTCGGGGTGGAGCTGATGCTGCACGACAAAGGAGCGGTCAGTGATCTTCCACAGCCCCTGGCCGGTCCCAAGTCCGGGTAGCAGGCGTTGCTCGGTGCCGGTCAGCCCGAGCGTCTGGCCGGTGGTGCCGAGCTGGTCGGTCTCTTGGCGGTAGATGATCCGCGTCTCGGCGTTCGCGAGCAGGGACGCGGCCAGGGCGTGCTCGGCCGAACCTTTGTCGCCCACGGTGTCGAGGTCGGTGAGCTTGTGGAAGATCAGCAGGTTCGCGATCCCGTAATGCCTGGCCAGCCGCCACTGCGCATCCATCCGCCGTAGCAGGGCCGGATGACTCATGAGCCGCCAGGCTTCGTCGTAGATGACCCACCGGCGGCCCCCGGCCGGGTCGAGCAGCGCCGATTCCATCCACGCCGATGAGCAGGTCATCAGCACCGAGATCAACGTCGCGTTCTCGGCCACCCGTGACAGATCCAGCGACAGCATCGGCAGGTTGGGGTCGAACCGGACCGTCGATGGTCCGTCGAACAGCCCGGCCAGATCGCCTGCCACCAGGCGGCGCAGGCCGTGCCCGACGCTCCGCCCATCTTCGGCCAGCCGACCGTCCCGATCCGCGGCCACGTCGGGCTCGAGGATGCGGTCCACGACCATCGGCAGGACCGGCACGTCGGCCGCGGCGACGGTGGCGCGCAGGGCGAGATCGATGGCGGTGTGCTCGGTCGGTGTCAACGGCCGGGTAAGCACCGTTTCGGCGAGCGCCCCGATCAGGTCACGGCGCCGCGAGGCGACCTGCATCGCCCAGTCCACGTCCGAGATCCCGGCGGGGCGGTGGCCTTCGTCGAGCGGGTTGAGCCGGGCCGCCATCCCGTGCCCGAGCACGATGGCCTCGCCGCCGACCGCCTCGGCGACCGGGGTGTGCTCCCCCTTGGGGTCACCGGGGACGTAGACCCGGCGTCCGAACGGGATCGAGCGGGTGTAGAGCGATTTGGCCAAGGCAGACTTGCCGGCACCGACGATCCCGGCCAACACCACGTTCGGAGCGGTCAGCACGCCACGCTGGTAGAGCACCCACGGGTCGTACACGAAGCTGCCGCCCGAGTAGAGGTCCTGGCCGACCAGCACCCCGTCCGGACCCAGACCCCCTTCGGCGAGGAACGGATAGGCCGCGGCGAGTGCGGCGGAGGTGTCCTGATGGGTCGGGACCCGCAGCCGCCGGTAGGAGCGCAACGCGGCCGGACCGGGCTGCCCGCCGGCCGGCAGGTAGCCGGCCGCGCGCGCCTCGGCCCTCTGGGCTCGCGCCTGGGCTTTGGCCTCAGCGCGGCGTACGGCCGCATCAGCGCTCGGCACGCCCGCTGCGGCCCGGCGGCGCTGCCGGCGGGTGCGGCGGCGCTCGCCGGCCGGGCCGACCAGCACCGAGCTGGAGACCTTGGAGTGCTCAGCCATGTGTGTGCTCCGGGAAGTGCGACATGCCCGCCGGTGCCCGACGTGTCTCGCCGACGCCGAACAGCGACGGCGGTGCCAGCTGCCGGTCGGACCGGCCGGCTGGGGCACGGGTCGTTGTCAGGTCCGCGTCTGGCCAGGTGATGCCCTCGGCGGTCTGCCGGGCCGCATCGACGGCGGTTGCCGCACGCTCGAGCTCCATCGCGGCCTGGGACAGCTGCATGGCCACATCGAACGAGCCGCGATAGCCGACCTCGCCGTCCCCGGCCACATCGACCGCGTCTTCGGCGGCGCGTTCGTGCCAACGGGCGAGCTGGTCGAGAACGTGGCGCAGTGCGCCGATCCCCGCCGCCAGAGAGCCGATCATCGTGGCTGTCTCGGCCTGCGAACCCATCATCTGGGTGGCGTGCGCCAGCTCACGCAACTGCTCACGGACCCTCTCGCTGTCGATTGTCGGATCAAGGGTCCCGATCATGGTCCGCTCCTCACCGGTTGCGGTCTGTTGTACGAGGGCTGGCGCCAAGCAGGTGCACCGCCCCGCCCAGCACCAAGGCCGGGGTCAGCGTGCGAGGGGACCGCCGTCGGATGACACGGTCGGCTCGCCGAACGACGATGGGGCCGCCAGCCGTCGCGATGGCCCTGTTGGCGCTGTGGTCGGCGGCTCGGGTTGCCAGACGACCCGGCCGTTGTGGCTCCACGCGACCGACACCCGGCCGCAGGCATGGTCGAGCAACGCCGCCGCCTCACGCAGCTCCGCAGCCGCGATCTCGGCCGCGACCGCGTGACCCAGCTGCCGGAGCTCGGAGGTCGCGGCGCTGGGCGCATGGCGTTCGTGGAAGTCAGCGAGCTGCTCGACGGTCTGTCGCAGCGATGCCAGCCCGGCATGCAACGATGCGAGCACCGCGTAGCTGTCGCCCGGCTCCGGGATCGACGTGGTGGCGTGTGCCATGCCCCGCAGCGCCTCTCGCGCTGTATCCGCGGCCGATGCCGCAGGTTCGGATCTCACCGTGTCACCTCCTCGGCTGCCGCCCACCGCACGGCAGGCCGTCGGCAGGCAGGTACGCGCCCGCCGCCACGTTGAGAGGACCGGATCGTCAGCGACGCAGGCCATCATCCCGGTCTCTGCGCGCCGGGTCTTCTGGTGGGGATGTGCGGAGCTGTCCGGCGATGCTCAGATGCCGCGGCACAGCGGCAGCGCGGCGGCGACGAACGCTTGGGCCTGTTGGCCGACCAGCCGCCGGGTCTCGCAGGAGGCTTGGATGGCGGCCTGCTCGATCTCGGCCACCGCCGCATCCAACTCGTTGGGGGTGGTGGCCGAGATGGCGAGCAGGCCGGTGTAGCGCAGCACTCCGTGGCCGGCGGTCAGGTCGGCCTCCTGTTGGAGCACGTCGAGGTACTCGGCCGATCGTTGGGCGTCCTCGATCTGGCCGATCTTGGCCCGCTGGGCAGCATCAGAGATGTACTCGGTCTTCTTACGGCGGATGTCACGGGCGGCGACGTCGGCACGCACAGGGTCACAGATGAGGCTGAACGACCGCCTCACCCCCGACGAGAGCAACAACGGGGCCAGGAAGCCGGGATAGACCTGCGAGCGGGGCCATCCGCAGATCCACAGCACCGTGTGGTAGCCGGAGTCCGACCGCAAGCCCTCCCAGGTCTCGGTCACCGCGACCGGCCCGGCGGACGCCAACTCCGCTCCCGTGGCGCCACGCTCGAGGGTGGCCGCAACCTGCGGGTCGTACGCGCCACGCAACAGCACCGCCAGCTCACCCGGGCCGTACCAGGTGACCGGCGCGAGATCGGCCGCATGCAACGCGGTGGTGAGGCTGCGCATCTGTTGGCGCAGCACCGTCGCCGCGCCGCGCAGCCCGCCCCCGGCGGTGCGGATCGTCCGGGCGGCGGTCTTGATGTCGAGCGCGAGCGAGATCGTGGTGACGTGACGTTCGGCGGCCGGGCCGGCACGGCCGATCAGCTCAGCGTAGGTACGGGCCACCCACGAGCCGTCGTCGGTGCCGTGCTCCGCCCACCACCGTGCCAGACCGGAGCCGGAGTCGGGCAGGGGGCGTTCCAGCACCTGCAACCGTGCGAGCCGGGTGGAACGGCAGGTGCTTGACAGCACCCGCCCCCAGCCATCGACCCGGCGTTGCTGCTCGGCCGCGTCGAGCAGCACGAACGAGCGGTGGGTGATCTCGGCGATCGCGATCAGCCGCTGGTGGTGCGGGTCGTGGACCAGCACCGCACCGGTCTCCGGATCGAGGTACTGGCGCATCGCCGCCGCATCACCGGGCAACGCGAGCGTGCCGGCCGGCCGCGGTGTGAGGATCCGACGCCGGTAAACCGTCTGATGCGCCACGACCCTCCAGGCCCAATGCAACGCCACGGGGATCCACTCGACCACCTTGCGCCCGCCGATCGGCAGCCACGTCACCGCCGCCGCGCCCACCCAGATCGGCGCGCTCCACCACAGCACCGCACCGCCATCGAGATACAAGCTGGTCACGAACACCACGACCGCGACCGACAGGCTCACCACCTGTGGCACCGACAGGCCCAGCAGCAACCCACGGCAGGCGAGCCGCGAGAACTTCACCGGCGTCACCTCGAACCCGCCATCGGGCTGGGCGCCGGTCACGATCCTGGCTTCCGGTCGGCACCGTCGCGTGGCGCCACCCTCGGCTGCGCCGAGCGGGCCGGCGTGGGCGTCGTCGGCGACGCCGACGGTCCGGCCGGTGACGTCGTCGGTTCAGCCGGCGGTCGGGCCGGCTTCGGCGGCGTGCTCGACACGGGTTGTGGCGTGCCGGAGCGGCGTGACGGCGGCACCTGGGCCGCCGCAGACGGAGGCGGCCCACCTGCGTGCTGGCCTGCCTCAGCGTGGCCCTCGGCAGCCGCACCG